>JBBRTT010000002.1:0-232856 GCA_038244165.1 Lysobacterales bacterium | reverse complement strand
TTCGAATCGCTGATCTATCCGGCCGCGATCCTCACCACCTTCATCTTCTCGATCTTCGGCGTGTACTGGCTGTTCTGGATCACCGGTACAGTTTTCTCGATCATGGCCCTGATCGGCGTGTTGATCCTCATGGGAGTGGTCGTCAACAACGGCATCGTGATGATCGTGCACATCAATCAGTTGCGGCACACCGGCCTCGGCCGGCGCGAGGCGCTGATCCAGGGCGCCAAAGACCGCCTGCGTCCGATCCTGATGACCATGGGCACAGCGATCCTGGGTATGCTGCCGTTGTGCGCTCATGGCCCATCGATCGGTGGCGACGGCCCGCCGTACTATCCGATGGCGCGCGCCATTGCGGGTGGCCTGGTCTTCTCTACCCTGGTCAGCCTGCTCGTGCTGCCGACCATCTATTCGCTGCTCGACGACATGAGTCTGTGGAGCAAACGCATACTGCGCGACGCGCGCACGCGTAAGCTGTCGGAGCAGGCTGCAGCAGGCTAGGGCAGGGTGTCGATCACGGCCGTTGCCGCCTGGGTGAAGCGATCTTCCAGCGGCGACGGTTGCGCTGCCTGCGCAAACCAGGCAGCAAGCAGGTCATCGAGTTCGTGCTCAGGTGTCGCAGCGGCGCCTGAGCGCATGCGCGAGGATAGACGGCTTACCTGATAGCTCATGCGGCGTTGACGATCTTCGGACGGCGAATCGATGCCGGCGAGGAATTCGAGTTGCACCAGGATTTCGCGTGGCGCTTCTGATTCCTCCACCTCGCCAGCAGCCGTCTGTGCCAGCTCCCGACGCGTCTGCAATGCCGCGTCGAACGCCGGTGTGGTTGCCACAAAAGCATCCCAGCTTTCGGCAGATTGCGCGCTGCCGGTTTCGGTGGCGCGGAGAAAAGCATATTTTTGCATCGCGATCGTGTAGCGTTCGAGACGCTTGCGCCGCACCGCATCCTTGAGCCTCAGCGTCACCGCATCGTGTGCCTGACGTTGACGCTGTACAAGGGCACGATCGTTGCTGCCCGTCGCCTGCCAGCGAGCGTCGAGATCCCGCAGTTGCGTCCTGACCGACTCTGCTGGCGTGCTTTCATCCCTGGCGAGCGCTTCGAGTTCCGTGACGATGTCCTGCACCTGGGCAAGCGTCGCGGCGACTTTCGATTCTTGATCCTTGCGTGCGGCATCGAGGTTGCCGAATACGGCGTCGCAGGCGCCGCGGAACTCGCGCCATTGGCGCTGGTCGATTGTGCGCCGCCCGTTGCCGAGAGCGGTCCAGCGCTTTTGCAGGTCGCGTGCTTCGCGCGGCAGGGTCGCGTGATCGCTGCGCGTGCCGAGCGTCGTCGCTTGCTCAATGAGACCTTGCTTGGACATTTCCACATCGCGTTCGTGCGTTTCGATCAACGTGCTTGTACGTGCGATCACCTGTTTCAACCGCTTCGCCAGCGCCGTGCGCGTGCGCGGATCGACCTCGTCCAGCGCGCGCAAAGCGGAACTGGTTTCAGTGCGCAGTGCGGCGAGCGCAGTCCAGTCTGTGCTGTCGTCGCCGATTGCTGCTGCACGCTCAAGCAGCGCCTCGATTTCCGCACCATGCGATTTACGCACCTCGTTGCGCTTGGAAAAATAGCCCTTGGTCGGACGCAACACCTGGTAGCAAAGCGCATGGAATCGGCGCGAGATTCCAGGGCCGGATTCGCTGTCTGCGGCGATACCTTCGGCAGCATCCAGCCGCTTCCATTCCTCGCGCGCTTCGCGCACGCGCGTGGCGATTGCATCCGGATGTAGGCCTGCGGCAGTCAGCGCTTCAATCTCGGTGCATAGCGCGCGCCGGCGCTGGTTGTTGGACCAGTGCTGCCAGCGCTTCATTTCGGCGAGGCGCTCTTCCAGTGGCGCCATGCGCCGCTGCAGCTCCGCAGGGGCTTCGCGTACGGACTTTAAATCCTCGCGGATACGGGCGTGCAAATTGTGCGCGGCCGCCGAATCGCCGCTTTCGATTGCCGTGGCAAAGGTCGGCATCATTTGCTCAATTTCTTCGACCAGGGCCTTGCGCCGTTCCTGTTCGACGCGTGCTTGCGCCTGCGCGGCGGCGAGTGCGGCGTCGAAGCGGGCTTTTGAAACCAGTATTTCCGTGACGGCGGCTTGCTGTAATTCCTGGTCTGCCGTGGACGTCGGGGTCGGTGCGACGTCCTCTATCGCTGGCTCCGCGACAATTTTGCTTGGCGGATTTCGCAGCGAATCGAGCGATCGTAAAACGAGCACATGCGCACCGCGATAGCGGGCGCTGATTTCGGCAGGAATTGCCTGGCCGAGTCCTGACCACGCCGCATCGATCGCAGCCAGATCACTTTCCATGTCGATGCGCGGTGCGCGCAGCAGCGTTTCGAGTCGTTCGCAAAATGCGCGGGCGCGCACGCCAATGGCGGTACCGTCGCCGGCGGAGATACGCAAGGCTTCCAGGCGCTCGCGTGCACGACGACTCACGACCTTGTCGGTCTTGCGCGTACGTTCGGCGACGCGTTCGATCAGGCCCGGATCATCGATCCGCTCCAGCGCCGCCAATCGCAGCTGTGCATCCGGATCGGCAACCGCGCGTTCAACGAGCAGCCCCGGCCGCACAATGCGTTCCAGCGCGGCAGCGCGCAGGTCGCGATGCGTCGCTGTTGTCGCCACTTTTTCAAGTTCCGGCGCTGCCAGCGTTTCGAGCTCGGCAATGCGCCGTTTCATCGATGGCTCGCTCGCGTTTGCACACAACAACGTCAGATACATGCCGCGTGCACTAGAACGCACATTTTCATCCGCATCGCCGGTGGAGCGTTCGCGCCAATGCTCGTAGTCGTTCAGGCGCTTGAGTGCAGCCAGGCGCACGCCGGCATCGGCGTCTTCGCGCACGAGTTGCGGCAGTGCCTGGATCAGTTCGGCGTCGTTGTCGGTGGCGACCGCGGTGCGGCGTACGGCCGCGTCCTTGTCCTGCCATTTGGGTTTGAACAATAACTTTGCGAGTCGCATCTACTTGAGTTCCGATTACATCAGTCGGTGAAGGATTCGGAAGCCGGCCATGTATTCGCCGATCATCATGCCGAGGTTGGTGAAGATGAAAACGAGCAGCGTGCGCGAGACGCGATTCTTCCACCAGCCATGCCAGTTGATCACGTCATCGCGCAGTGCTTCAAAATCGGCAACGCGCGGGCGCCGCAACCACATCTCTGCGGCGGCGGCGATGGCGCCGGAGGGTACCAGCGGCCGAAACGGTTTGAGAGGCGCGACAACGAATGCGGTGAGCACTGTCAGCGGGTGGCCACCGCCGACCAGCGCGCCGAGTGCAGCGCCGCAGCCGGTGTAAACAACCCAGTCGCGCAACGCGACCGTTCCGAGGCCGATGCCACGAGTGAAGGCGAAGATGATTGCGCCGATGATGAGCGCGAGTACGCCGTAGCCGATCCACTTCGGCCAGCGCGCCGCCGGTGGCGTCGCCTTCAGCGTTGCAAGCAGCGTTTCCGCCGACTCGCTCTGTGAATTGAGTTCGCGTTCGATGCCGGCAAGGTGACCCGCTCCAATCACCACGAGAACTTTCTTCAATGACTGGTTCGCACTCTCTTCGCGAAGGCGCGCAGCCATGAACGTATCGCGCTCGGCGATCAAACTGCGGAACAGCGGCTCGGACTGCTCGGCGAATTCGCTGAATGCGCTCTGCAGCATGTCGCCGTGCTTGAGCTTTTCGATATCCGCTTCGGCAACTTCACCACGCTCGAACAGGCTGGCGACGAGACCGGAAAGGATACCCATGCGATCCCAGAAACCGACACTGCGATAGGCGCGGCGCAAAGTCACGCTGATTTCGCGATCGACCAGCCACAGTGGTTTGCCGCGTTCGTCGGCCAGGTCCGCCGCTGCTTTCATTTCCGCGCCCGGCTCGATGCCGAACTGTTCCGCGAGGCGACGCTGGTAGGCAGACAATGCGAGATTGGCCGCGACCATGCCGGCCTTGCCTTCGCGGATGACCTTGAGCAGATCCAGATTGCGCCAGGCTTCGCGGTCGCGTAACGCACGAAAGCGCGTGTCGCATAGTTCAACAGCTATCGCGTCGAAGTCGCCGTTCTGAATCAGGCTGCGCACCGCAGTCACGCTGGCACGCGAAACGTGCGCCGTGCCGAGCAACGTGTATTCGACGCCGTCGCGCGTGACCCGCGTGATCGGTTGACCGACCAACGCATCCTGCGCGTCGTCTTGAGTTTCGGGTGACGGCGTCATGGCATCCACGGAATTGATGGCTGTGTTGGGTGGCTTGAGTGAAATGGAAGAAGTGCGATTCAGTCGCGATAGCGTTTTAGCAAATCGCCGTAAGCATCAATGCGTCGATCGCGCAGGAATGGCCAGATGCGACGCACCGTCTCGCTGCGCGCCAAATCGATGTCGACAATCAAAAGCTCGCGACGATCGGTAGAGGCCTGTGCAAGCATTTCGCCCTGAGGGCCAGCGACAAAACTCGAGCCCCAGAACTGCAGGCCGCGTCCAGCGTCCGGTGCCGATTCTACACCTGTTCGATTGCAGGCAAGCAGCGGCAGACCATTGGCGACTGCGTGACCGCGCTGCACCGTGATCCAGGCATCGCGCTGACGCGATTTTTCCGCCGCATCATCAGCCGGATCCCAACCAATCGCAGTGGGGTAGAGCAGCAGGTCCGCGCCGGCCAGCGCCATCAGGCGTGCAGCTTCTGGATACCACTGATCCCAGCACACCAGCAAGCCGAGTTTGCCCAGCGACGTGGCAACGGGAGCGAAGCCAAGATCGCCCGGAGTGAAATAGAATTTTTCGTAAAATGCCGGGTCGTCCGGAATGTGCATTTTGCGGTATTTGCCGCAAATTTCCTTTGTACAGTCGAATACGACGGCCGTGTTGTGATACAGCCCCGCGGCGCGGCGCTCGAACAGCGAAGCGACGACGACAAGTTTCAACTCCTCCGCGAGCGCGCCGATGCGCGCCGTGCTCGGCCCGGGAATCGCTTCGGCGCGATCGAACTCGGTGACGGCCTCGTGCTGACAGAAATATGGTCCGTTATGCAGTTCCTGCAACAGGACGAGCCGGGCGCCTTTGGCCGCTGCCTCGCGCAGGCCCGCCTCGATCGCAGCGAGGTTTGCGTCCACGCTACCGCGATCGATTTCCTGCAACAGCGCTGCTCGCACGAGCCGGGTCATCCAAGTACTCCTCGCGGCAACTGCATGGTCATGCAATGCAGGCTGCCGTTTTGCCATATCAGGGGCCGGCAGGGTACCGCAATCACGTCGCGACCGGGATGCGCCGACGCGACTACCCTAGCGGCCGCCGCGTCGACAGGGTCGTCGTACGCCGGAACCAGCACGGCGTCATCGACGATCAAATAGTTGGCATAAGACGCCGCCAGGCGGCGGCCGTCATCGGTGATCGGTCGGGCCCAGGGCAGGGGATGCAGCCGATACGGCTTGCCATTTTCAGTTCGCAATGCCGCAAGCTCATCGCCCATCGCCGTCAGCTCATGAAAGTGTGCATCTGTCGGATCGTCGCAGGCCTGGAACACGATGGCGTCGTCGGGCGCAAATCGCGCGAGCGTATCGATGTGCGCGTCGGTGTCGTCGCCTTGCAGATAGCCGCGCTCCAGCCACAGCACGCGCGTGGCGCCGAGCTTCTCGCAAAGGATGCGGGTGATCTGTTCGCGGCTGAGTTCCGGGTGGCGTTGATGCAGGCAGCGCCAGGTCGTCAGCAGGGTGCCGGCGCCATCGGATTCGATTGCGCCGCCTTCCAATGCCCAATCCACGCGGCGGTGCTCGGCACCGGGAAACAGGTCCCTGGCGAACAAACCTCCGATCAGACAATCGTCACGAGTGGCTTCGAATTTTCCGCCCCAGCCGGTGAAGCGAAAATCCGTGAGCAGGAAACGACGGCCGTCAGTCAGCGTCAGCGGGCCGGAGTCGCGCAGCCACGTGTCGTCATATTCGATTTCGATGAATTGGATTTTCGTCTTGTGCCCGACGCAGGCAGCGGCGATCAGCCGTTCTGCACGGACGCGCACTTCTGCATCGGCGACGCAGACGAGCACAGGCTCACAACGCGAGATGGCTGCGACCAGGGCAGCGCAAGTGGATTCGACTTCAGCCAGACGTGGAGCCCAGTCGGTTTGTGCATGCGGCCAGGCCAGCAGGACGCCTGCCTGCGGTTCCCATTCCGCAGGCAGACGGAACGGCATGGACGTCATTGATTACTGGTGGCGTCTTTTGGTCCGATTTCAGTCGGCGTGGCGCGGACGGCAACGCTGCTGATGACGCGATCGCGCTCGAAGTAGACGATGTAGCGGTCGTAGACCCAACGGTTGATGACCGGATGCCGAGGCGCATCACCGCCGGCAGCGGCCATCTTGTCCTTCGGCGCGCCGAAGGTGCGCTCGACCTGGGACATACTCATGCCGCGACTGGGTGACCCCATGTCGCGTTCCTGCTTGACGCGATCCACCAGCAAGGTTTCAGCGTGGGCCAGACTGGCGCCACTGAACGCCGCGATGGCGCAAGCGCAGGAAATACGGAGGAAACGGGTACGCATGGCGCGAGCTCCTGACGCGCGGCCAATTGCCGCGAATGGACGTATTTTGTAGCAGATTCCGCCAAGCAATTCCATGACTTGCCTAGCAAACCTCACCGAAACTCACGTTCTGTGCCAACACCGCCCACAAACAAAAGGCCGCACAGAGCGGCCTTTCGTTCACAATGCTAGGACGCAATCTTAGCGCTGACGCGCCTTGAAGCGCGGGTTGCTCTTGCAGATCACGAATACCTTGCCGCGACGACGAACGACCTTGCAGTCGCGATGACGCGTCTTGGCGGATTTGAGTGAGGACAGAACTTTCATGTGTGCCTTCCGATCAGGTCTTAACAATATCCAGCCGCATATTGTAATCCATTGCACGCAAAAGGGAAACTAGGGCCACATGCAGGTAGTGGGTCAGTTTCATTTTGCTTGAGCGGTCAGGAACTTGCCGGCGCGATATAATGGGTTATGGCCAACAATCCCAAGCGTCCAAGCGGTGTTTTCAAGCTCGCCAAGCTCATTGGCGACATTGCGACCGGCCAAGTACCCAAGGCCGACGATACGGGCAAAGACCCCGCAGCGGTTGAACTTGGGCGTAAGGGCGGCCTAGTTGGAGGTAGAGCTAGAGCGACGAAGCTTAGCGCTGAACAACGTTCGACTATCGCAAAAAAGGCTGCCACCACCCGCTGGAAAGCTACTCATAGCAAGACCAAAGACAAGGTCTAAGGCTTTCTGAGGAGCATCACTAACGGCTCAAGCAACGGGTTGTGAAAGTGATACAGAAAGCGCTTCGGCTTCCCGACCTTTACCAGCACAGGCCCCCGATCTTGCTGACAGAACGCATTTAGGTGTCGAGCAAAATGCTCAATCCCTACGTCCTTTCCAACAATTCGAGAATACGGCTCGCATACGGCGGTTGCTGAAAACTGCCCAAGTGCATTTTTTTCCGTCATGGCGCACGCAAGCAGAACTTCCTTGTACTTATTGTCCGGCTTCGTGCTCTGTATCGCTTTGTAGTAGTCGCGGCGTGTTGATTCATCCGACTTATCCAATGCGCTCGCCACAGCCAAATCCAAGTGTTTCAGTTGAACTCTCTTGGATTGCTCCGCTAGTGCGGCGCGCACAGCTAACATTCCCAACAAATGCGTATACCCTGGAAGCCCCTGCGACAGCTTAACGATGTTATCTATCACTTCGTTTTCAGCTGTCATATGGAGCTTGGCCAGACGCTCCGTAAAAATTGGACGCAGCTCAGACGGCTTCATGCGCGGCATACGAATCTGTGTACAGCATCGCTGAATCGAAGGGTGTTTGCCGAACAACGCCTCCACAGAACCGCCGACGCCAACAACCAAAATAGTTACATTGATCGGGTTATCCGAAAAATATTTGATCGTGTCGGCCATCATGACCTTAATCTCATCGCCTTCAAGGCGATCGAACTCGTCCAGAATTACTAGGAACTGGGTCCTTTGCGGTAAACCTTGCGCAACTTTGTATACCGCAAACGGCTGCGGATCAGTTCCAAGCACATCGGACATTGATCTGCCCTCGTGCTCAAAGTCGAAAAATACATTCCTCCAAACTGATCCGAATGTATCCCCTCGCGTGCAGGTTATTTTCAGTGCCTTGATCGTCGTGGAATCGCCGATAACCTTTTGATCAAGGATATTCGCCAGAGAAGTTTTTCCCACGCCGCGTTCGCCATACACGATTGCATGCGCGCCGGCTTGGTAAATCACTTCTAGGAGCTGGCCGATCTGGTTAATCCTTCCAACAAATAGCCGCTGCTCATCGATTGGAGCCGTTGGACGGAAAAGCTGTTGCGCCCTGGCATCCAACAACAGCCAGTCTTCATCTGAGGTGGGGATGAAGTCGTGCCCAAATAAGTCTTGCGACTCGCTACCCTGCATGATCGTACCTGTTAACATCCCGGATCGACGTGTTTTTATATACCTCTATCCGGGATATTACAAGATATTTATGAACATAAATGACCATAATGCTTGACAAGTTAAGCATAAAGTGTCACTATGCTTGCCATGAACAAGCTGCCTCTTAAGACCCGCGCTCAAATCCTCGGCATGATGGTTGAGGGTTGTTCCATCCGTTCAATCTCGCGGATGACTGGCGCAAGCAAGAACACGATTGCCAAGCTCCTCCAGGACGTTGGAACCGCCTGCTCCAAATATCAGGACGAGAACGTCCGCCACCTCAAATGCAAGCGCCTGCAGCTTGACGAAATTTGGTCTTTCGTTGGAATGAAGCAAGCGAATGTCCCCGCAGAACTCAAGGGGACGCCCGGCATTGGCGACACCTGGACTTGGACAGCCATTGACGCGGATACCAAGCTGATCGCGTCCTACATGGTCGCCGATCGTTCCCCGACCGCCGCAAACACTTTCATCCATGACCTTTCCAAGCGTGTCGATGGGCAAGTGCAAATCACGACGGACGGTTTAGCCGTCTATGTCGATGCAATCGCTGGATCATCCTTTGGCCCACGCGTGGACTACGCGATGCTGATTAAGACCTACGGCCAAGGCCCGACGACGCCGGAGCGCAAATACAGCCCCGTGGAATTCGTCTGCGCACACAAGAAAGAAATTCTCGGCAACCCCGACAAGCGGCATATCAGCACGAGTTTCGTAGAACGCCAGAACCTGACTATGCGCATGTCCATGCGCCGGTTCACGCGGCTTACCAATGGCTTCTCAAAGAAAGTAGAGAACCATATTCATGCACTGTCGATTTACTTCATGCACTACAACTTCGGGCGCATTCACCAGACGTTGCGAGTAACACCGGCTATGGAAGCTGGCATATCGGATCGCATCTGGAGCCTTGAGGAGATTGCCGAGCTTGCGGACTAAATCTGAAGGTAGGCGTGAGTACCCAGCGCCATTAATTCAACTATTTCCTGCTTTTTACCCTTGGTGTCTTTTTCTTCGTTATAACGCCAAATCAGCACTAGATCGTTGCCGACATGACAATCCCACCAACCAGTCCAACCCCCCTTCATAGGGTGCGGTCGAAACTCCCTGGTAATTGGCTGCTTGCTTCGCAGAATCTCCAAGAGTGCCCATATCCTCTTGGTCTGCGGCAATAGTCTTGGCGTCTTGCGCGCAAGATCAAGATCGACATGGAACCGAGAACTGCACCTAAACGGCAGAAGGATTCGCTGACCAACTTGCTTCCCTGCCGTATAAGCACCCTCCCCGTGCCTTTGAACAGCGATGACGCTACGGGCCGATTTTGGCCTTCATCTGCTCAAGGGTATGTAGTTCGCCGAAGGTGTAATCGCTAGGTTTGCCAAGCGGACGCACGACGTCATCCATCGTGGCAATAGGATGGTCGCAGACCACCGTATCGTCATCATCGCAAGACGAACGCAGAGCGTAAGCAATGCTATAGCTCAAGTTACTGTTCGTTGCCATACATCACCTAGATTTAATATGACGCCTCCCCAAATAGGCGCCATTTCCACCCCGAAACCACATTGACAATATATCAACCATCTGTTGACAGCGCTATATGCTTGCGTCACATAAGACCATTTAACGTTAACTAGCGTTCATTGCCATAAATTGCCTCTCCTGCTACTCAAGTTTTACTGGTATAAATTGCTAAGCAATTGTTATGCCAAGTATTTTTCAAACTGACCCACTACCCACATGCAGTCCCATTCAAGCGAGTCTGAGCTGCTGCAGCACCTGCAAAATCGGGCCTTTGCCTACTTTCAACAGGAAGCCAACCCCCTGAACGGGCTGGTGCTGGACAAGACCGCGCCCGGATGGCCAGCAAGCATCGCCGCAACCGGAATGGCGCTGGCCGCCTATCCGATAGCCATCGAGCGCGGGTTGATGTCGCAGACAAAGGCCATCGAGCTGACTCTGGCCACATTGCGCTTTTTCTGGAACAGCCCCCAAGGGCCCGAGGCGGACGCGTCGGGCTACCACGGTTTCTACTATCACTTCCTCGACATGCATACCGGCAGGCGCGCCTGGCAATGTGAAGTATCCACGGTGGACAGCGCGTTTCTACTGGCTGGAATGCTTGCGGTTGCCGTGTATTTCCGCGACGACACCCCGCAACAGCGTGAAATCCGCACACTCGCCGATGATCTATATCGACGGGTGGATTGGCGATGGGCGGAGACCGAGGGTGGGACGATCGGCCACGGTTGGCGACCTGAATCAGGTTTTATACCGTACCGCTGGCAGGGCTACGACGAGGCGCTGTTGCTGTATGCACTGGCCCTGGGCTCGCCGACACATCCGCTGCCTCTGGAAAGTTATCTGGCATGGTGTTCCACGTACGAGTGGAAGCGGTGTTACGACATCGACTATCTGCATTCGGGTCCGCTGTTCACGCATCAGTTATCGCATGTCTGGATTGATTTCAAAGGAATCCAGGATGCCTTCATGCGCGACAAAGGCATCGACTATTTCGAAAACAGCCGCCGCGCCAGCCAGGTGCAGCAGCGCTATGCGATCGACAATCCCCTCGGTTTTCGCGGTTATTGCGGGCATTGTTGGGGCATTACCGCCAGCGACGGTCCGGGTCCGGCAACACTGATGATCGATGGTATGCAGCGGCACTTTTACGACTACGAGGGCCGAGGCGCTCCCTACGGCATTGATGACGGCACTCTTGCACCGTGGGCCGTCGTCGCGTCATTGCCTTTCGCGCCGGATATCGTTCTGCCGGCGATTCACCACTACACCCGCACGCTGCAATTGCATGATCGGCATGCGTATGGATTCAAAGCGACTTTCAATCAGACTTTCCGCGGGCCCAAGAACGGCGCGCTCGGCGCCGGCGCGAGTACCCACGACGGCTGGGTATCGCCGTGGCACTTCGGACTGAACTTGGGTCCAATCGTGCTGATGATCGAAAACCACCGCAGCGGCATGCTGTGGAAATTGATGCGTGGCTGCCGCTATATGGCCGACGGCTTGCGCCGCGCCGGCTTTAGCGGCGGCTGGCTGGCAGCGAAGTAGTCGTCGCTACGCTTGAAAACAATAAATCGTCGCGGATATTTCAGAAGAATTCGTGTGCTGTACGATGTACAGCATTTCTTGAAATACAGACGTGCTGTAGGAAAATTTCAAGTTCCACTGCAGACGTCCATATGCGTACTGCTGATTGACTCAGGCTGGCACGCCTCGCTGTTGCGTCGACACAGCCATGCGTGCAGGTCGCGCCGGCGTTTTGCCGCGCGCTGAGTGCACTGCATGAAATGCACGCGGCAGGCCAAGTGCTGCTTCTCGCCGCGGCGCGCGCTGCTGGCACATCGAGCACTTCGGCAGGTGCCAGGCAATGCAGAAATCGTGCGGATACCAAGAAATAATCTGCGGACGGCTCTATTAGCAGTACTAACAATTCCGGTGTCTTGCGAAAACGCACCACAGGCGTAGTTTTCCAGGCATCGGATGGCTCGCAAGTTCGTGTGTTCGACGCGTTGGTGTCGTCATACGCAATGTTCGCGACCGTACCGAAGACTTTGCGGCCGCCTATGAACACGGAAAAAAAAGGGGACCTTTCAACTTACTGAAACCGGCGAGTGCCGGGGGAGCTGGCATGAACGCGTTCCTGAAGTGCAGCCTTGCAATATTGTTTGGTCTGAGCGTACTCGTGGGTCTGTCTGCATGTCATCCCACGCCGCCGCCCCTGGTTGGCGGCCCGATCCACGGCTATGTCACGGCCGAAGTAATCGGTCCGCAGGGTAGTGTGGCGGCGGGTCGCATCCGGCTGATCAATGTGCCAGACATCGAAGTGTGGGCACAGAGCACCACAACCAGCACGATGAGTGCGAAAGTGAAAACCAACGCAGCGGGATATTTTCATACCCCGGTAGTGCCACACGGGCAATACCACATTTGCACGCACGGATCTGGCTACTTCACTCACTGCGAATCGCAGGTAGTCACCGTGGCCAGCAGCGAAGTGTTGCTCGACCACACTGTGCTGGTCGCGCCGACACCGGGGGCGATGGTCGGGACAGTCTGGTTCCAGGACAAAAAGACCGCGTGCTTCTGGTTCCGTCCCGCGTTCGACGTCAACGCAGTGACGCAGGCGAAAGTATCGCTCGTCGACGGCGGTGGCAATGTCGTTGCGGGGCCGGTCAACGGCAATAGTCTCGGCGAGTACGTGCTGCCGGTGACGTCGGCGCCCGGCAACTACAGAGTCAACGCGACATGCAACGCGTCTTCAGGGGACAGCAGCGTGGTCCTAACCGGCGCTCCGCAAAATATCGACGTACTGGTGGCCAACCATCCGCCGCGGATTGATGCGTTGGATTTGACCAAAGGCACAAGTGGCGTGCGCCGCGCCGACCCAGGCGATTTGTTGCGCGCCAAGGTCACAGCAGTCGATCCGGATGGCGACACATTGCACTATCAATGGATCGATGATAGCGGCCGCAACCTCGGGTTGCCGGATTCGGCGACGGTGGAATGGCCATTGCTCGTCAGTCCCTCGCTCAACAAATTGCAGGTACAGGTAAGCGATGGCAAGGGTGGCTTTGCCGTGAGTACGCGCAACTTGTTCGGCGGTCCGGATGAAATCCTGTTCGCAGGTTCCGTGTTCGATCGCTTCACCGGCTCGCCGGTAGACCACGCGCAAGTCGTGCTCAACCAGGTGCCGGTGCAGACCGACAACCGGGGACAGTTCGCGGTCAAGGTGAAGGATGCGCCGCGCTTTGTTCTGAATGTGAGCAAGATCGGCTATGCGCTCAGCTCACGCGTGTATTACGGACGCAATACCGGGATGAAGATCCCGCTGGATCCCAGCACCGCGAAGACTGTGGACGCCGGCCACGGCGGCACGCTGGAATTTCCCTGCGAGCGCAAGCGCGAAAGCACGCATGGCAACGACAATTGCCAGAAAGGTATCGTGATGAAACTTGGCGCGGGTGCGCTCGTAGACAAGAATGGCCATCCCTTTACCGGTACCGCCACGATGGAAGCGTTTCAGTACGACACCTCGCTGCCCAATCCGATACCCGGCGATCAGGGCGGCACGTTCGGCGGCAAGACCGTGCGGCTCTCCACTTACGGCGCGTTCTATCTGCAGCCGCGCGATGGTGCGGGCGATCCGTTGCAGATGGCGCCTGGCAAGAAGATTGATGTGTCGATGCCGATCGAGGCTCCATTGCTCGGCGGCGCGCCGGGAAACATTCCGTTTTTCCGCTATGTGGAAGACACGGGAATGTGGAAGGAGCTCGGCCAGTTGACGCGTGCCGGTGATCGCTATGTCGGCCAGGTAGATCATTTCAGCGCCTTCAACGCTGACACTCAGTTTGCCGGTTCCGCTTGTCTGAAGGTGATCCTGGATCCGGCGTCGTTCACGTTGCCGGTCAACCTGGATGCGTCCTATGTGGATACGTCTGCGGGCACGTTCCACCACAACAACACGGTGGTAACCGACAACCCGGTCGGCATCGAACGCATGCCGCCGAACCAGAATTTCACCCTGGAAGTTCACGATGGTTCGACCAATGCGTTGCTCAAGAGTGTCACGCTGCTGTCGGGGCCGGCGCTGGATCCGAACCAGTTTCCCGACGGCCTGGTAACCGATCCGAACTTCAACGCATGCAACGGCCCAGTGACGGTATACAACAACGCGGTACTGCCCACAGGTCCGACATATCTGATGCCGATTACCGGCGGCAGCATCCAGGACAATTCGGCTGCCTATCGCACCGCCACGAATGCCGATCCCGGTGGCAACCGTGACACGTTCGATCATTGGAAAGCGCACAACGGTTTCCCCGGCAGCGGCGAAGCAACAGCAATCTATTTCAACGCTGGCGACCTGAAGTTCGGCCGCAACATGCATTGCCGTGTCGCTGCGGGAAATGTCATCGCGTGTTACGTCAGCAACTATGGTGTCGTCGGCACGGATGACGATGCGACAGCGTTGAGCGACGCGCGCGATCCGACCAAGTCGCCGGTGGCAACAGTAGCGATGGAATATGATCCGGCAGCCGCCGCGGGATTGAACGTGCAGTTTTGGGCGTACAAAGGCGACGGCTCGTATCTGGCGGCTGCCGCGCTCGATGGTCAAGGCGCCAAACCGTTGCCGGATATTTGCCTGGCGTGCCACAACGGATACTTTGATGGTGCCACCCACAAGGCATCCGGTGCAGCTTTCCTGCCTTTCGACGTCGCGTCGTTCCATTACGACACTGCGGGAGATCCACATTCCGGCTCACCGAATGCCGCCACGGCGCAGGAGCAATTGCGCCAGCTCAACAAGCTGGTGCTCGACACCGCGCCGTCAGGTACTGACATCCACGCCGGCTATCAACAGTTGATGAACCTGTGGTATCCGGGCGGAGTGGGCAATCCGGGACAAGTATTCTCGTTCACGCGCGGCGCGGCACAAATGAGTGGAACGCCGTTTTCCGGCCACGAGCCACTGTACGACAACGTCGTGGGGCCGGTGTGCCGCACGTGCCATATCACGCACGGCAGCTCGGACAACTGGACCTCGTTCAGTCAGATGCAGGGGATTGCATCGTTCATCAAGAGCTACGCTTGCGGCCCCAGCTCGCCGGCTGCACAAACGACTTTCAACTTCGCCATGCCGCACGCCGAAGTGCCGTTCAAGAAATTCTGGAACGACAGCCTGTCGTCGACACTGGATAACCAGTTGGGTCTATCAGGTTGTCCCAACCATTAGTCAGTACGAGAACTCTCATGATCAATCGTCGATGCAACTGGACGGCTGCCATCACGGCAGTTCTTGTCGGCCTATGCCTTGTTTGCGCGGCGAGTGCCGCGCAACCCAAGCGTGAGGGGCAGATCAGAGATGAGGAAGAAGCTCCTCCCGCGTGCGGCCAGTCGAAGGTGTTGGGAAAGGCGGACAAGATCTACGACACGTCGGACAAGTGCACCGAAGGCCGCACAGACCTCAAGAACGCAGCCAAGGATGACGCCATTATCCAGTGCAACAGCTATTGCGCTTTCCTGAGTTCGAAGTGCGAGATGAAACCAGCGCTGACCCGCGACAACCTGACGGCCGGAGACCCCAATTGCAACAAGAAGCAGGACGACGGGAAAGTGCATGCCCGCGCACTTTCGGAAGCTACGTGCGTTTGCAAGGCGAAACCCTAGTCTTGGGGACGCGAGTTATGCGACCCGTCATTGGATCTGCACGCCCGTCGTTGCGGGATTGTTCGTGTCGAACGTCAGCAGCGCCTTGGCGTCGCTCGACGCCTGCATCGTTCCGCCCGTGCCGCCGACCAGCGTGATCTGATACGAAGTCGAGGGCATGAGACCCGTCACCACATGCGTGCACGGGCAGGCGAGGGGAATGCTGTAGTTCAAGGAGCTCGAGTTAAGTATCGGTGAGGCACTCCTCGACGCCATCACGATCCAGCGCCGCGCGCCCGCATCAACTTCAGCACCTTGCTCGCGGCTGTCGGCTGAAAGGATGTAGCTGGACGCTGCCATCGCCGCTTGCGCGGAAGGGGCAAGCTGGAAAACGTGCAGGAACGTACCGCTGATCTGGCCGGTAATCGTTGTCTTGTAGTTGGACACGTTGTTACTGCCGCCGTTGTAGTTGATGAGCGCAATCACCGGAGCCGGATTTGCCGGCACCAGCGCGCGCATGAACAGCTTGCTGCTGCCGTGGACGGCCGAGAAGACGTCGCCCGAACGCGGCACCGAAGCGGCGTTGAAGTTCACGTTGAATATCTTTTTGACCGCAGGATTCGCGACTTGCATCTCGTCGTGCACGAACACCAGGTTCGGACGCAGATAGACGAACGTGCGCAGTGCGCTGACCACGGAATTCGTCACCCCATCATTGTTGACGTACGCGTCAGCGATGTCGGCTTCGGCATAGACGAAGGTGTTCTGATCTTCATACCGCGTAATCTTTGCATCCGGACCCCAATAACCCTGTCCCGGCGGATACACGATGTGGTTGCCCGCACCGACGTCGTCGAACCCGAGCGTGTTATGCGACGGCAGCGTGTTGAGGATGCCGTAACCGCCGGAGTTGATCAGCAGATAGTCGGAACCGCGCTGCAAAGTGAAGTGGCCCTGGTCCAGATGCTGGTGGTCTTCGATCACCGGGCCGTCGGCGAGACTGACCCACGCCGCCGATGTGCCCCAGTCCGAACGCGCGTACAGCGGTCCGCTGGTTTTGGCCAGATACGAAAGCGCGAACATGCCGGCGCCCGTCTTGTAGTCGGACATCGCGCCGGGCACCGGTGAACCGACATCGGCCAGCAGCTGGCGCGCGAACGGCGTCATTGGGTGGTTGGGCTGGTATTTCACGAAGGCCGTCATCGATCCGACCAGTGGCGTCGCCGGCAGATCGTTCCAGTCGCCGCCATCGTAAAACGTCGCGCGATCGGGCTTGGTGCCGTGGATCGTCGCGGGGACGAGATTGGCGGTCCACTCGAGCTGCGGCGCAAGATCCTCCGGCGTACCGTCAGTTGTCGTCAGGCGCTTCCACAGGTCATAGAGCTGCAGCATGTCCTGATTGGTGCCTTCCGAATACGTGCCTTGCGGCCCGTATCCTCCGGGAATGTCAGTTTGCATCTTGTTGAACGTCTGCATCAGCAGCGTGTGCGCGAGCGGCTTCATATCGCCGCCGGGCAGGGCGCGTGGGTTGTCCGAGTCGGTGGCATAGGCTGTGAACATCGCGCTCGTCAGATAGCCGCGGATGTAGTAGTTGCCGATCGGGTTCTCGCCCAGATTCGGACCTTCGTATCCAGCCGCCGTGTACCAGTCCAGTTGCCCGTTGAGCACCGTATAAAATTCCTGACGCAGCGCCGACGTCAGATCAGGTGAATGACGCACGCAGTCGTAGCCGTAGGCCAGGCCCGGGTTGATCGCGCGCATGTTGTAGCCGGGGCCGTCTGGCTTCACTGATTCAACGCCGCCTGCGAGGTTGCTGGTCTGCGTGTAGTCGGAGCCGAGGTACTGGACGAACAGCGATTTCCCCGCCGCCGGCGCTGCGGTGAACGTGAGTGTCGTGCCGCTGACGGTGAAGCCCGTGGTGATTTCCGTGTCGGTGGCATTCAAGTTCGTGGCCACGAAGTACATGCCGGCAGGATGGTTGCTGCCAAGCCAGTGCAGCACGTTGAATTGGCTGCTGCCGGCCACGAGGTCGCGCATCGATACGTGGAAATCCACCTGGGGCGTGTACTCCAACGCGGCGTTGGACGTGGCCCCAGCCAGCGTATTGCTGATACGCAGCACCGGATACAACTGACCCGCATCGAATCCCGCGGTCACGCCAACCAGTGTCGGCCCCGAATACGTGAACGAACTCACTGCCGTACTATTTGAAAACACACGCACGCTCGTGCCGGTCAATGCCGTCATTGGCAGTGTGAATATTTTTCTCGCGCCGTCGCCGAACGCGAGGAACTGATGATTCTGGTTTTGCGCGATCACCGGAAAAGTGCGCGCAAGCGTCTTCAAGATGGCGATGGCCTTCTTGGAATAGGTCGGCGCCTTAGGGTCCGCGCGCAGCACACCGGCTGCGTAGCACAGGCCGTAGTCCTGTGCGGCCTGGCGCCAGTCAAATCCGGCATAGATATCGCCGATGACCGAATCGAGGTCCGCGTCGCAGCGAGCTTTGAGGGGCGTCCAGACAGAGTTATCGGTCGACGCGATTTCCACATCAGCCTGGGCCACCTTCCAGAAGTGCTCGAAGCCATCGGCAAAAATGTGGTCGATCGCCCACGATGAAATCGGCATGGCGCAGGCCAATGCGAAGCAGCCGAAACGAATTCCTTTGCCCATGACTACGCTCCAAAACCGAAGTTGAGACTCGGGTAACGCCGTAGCGCCCTTGAACACGACACGGCGCGGCACCGCGCTCGGACGAAACCCATCGTAAACCATGGCGACGAATCCAAATGCGATGCGTTCGTACAAGCTTTTGAAACTGTGATTCAGTACCGATTTCCGCAGCGTGCTGGGAAGAGCTTCTCTGGCGAACAAGTACGGTAATGTACCTTGACAGGTACATACGCTGAAAGGTATATAAGAAGCGTGGAAACAGCATTTGCCATCATTGCCGAGCCGAGCCGCCGCGCCATCCTGAGTCTTCTCGCGTCCTCCGAGCGATCCGTAGGTGATATCGAAGAGCAGCTGCGATTGACGCAGCCTTCGGTGTCCAAGCACCTGCGAGTGCTGCGTGAGGCGGGTTTCGTGGAGGCCACCGTTGACGCACAGCGCCGTGTCTATCGGTTGAGACCCGAACCACTGCAAAAGGTCGATGCCTGGCTGGCTCCGTTCCGTAGGCTCTGGTCCACTCATGTGGACGCGCTCGAACGCCACCTCGAGCGCATGGATCGATCAACACCAACGAAAAAGAAAGCAAGGAAAAGAAAATGACCGATCGCGAACACTACGCACCGGGGCCGGCCAGCGGGGCACAGGTAAAAAAGGATGGAGAAAAGTGGACGCTCATACTGGTCAGAGAGCTGCGCCATCCGCCCGAAAAAGTCTGGCAGGCGCTTACCGACCCGGCGCATCTGCGCGAGTGGGCGCCGTTCGAGGCCGATGCGAGCCTGGGCAAGGCTGGAAGCACGGTGAAGCTCACCACAGTGGGAGCGCCCACTCCGATGGTTTCCGAAACAAGAATCACGCGCGCCGACGCTCCCAAGCTGCTGGAGTACAACTGGGGCGGACAGGACCTCCGCTGGGAACTCGAAGGCGCGAGTGACGGCACGCGCCTGACGCTGTGGCACAACATCAACCGGGATTTCATATCGATGGGTGCTGCGGGCTGGCACATCTGCTTCGATGTGCTGGAGCGGCTCCTCGCCGGTCACCCCATTGGACGCATCGTCGGCGCCGACGCTTTGAAATTCGGCGGCTGGCAACGACTGCATGCCGAGTACGCAAAACAATTCGGAATTGAGATGCCCAATAAGCAGGGGAGGTCATAATGAATTTTAACGCGTGGGTTCGAAAAACCCATCGTTGGCTTTCAATCATTTTTACGCTGACAGTTATCGCCAACTTCGTCGTCTTGTCACAGGGACAGCCTCCCAACTGGGTGACCTACTCGCCGCTGCTCCCGCTCGCGCTCCTCCTGTTCAGCGGCCTGTACATGTTCGTGCTGCCGTATGCCACCCAGTGGCGCAACTCCCTGGTGAAAACATGAAAAAGTCAGACGCGGGCGGGGGGCAATCGGCATCGGAACTAATTTCCAAACGCATCAAGGAACTCGGCGACTGGCGCGGGGAAACCCCCGGCAGAATGCGCAAGCTGATCAAGGAAGCGGTCCCCGAGGTCGTCGAGGAGTGGAAGTGGATGGGCACTCCAGTCTGGTCGTGTGACGGCATCATCTGCACCGGCGAATCCTACAAGAAGGCGGTAAAGCTTACTTTCGCTAAGGGCGCGTCCGTGAAGGATCCGGCACGCCTGTTCAACTCAAGTCTCGACGGAAACGTACGCCGCGCGATCGACATCCACGAAGCAGAAGAAGTTGACGCGTCCGCCTTCAAGGCGCTGGTTCGCGAAGCGGTCGCCGTCAATAGTTCTGGCAACTCGAAAGTCTCGCAGAAGGCGAAGGCCTAGGAATTGCGCCCCTTCAATGTGCGGCGTACACCCGCGTGACATCGCTGCGCAACGCAGCGGCACTGCTGCCACGGCTGTAGAACATATGGCCGCCCGGATATTCCTTGACCTGCACGCGGTTCGGATCTCCCATCAGCGGCATTTGATCGACGATCAGCTTCGACGCCATGAACGGGCATGAGAGGTCGTCCCAACCGTGCACGATCAACACCTGCATCTTGGGATCAATAGCGACCGATTGACGCAACTGTGTCACCGAGCCCTTGTTGATCTCTTCGTTGCCGCTCCACAGACGGTTCACCTCGTAGCTCAGTGCGTGGTAGCGCCCAGAATATTTCCAGCCGACAATGCGCGTTACGAAGTCGACCATGGCGGTAGTTGTTGGCGCAATGATCGAGTCGAGAAGGGGATCATTGGTGCGCTGTTCCGGCGCGAACGGGAACGGATCCCACTGGGTCACATTGGAATCGTAACGGCTGCCAAGCTTGCCTTCGGCACGATACACCTCGCGCAGATACGCCTGCGTTTCCAGGCGTCCGCCCGAGCGGCGAACGAAAGTGGGGTCGAGCCCGGACAGTTCTGTCACGCGTTTGACGATGCGGTCAAGGGCCTGTGGATCAGAGCGGCCCTTGAGAAGATCAGTGACGTAATCGCCACGCGTGTAGTTGACAATCTCAGTCATGGCCGCGTCGGTCAGCTTGCCCTGGCGTTCGAGATTGGCCGCAGAGATGCTGGGCAACGTCATCATCCACGGAAGCGGCGACAGATCGCCGTTGTCATTGGCAGATGGTTCCAGATACGGCGAAACCAGCACCATGCCGTTCATTGCGGCGCCCAGACGCGTTTGCAGAAAGTGCGTAATGCGCGGGGCGCGGAAACCTCCGTAACTTTCGCCGACCAGATATTTCTTCGATGTCAGCCGTGAATTCTTGACCAGCCAGTCGTAGACGATTCGCGAGAGATATTCGATATCGGCGTCAGCCGCATAGAACTTCTTTTTCGCCTCGTCCTCGGATACGCGCGCGCGGCTGAAGCCGGTGCCAACGGGATCGATGAAGACCAGATCAGTAAAGTCCAGCCAGGTGCCCTGGTTGTCGATCAGCGTCGCCGGATCCGAAGGGCTGTTGCCTTCAGCGCCGAACTGCACGCGCTTGGGCCCGATCGCACCGAGGTTCAGGTATACCGACGCCGCACCCGGCCCGCCATTCAATGCAAACGTCACTGGGCGATTTGCACCAGGCACGGTATAGGCGATAAACATCACCTCCGCAACAATCCTGCCTTTGTCATCGAGCACCGGCAATGAACCAACGGTCGCATCGTAGTTCAGCGTCTTGCCGCCCATCTGCACCGTTTGATGCATGGTCTTGTCCGCCGGAAACGCCGGCAACTTTGCGAAGTCGTCGGCCTTCGACGCATCCGCACCGTCCTTGCCATCCTTCGTCGCAGGCTTGACCGCTTCGTCGGCGGCAAGAAGTGTGGCGGGAGCAAGCGCGCCAAGCAGCACGCCGGAGGCTAGAATGGTCGTCAATACGCGCGAAAGCATGCCGGCTCCAGTCAGGGAAAATCCTGGCGAGAATAACTTGCCTTTCGGCGCCGTCCTATGTGCCATAAGACTCATGTAGGGCAGATAGTGGCAATGCCCCTGTTACATCATCTTATCGTGCCGTATGTATATTATGTAAAATATGATTTGACCCGAGACACCACTCGCGTGCTGGTTTGTGCTCCTTGCCCTTACCTTCCCTTTTGAAGGGATGCGTGCCGCATTTCCGCAGGTGCCGGTGCTTGCCTGATCAGTTGTCCCCGACCGTTCAAGCGCTTGCGGCTTTGAGATCCAGGGTGTGCATGACCTGGGTTGCATCATTCGGATCCTGCTTGCGCTGAAATCCCAGATGCTCTGCGAGGTCGCGCATTGCTTGATTGTCGACGGCGTCTGTCGAGTACATGCATTCGACTCCATGTTGACGCGCGACGTCGATCAGATGCTGCATGAGCAAGGTCGCAAGCCCCTGATTGTGCCAGTCGTCGCTGACGGCGACGGCGCATTCGCAACTCAATCCATCAGTGCGCGCGCTGTAACGACTGACGCCTATTTCGCGCTTGTCGGCCCCGTCAGCCAGCAGAGCGACAAACGCAATTTCACTGGCGTGGTCCACATGCGTGAACTGTCGGAGCAATTCGTCACTCGGGTTCTTTATCTCGCCAAGGAACCGAAAGCGGCGCGATTGCGGTGATAGTTCTTCGATGAAGCGACGCTCAAGTGCCACATCGTCATCGCGAATCGGTCGGATCAACACTGTCGTGCCGTTGCGGAGTTTTTCCTTCCACTCCATTGGGGTCGTTTCGGGACCGCGGGAAACTGCGTCGTTGGAGGTGAGACTTACGCCGTTTGATGGAAACAGGTTGCTGTTGGTCATGACGCCTTCCCTTCATTTGATTGATTGCCCGCAACAATAGGCAGCGCGCTCCATCCATAACGATGGGCGCATCAGGTTCGAGAGTCTGTGCGCTATCGCACTCAGCTGGACCTCGGCACTTCGCGCTCTAGTGCGTGCCTGCAATCGCGTGCTGAACCGCCGTCACCAGCGCTGAATCCAATTCGCCCATGCGATCACTACGAGCCACGATGCGACCGTCGGCGTCGAGCAAGGTGATCACGCTGGAATGGTTGAAGTCGCCATTACCCACTTCGCGATATTGCACATCGAGCACGGCCGCGAGTTTGCGCACACCGATCGCTTCGGTGCGGGTGAGCTTCCATCGAGACTGATCGACATGACGCTGTTCGGCGACGGTCTTCAAGATCGCAGGCGTATCGCGTTTGGGATCAAAGCTCACCATCACGACGCGCAGGTGTGTGCGCTCACCGTCGCTCAAGGCACGCTCGGTACGTTGCAAGGTATCGATGATAAGCGGGCACACGAACTTGCATGATGAGTAAAACATCGCGATCAGTACCGGACCGCCACGCAGATCCGCCAGCTTTGAAGCTTGGGCATTCTGGTCGACCAGGGCAAGATCCAGTCGATACACCGAATCGCCCGGTAGTTCTCCCGCTTCAGCAAGACGGTTGCCAAAGGCAGCCGCCGTCATCGTCAGGAAAAGAAGTGGGGGAAAGATGCGCGTTTGCCACGTGAAGCTCATGAACCTTCTCTCGCGCCGTCTCTGGCGCATCGAAATCCGAGGTTTGCGGTTGTGTCCGCCCCTTTGAGCGCCGACAGCATGGCGACGCGCATCAGCACGGCGTAGTTTTCGCGATCACGCAGGTTGAGCGCGCCAGCGCCGCAAAACTTGAGCCGGTCCGGATCGTTCTGGTCACGGCTGTCGCTTGCGACGAGCAGGGCATTGAAGTCCCCTACCCACTCCCAGACCAACCCGTGCAGATCGCGAATGCCGTACGCGTTTGCTGCGCCGCCGGCCGATGGCAATGGCGTCGTCGAGGGACGCGAATACCACGACAGAATCTGTGCGCGCCATGCCGGGTCTTTGCGCGCGTCGGTTCGCGCGGCATCGGCAGCTGCCGCGAACTCCCATTCGTACCAGGTCGGCAGCCGCGCGCTTTCGCTTTCGCAAAATGCCTGCGCTGCAAACCAGCTTACCTGTGTGACCGGCTGGGTGGGCTGCGCGTCACTGCCGAGTGCACTTGCAGACTGCCACTGCGAAAGAAAACGCGCTTCGGCAAACACGGCAGGCGTGCGATCGCGGCGCCACTCGGGATGTGCAGTCACGAAGGCGAGGAATTCCTCGTTGGTGACCGGAGTGGTACGCAAGCGAAAAGGCGCGATGACAACATCGGCATTCGTGGCGTCGGCCGGCAGCACGCTGGCGAACTTACCGCCCGGCAGCGCTGCGTAATCAGCAGCGAATACCGGGACGGCGATCAACGCAAGCGCGAATGTGGCGATACGTATTATTGTATACATTCAGATCTCAGTGCCCTGCCCCTGCAGCCGGCGTCGGCTCGGCGCGCACCTTGGCGACTTCGCTCGCATCGATACGCCCGCCCGGATTGCCCCAGCTGTTAAGCACAAAGGTGACGATGTTCGCAATCTCATCGTCGTTGAGCTGCGTCATCGGCGGCATCACTGAGGTGTATTCCTTGCCGTTGACGGTGACCTTGCCACTGAGCCCCTGCAACAGGATGCGCACCGGCCGTTTTGGATCGGCTGCAATCAGATCCGACTTGGCAAGTGGCGGAAAAACGTTTGCCAGACCTTCGCCATTGGCCTGATGACATACCGTGCACGTACCGGCGAATAACTGCTGCCCGGCTTTGATCTGGTCTTCCTTGGTAAGCTTGCCTGCGGCGGCAGCCTTGGTCGCCTGCGTTACGGCGGCAAGATTCGCGTTCGCGCGATCACCAAGATAAACGGAGTCGACTTCCTTGCCGGAGTAGATCGCCTTGTTCTCCGGTCCGTCGACTTTAAGTATCGCGAGCGCGCCCTTGTTGAATGCGCGAAAGATCGAGTGATCGACCATCACATAGCTGCCCGGCACATCGGTGTGGAATTCCACCATCGCCGCACCGCCGGCGGGAATCAGTGTGGTCTGCACATTCTCCTGCTCGCGCGTTCCGCCTTCCTGGCGCACGCGGTCGAAGATTTCGCCAATGACGTGAAAGCTCGATACCAGGTTCGGACCGCCGTTGCCGATGAACAGACGCACGTTTTCGTTGGTCTTGGCCTTCAGCGCCTTTTCGCCGGTGAGTGAACCTTCGGCACCGTTGAACAGGACATAGGTGGGCTTCTCGTCGATTGCTTTTTCCATATCGAAGGGCTGCAAGCCTTTTTCACGATACTTTCCTGTCGTATAAAAATCGCCCTGCATCACGTAGTACTCATGTTCCACGGCCGGAAAACCTTCCGGCGGTTCGATCAGGATCAATCCGTACATGCCATTGGCGACGTGCATGCCGACCGGGGCGGTTGCGCAGTGATAGACGTAAATACCCTGGTTTAGCGCCTTGAACGTGAATTGCGATTCGTGACCAGGTGCGGTGAAGCTCGAGGCCGCGCCGCCGCCCGGTCCGGTGACGCCGTGCAGATCAATGTTGTGCGGCATCTTGTTGTTGGGATTGTTCTTCAGATGAAACTCCACCGTGTCGCCCTGGCGCACGCGGATGAATTTGCCCGGCACGGTACCGCCGAAAGTCCAGAACGTGTAGGTGACTCCTTCGGAAATCGGCAGCTCTTTCTCGATCACTTCGAGTTCGACGATCACCTTCGCCGGATAATTGCGATAGGTCGGCGCCGGCACGTTGGGCGGGTCGGTCAGCACCGCGTGGATCGGATCGCCGCGCGGCGGACCGAAATCACCATGGACATACCCACCGTTCTCCGCTGCCGTGGCTGCGGTGACTGACTGAATGAGACCGGCCAAAGCAACCAACGTGGCAACTGTTTGCGAAACACGCTTCATGGTTTTTCCTCACAGCGACGACTCGACTCGATGGGCAGAGTCTGTGCTTCCTGCGGGCCGATTGCACTGATCCAGATCAAGTGGGCGGCGCAGCGGCAAATCAAATGGCTGCGTCGGTCGGGGTAGCCTTGACCCGGGTCAAGGCGGACCCAGGCAAACAGGCGCAGATTGTCATCAAGCCGGTCTATCGACTGGCATCAATGAGGGAGTCGACAATGTCTACGCATCAGGGGGGTGGCGCGCGCAGCGCGCTAGTCGCGGCGATTGCGCTCGCCTTGCAGTTCGGCCCCAGCCTGTCGCAGGCGGCCGAAGCGCAGGCCGCGAGCGGCCCGGTCATCGAGTTGCGCTATCGCTACGAGAATGTCGACGATACTGCCTTCGAGCGCAGCGCTGATGCGAACACAGTGCGACTGCGTCTGGGATATCGCTGGGTATTCGCTCCCGGTTGGCAACTGTATGCCGATGGTGAACACGTGCAGGCCTTGTTCGGCGAACACTACAACAGCACGGCCAATGGCAAGACGCAGTATCCGATCGTCGCTGATCCGAAATCCGACGAGGTCAATCAGGCCTACGTTGCCTATGCGGACGAAAAAGTTGGCGCAACACTCGGCCGCCAGCGTGTGCTGCTCGACAACCAGCGCTTCTTCGGCAACGTCGGCTGGCGCCAGAACGAGCAGACTTTCGACGCGTTCGCTTCGCGCTATACGTTCGCCAATGGCGGACCGACGTTGCGCTACATCTACCTGGATCGCGTCCTCCGGGTGAACGGTCACGAAAACCCCAACCCGTTGCTGCGCGACTGGGATCTGAACGGCCACCTGTTGAACGTCACTCAGAAACTTCCGCTCGGCGTGCTGACCAGCTACGGCTATCTGGTCGAGAATCGCGACATCAAATCCTTGTCGACCAAAACATTCGGTGCGCGCTGGACTGGCACCCACCCTTTCGCCGACACCACACTAGGTTGGGCAGTTGAGTTTGCGCACCAATCGGATTGGGCCAACAATCCACTGGCGCAAAGCGCGCAGTATCGTTTGCTGGAGCCTACCCTCGCGTGGCATGGCGTCACGTTCAAAGCCGGTTGGGAAGTGCTCGGCGGCGACGGCCGCTACGGATTCAGCACGCCCTACGCGACGCTGCATGCGTTCAACGGCTGGGCTGATCGATTTCTGGCCACTCCGAAGGACGGGCTGGATGATCGCTATGTTGGCGCCGACGGAAAAGTCGGCAAGGCGGCCTGGGTGACGAGTTGGCATGACTTCCGTGCCGATCACGGCGGCAAGCATTACGGCAGCGAATTCGACGCCTCAATCGGATATCCGTTGTGCGCGCATGTAAATGGCCTGCTGAAATATGCCGACTATCACAGCGATGGTTTCGCAACGAATGAACGCAAGCTGTGGCTCAGCGTTGAATATCGTTATTGAGCGCGTGATCAGACTCAAGAGAACAGCGTCGTAAACACGCCCAAGGGATTATGCGCGCGCGCGACGCTGACGATGAACGCAAACACGAGCAGTGCTGCGCAGTAACACGTTACCTGCCCTGCGCGCGTGCGCCCGCGCTTCAGCGCCAGCGTACCCAATACGATGTAGGCGACCAGCAACAACACCTTGACCGTGAGCCAGCCCTGCACGAAAGGATACTGGTGCAAGATTGTCGCCAGCATGAGTGCCGCAGTCAGTAGAGTCGTGTCGATCGCATACGACAGAAAGCGCAACGCCGGATGGTTGGTGAAACGTGAGCGCGCGAGCATCAGCAATCCGCGCAGCGCGAACAGGCTGCCGGACAGGATCACGGCAAGGATATGCACGAACTTGATCTGCGGATAGAACTCGATCACGGTACCCGCCTTCAAATGAAGACGCAATCTTCGCACATGCGCTCGATCAGCCGGGCTTGCCGTCGATGCGTGGGGTCAGATAGATCCATGCCGAGCGCAGCACCCACGGTGCGAATGCAATTATCCAACCTGCGGCTGCTACGACCAGCCACAGCGAAACATTGTCCGCAACTTCTGCCAGGATGCGGGTCAACGCTACCAGTTGTAGCAAGCCAAACGTGAGCCACGCCACTGCGCCCATTTGCAGCGGACGTCCAGAATGTCCCTGGGTGACGCGGGTAACCATCGCCACCAGCATCGATCCGAAGAATCCAACCGTCAGCGCGTGCACCGGCGCCCGCCCGAGTACGAAACTGCCGCCCCATTGCAGGATCACACTCTGCGCGGCGAACAACGCGAACGCCAGCGGCAGCCAGGCGTATGCAAGATACAGTGCGGCGAGCAACCCCGGCCGTGTGCACTTCCATGGCTGCCACGCGAGCCAATGCCCAAGGAAGAACAGCGCCAGCGGCGCGTCAACGAGCCAGAGCCAGTCGAAGCGATGCGCGAATTCCAGAATCAAGCGCACGACCAATAGCGTCCACATCACGGGCAGACTCCACGCCGGTTTGATCTGGCGGTAGCGGGCACCGACCGCATTCGCACTGAAGAAAGGAATCATGCGATGGATGACCGTGAAATACATCGGCACCAGCAGACCAAATGTGCCGAGCTTGATGGCGAGGAACGCGAGTTGCCACGGCGCCCCCAACACGAAGGCGCAGAAAGCGATCAAGCCACACCCGCCCAGCAGCAGGGCCAGGTAGCATGACAACGCATGCTGGTCGAGTCTGTCACAGCGCCACAACACCCGGCCGAGCGCGATCAAGCCGGCGAACCAGCCAGTGAGCATCAGCCCCAGACCAACAATCAACAGCGGCCTGAGATCGAGCAGGCCCGCGTGTGCCAGCAGGTAGCCGCCGAACATGCCGGCGAACACCGGCACGTAGTGGCGCTTGCCCAGCGCCGGCTGTGCCATCCAGCGCGGAAACACCGTGAGCAAAAATCCAAAAATAAACAAAGTCAACATGCCGTACTGGGTCAGAACTGCATGTGCCCACCCGGCCGGCACCGGCGAAAGCGGAAATGCATGGCCGAAATAACCGGCAGCGAGAAAGCAGGTCCACCACAGCATCGACACGATCACGGCCGACGCACCGGCAAAGAACATCAGCCGGTGCGGAGCGGCGGCGAGCAGCTGCGGCAGTTCTGCGAGTGAAGGAAAAACGGCAGAAGTGCCGGTGGTTGTCCCGACGACGATCGCCACTCCCGCCACAGACCGGGACCCAGGTGCAGGTCCCGGCTCGACGTTCTTATCCATGACTCAGCGCTTGCTCACCCGCAGCGCCCGCGGGCGCGCGCCGCTTCCCGATCCACAACCGCGCGACGAACCAGCAGATCAGCAGCGCACCGGCTGCGAAGATGGTGTCGCCAGGCACGCGCATCCAGATCAGCAGATGAATCATCGGCTGGCTCATGAATTCCGCGGAACGGCCATACCAGTAGCCATGCTCCAGCACCGCGTTGAGTTGCAGTACGCCAAGTGGCAGCAAGGTCAGCAGCGCCATCAGCGACAACCCAATATTCAGCGCCCAGAATGCGCCGCGCAGGTGACCCTCATTCCATTGCGCATCGGGTTTGAGTCCACGCAGGCAGAACAGCATCAGACCAAGACCGAGCATTCCGTACACCCCGAACAACGCGGTATGGCCATGCAAAGGAGTCAGATTCAGACCCTGCATGTAATACAGCGCGAGCGGCGTATTGATCAGGAATCCAAACAGCCCGGCACCAACGAGATTCCAGAACGACACAGCGAGGAAGAACATGATCGGCCAGCGGTAGCGCTGCATCCAAGGGGTCGCTCGGCTGTGCGTCCAGGTTTCATACGCTTCCATGCCGATCAGCGCCAACGGCACCACTTCAAGCGCGGAGAACGAAGCACCGAGGGCGATCACGGCCGTCGTGGTGCCGGCAAAGTACAGATGATGGAACGTACCGAGCACGCCTCCAGCCATGAACACGAACGTGGCGAACAGCACGTTCACCGTTGCGGTTCGCGCGCGGACGAGTCCGAGCTTGACGAACAGGAAGCTGATCACCGCGACCGCGAAGACTTCGAAGAATCCTTCCACCCACAAATGCACCACCCACCAGCGCCAGTACTCGACCATCGACAATGACGTGCGCTCACCCCACATCAAGCCGGCGCCATAGAACAGCGCGATTGCAACTGTAGACAGGAACAGCAATCCGACGATCGACGCCAGGTCATCCTTGCGCCGCAACGCCGGCCACAAGGCGCGGCCGACCAGCACCAGCCAGAGCAGCAGGCCGACAAACAGGAACATCTGCCAGAACCGCCCGAGGTCGACGTATTCCCAGCCTTGATGACCGAACCAGAAGTTGTATTTGAGTCCGAGCTTTTGCATCACCGCGAACCATTGCCCGGTGAATGCGCCCACCACGATGACCAGCAGACAGACCCACAACACATTCACGCCCAGGCGCTGAAATTTAGGCTCGTGTCCGGAAACTGCAGGACCGATGTACAGGCCCGTGGCCAGCCACGCGGTCGCGATCCATAGCACCGCAAGTTCGGTATGCCATGAGCGCGTTAGCGAGTACGGAAAGATCTGCGAAATATCAAAACCATAGAATTTCTGCCCTTCCACCTGGTAGTGCGCGGTGATCGCGCCGAGCAGAATCTGCGTCAGCAACAACGCCAGCACCACCCAGAAATATTTCGCCGTGGCGCGCATCGACGGCGTGATCGTGATGCCGCGTAGGGGATCGGTTGCCGGTGGCGCCAGATGCGGTTCCTGCCGTTGCCAGACCGCGTAGTGCCAGGCAAGCATGCCGATGCCGGCCGTCATGAACAACACGCTGAACACGCTCCACAGGAAGGTGCTTGGTGCCGGCGAATTGCCGACCAGCGGCTCGTAAGGCCAGTTGTTGGTGTAGCTGACGTTGCCATCGGGACGATTCGTCACCGTCGCCCAGGCCGTCCAGAAGAAGAACTTCGCGAGCTGATCGCGGTGCCCGAGCGTATCCACGCTGTTGTTGCGCATCGCGTAGGTTTCGCGCAGTTGCTGCGTGGCCGGATCGTTGCCAAACAGACTGACATAGTGTGCAGCGACGTTGGAAATGACCAGCGCGCGATCGGCCGATACCGTGATTGCGCCGGTTGCCGACGCGTACGTGTTCTTGCGCAGTTCATCGCGCAATCGCGCCTTGAGCGCTTCCTGCTTGCCGGCATCGATCTTGTCGAATGCGCCACCGTGATCGTGCTGTGCCCACAGGTCGAGCAGACTAGTGGATTCGCGGTGCAGCCAATCCGCACTCCAGTCCGGCGCGACCAGCGCTCCGTGCCCCCACACCGTGCCCAACTGCTGGCCGCCGATGGATTGCCAGACAATGCGGCCCTGCTCGATTTCTTCGCGCGTAAACAGCGTCTGCCCGTCGACGGTTACTACACGCTCGGGCATGGGCGGTTCGGATCGATGAATTTCGCTGCCCATCCACAACCGCACGCTGAACGTGCTGCCGAGCAAGAGGGCCAAGGCGATCCATAGACGACGGCTGGTGGACATGACGGACTCCCGTATTGCGAACGGGACAGATCGTAACCAGCATGGTTTGCGCGAGCCCTGATTCAGATCAAGTTCGCAACGATTCGATTTGCTCCGATCAGCCAGGCAAGAGGTTGCGAGCGAGCCGGCGCAGACTCGCTGGATCCAGCAATTCGACGTCGCGCCCTTCGACGCGGATCAGGTTCTTGTCCTGGAAACGGCGCAGCACGCGGCTCACGGTTTCGGCGGCAAGGCGCAGATAATTGGCGATATCGGCACGCGCCATGACCAGCCGGAATGCCGCCGATGAAAAGCCGCGGGCAGAATAGCGTTCGGCCAGGCCGAGCAGGAATGCAGCGAGGCGTTCGTCTGCCGTGTGATCGCCCGCCAGCAGCATGGCCTTGCCGATGTCGGCGCTGAGCAGACGGAACAGTTGCTGCTGCACATCCGGAATTTTCGCCGCCAGTGTTGTCAGCGCGGGGAATGAGAAGCGGCAAACGTAGACCGTGTCCAGCGCGATCGCATCGCAGGGATATTTCGCCGGGTGAATCGCATTCAGGCCGACCATCTCGCCGGGCAGGTGGAAGCCAAGGACCTGCTCGCGGCCGGCGTCGTCGACCAGACGCGTCTTCACCATTCCGGCGCGCACAGCGTAGATCGCTTCGAAGCGGTCGCCGCTGCGGAACACGTGATCGCCCGCATGAAACGGACCGACATGTTCGACCAGCATGTGCAACTCGCGCAGCGCGTTCTTGTCCACGCCTGCCGGCAAGCAGACCGAACCGAAAGCGCAGGTCGAACAGAAATGTAGATCGTCGCCGTCATCGGCAATCGGATTGTGGATCGACAGGTTGCCGGTCGCCGTAACCTTGTTCATCTCACGCTCCGCCGGCGCGGAGCGGCCGGCTACAGGGCTTTGGAGTAGCGCACTTCGACCGCCTGCGGCCTGGGCAGATGGGCGTCGAAGCACATGGCAATGATACGCAGCAGGAAGCGTCCGCGCGAGCTGACTGTGAGCCGGTCAGGACTTACGGCGATGAGGCCATCACCCGCCAGTTCGTCCAGGCGCACCAGTTCGGCATTGAAGTACGCGGCAAAATCCAGCCGATGGCGCTCTTCGAAAGCGGCGACGTCGAGCGTGCCGTGACACATCAACTGCTGGATCGCATCGGCGCGAATCAGATCGTCTTCGTCGAGCGCCAGGCCTCGCACGACCGGAAGTCGGCCGGCATCGAGCGCCGCGTAGTAGCCGACGAGATCGCGGGCGTTCTGGCTGAAGCTTGCGCCGATGTGCGAGATGGAACTCATGCCGAGGCCGATCAAGTCGCAATCGGCATGAGTCGAATAGCCCTGAAAGTTGCGTTGCAAGGTGCCGGCATCCTGCGCGCGAGCCAGATCGTCGCCGGGCCGCGCGAAATGATCCATGCCGATGTAGCGGTAGCCTGCGGCAGTCAGGGTTTCAACGGTGAGACCGAGCAGCGCCAGTCGCGTGGCTGCATCGGGCAGATCCGCCGCCTCGATCTGACGCTGTGCCTTGAAGCGTTCCGGCAAGTGCGCGTAACCGTAAGTCGCGATGCGATCTGGTGCTAGCGCAATGACCTGATCCAGCGTGCGCTCGAATCCTGCCAGCGTCTGTTTTGGCAGACCGTAGATCAAATCCACGCTGGTCGAGCGGAAACCCGACTCACGTGCCGCATCCAGGACGGCGCGCGTCTGCTCGATGCTCTGGATGCGGTTGACTGCGCGCTGCACTTCGGGATCGAAGTCCTGGATGCCGACAGAGACGCGATTGAAGCCATGCGTAGCCAGCATGCGCACATAGTCCGGCTCGCAATAACGCGGGTCCAGCTCTATGCCGAATTCGCGATCTGCGTCGCGGCTGAATGCAAAATGGCGCGCGAGCGATTCGAGCAACTCGCCCATCTGGCGCGCGTCGAGAAAGTTCGGTGTGCCGCCGCCGAAATGCAATTGCCCCACCGCGCGGTCGCGATCGAACATCGGTGCCGTCAGCTCGATCTCGCGGTAGAGATGGTCCATATAGACGACTGACTTGCTGTGATCGCGCGTGATCAGGCGCGTACAGCCGCAATAGAAGCACGGACTCATGCAGAACGGCACATGTACGTACAGCGACAGTGGGCGTGGTATGGGGTCTTCATTCGACGCGCGTGCGGTGGCGCGCAGCTCCGCTTCGCCGAAGCGTGTGTGAAACTGTGGCGCCGCCGGATACGAGGTGTAGCGCGGGCCGGAAATATCATAGCGCGCGATCAGATCCGGATCGAACTGCGGAGACTGCGTGCGGATGATCGTTTCCATGGGGTAATCGTATGGCGTGTGTCGACTTGAAACACTGATCTGGATCAAGGCGACTTGGCGCGAACGCGAAGATCGGGCGTGCTGCTAGACTGGGCGCCAGGCATTTGCCGTACCGGCTCAACAGATGGAACAGACGGAATCATCGCAGCCGCATCTGCTGGTCGTGGACGACGACGCGGAGATTCTTGCCCTCATCGAACGCTATTTCGGAAACCAGGGCTTCAAGGTCAGTACGGCAGCGGATGGAGTAGCCATGCGCGCGGCGATCCAGGTCAATGCGATCGACATTGTGCTGCTGGATCTGGGGCTGCCGCGGGAAGACGGGCTTGACCTCACTCGCTATCTGCGTGCGCACTGGGGCGGCGCGATCATTATCGTCACGGGCCGTGGCGAATCGGTGGACCGCGTGGTGGGGCTGGAGCTCGGTGCGGACGACTACGTCACCAAGCCTTTTGATTTGCGCGAACTACTGGCGCGAGTGCGTAGCGTTTTGCGCCGCTCTGCACCGGCGATTGTCGAACCTGTCGCCACCGATGCAGCGGCGATCGAATTCGCAGGCTTCCGACTTGATCCGCATGCACGTCTGCTGACGGAACCTCAGGGCAGTCAGGTGCCGTTGACAACCGGTGAATACGAATTGCTTTGCATATTTCTGGATCACCCGAATCGGGTCCTGTCGCGGGATCAATTGATGGGCTTCATGCACGGGCGCGATGCGGGGCCGTTCGATCGCGCGATCGACGTGCAGATCGGTCGCTTGCGCCGCAAGATCGAACGCGACCCGGCAAACCCCGAGTTGATCAAATCCGTACGTGGTGCGGGTTACCTTTTTGCGGCGCGCGTGCAGCGCGGATGAACGCCGCACGCAGCGGAGAAGCCTAGATGTTTCGCGAATTGTTCGATGCGGCGCCTGACGCGATGATTGCGGTCGATCGCGACGGCCGCATCGTGCGCGCGAACGCTCAGGCAGTGCAGCTGTTCGGTTATGCCGATGAAGAACTGCACGGCGTTCTGATCGAGATCCTCATCCCGAAGTCGGTGCGCGCCGGGCATGAAAATCATCGCAATGGATACATCACAAACCCGCGCGTCCGTCCGATGGGTGCCGGCCAGGAGTTGACTGGCCTGAAGCGCAATGGCGAAGTATTTCCGGTGGAAATCGCGCTCAGCCCGATCAACACGCCTGATGGTCAGATGATCGTCGCGGCGATCCGCGACATCTCCGAAACACAGCGCGCACGCCAGGCGCTGGCGCGTGCGCGTTACGACGCGTTCGTGACCCAGATCGGGCAGTTGGCGCTCGCTGCAACCAATCTCGACTCGGCCGTGGAGCACACCCCCAAGCTTGCCGCAAATGCCTTGAATGTTGCTGCAGTGGGCATCGTGTTTCGGCATGCACAGAGACAGGCGCTGCAGGTGCGTGCTGCATTTGGATTGCCGGATGAACTGTTCGATGCGCTGCCGTCGATATTGTCGCCGCCGGATGCGCCGGGACGCCCGCTCGCGACAGACCAGCCGATTGTCTTGCAGGATTGCACCGATGGCACCGCGCAGATCGACGCCACCTTGGCAGACTACGGCTTTGCAAGCGCCGCCCTGGTGCCATTGATCGACCGCGGGGAGGCGATTGGCACGCTGGTTGCGCTGTCGCGCGAACCACGCAAGTTCAATCACGACGCCGTGCATTTCCTGCAGTCCATCGCAAATTTGCTCGGCGCGGCCATGCAACGCATCCGCATGGAGGAACAGCTTTCGCACGCCCAGCGTCTGGAGGCAGTCGGTCAATTGACCGGCGGCATCGCGCACGATTTCAACAATCTGCTGACGGTGATTTCGGGCAACCTGCAGATTCTGGAAGGCGAGTTGACCGATCGACCGCAGGCGCGCGACGTGATCAGCAGCGCACTGCGCGCCGTGGGTCGTGGCGCGGAACTGACGCGCAAGCTGCTTGCGTTTGCCGGGCGCCAGCGCCTGATACCAAGCGCCTGTGATCCGCGAAGACTGCTCAGCGACCTGGATGGCATGCTCAAGCGCACGCTCGGCGAGACGGTCATGCTTGAAATTGCGTGTCCTGAAGATACGCCGGCGGTGTTTGCCGACCCTGGCCAACTCGAAGCTGCGCTGGTCAATCTCGCGATCAATGCGCGTGATGCGATGCCGCGTGGTGGGCGCCTGAGTATCACTGCGCAAAAGCGCCATCATCGCGACTTCAGCGCCGACGGGGAGCGCAAACCGGGCGACTACGTTGTGTTCACGGTCAAGGACACCGGATTCGGCATGACCCCCGAAGTGCTCGCTCGCGCGTTCGAGCCGTTCTTCACTACCAAGGACCACGGCAAGGGCAGCGGCTTGGGCCTGAGCATGGTGTACGGTTTCGTCAAGCAGTCAGAAGGTCACCTGACCGCCGAGAGCCAGCTCGACTACGGAACGAGTATTGAACTGCACCTGCCTGTGGCGAAATCCACGCAGAAGACAAATACTGACTCGGCAGCAAATTCCAATTCCCGAAGCAGCGAAACCATCCTCGTGGTCGAAGATGAAGCGGATGTGCGCGGTATCGCAATCGCGTTTCTGCGTGGTGCCGGTCATATCGTGCTGGCTGCGGACAATGCCGACGTGGCACTCGCACTGGTTGCGGATAAGCCCACTATCGCGCTCGTCTTCACCGACGTCGTGCTCGGCAGCGGCATGAGCGGCGTGGATCTGGCGCTAGCGGCGCGGCGCCTGCGTCCGGGATTACCGGTATTGCTGACGTCCGGCTACGAGCACGCGGCTCTGGATGGCGAAGGCAACAAGGCTGAGGAGTTCCCGCTGCTGCAAAAGCCCTACACGCGCGAGAACCTGGTTGCTGCTGTCCGCGCGGTACTCGATCGCCCCTAGTTCAATTGGTGTTGCGATTTGCTGCCGGAATCAGTGCACGCGCGCATCAACGCCAATCGTGGCGCGCAAAGCCGCGGCATCCAGAATACGCACCTCGCGCCACTCCACCGAAATGCAGCCTTGTGCGCTCAGGCGCGTCAGCGCGCGCGTTACGGTTTCGTGCTTGAGCGCGAGAAAGCTGCCGATGTCCGCCCGGCACATGCGCAACACGAAATGCTTGTTGCTGAAGCCCAGTGCCTGGTAGCGCGCAGCGACGTCGAGCAGGAATGCGGCGACGCGTTGTTCGGCGCTCAAGGTCCCCAGTGCCAGCATCCAGGTACGATCGCTGCGAATCTCCGCGGCAAGCGCGGCAGTCAATTGCGCCTGCAACTCCGGTATCCGTGCGCACGCGGTCAATACTGCCGGATAGGGCAATTCCCAGACCTCGCTTGTATCCAGCGCAACCACGTCGCAAGCATGGGTCTTCATGCCGATGGATTCGACGCCGAGCAATTCGCCGCGCATGCGAAAGCCGGTGACCTGCTCACGCCCATCCTCGGCAACCAGGCTGGCTTTGAGAATGCCGGCGTGCACCAGGAACAGAGCGTTGAATGGCTGGCCGGCCCGATACAAATATTGCCCGGCCTCAAGCTTGCGCCGGGTGACGTGAACGTGCGCGCTCAATTCGCCGAGATTGATCTGGCCGCTGCCAGCGCTCGGCGCGAACGGCGTACCAACGGATGTACGCGATGTGGTCGTTCGATCAGCAGTGGCGTTCATGGATGCTCCGATTGTTTGCAGTGATGTTCAAGAAGTGATGCCAGAGTAGCTTTCTCCGGCGACGCGCCAACCACTCCACTGCAACAATCGGTAACAGTTTGTAACCGCGGCTGAGCCGTCGTTCGTGCGCACTGCCTGGCTCAACGATTGGCAACGCAAATGGACGGACCAGTCGATCCTCAGCTAGCGATATACCAACACCGGGATCTGGCTGTGCGTCAGCACTTTCTGGGTTTCGCTGCCCAACAGGAATCCTTCAATCCCACGCCGGCCGTGCGATGCCATCAGGATCAGGTCGCATTTCTTTTTCTGCGCGGCCTTGATGATTTCTTTGTACGGTTGATCGCTGGTGACGTGCACGACGTCGCACTCGACGCCTGCCCCCGCTGCTACCCGCTTGACGAAATCCAGATAGTTGCTCGCGCTCGTTTCACATGCTTGCGCGTAGTCGCGGCTGCTTTCCAGCACGTCCAACGGATACTTGAACGAGTGGAGTTTTGGGCTTACATGCAAGGCCGTCACGCTTGCCTTCAGCGCCTTGGCCATGCGGATGCCCTGCTTCACCGATTTCTCGGAGAGTTTGGAGCCATCGGTTGGTAGCAAAATATGTTCAAACATGCTGCGCTCCTGAAGGTGAAGTCTCGATCGGGAATGCGCCGGTGCAGGCCGATCCATGTCAATTCTTGCTGTCTCACTCTAGACGCAAGATCGCTTTACCTCTTTGACTTGAGTCAAAAGATCCACCGGCTCTCGCTGCGCCTCGTAGGGAGCCGCTCAAAGCGGGTACGCGCAGGATTGATCCTGATCAATCTCGCGCAGCTGTGTTCGGCGTAGCCTGCTGCTGCGGTGTCCACAACGAATCCTGTCCGTGGCCTATCGCCTGGCAAGTGGGAGAAACACGATGGTCACGGCTAACTCCATGTTTGCCTTTACACCCAACGAACGCATGCAGCTCCTATCGGTCATTGGTCGTGGCGATATCGCTACGTTGGGTTTCATCGGAGACGTCGAGGCGTGTCTGCAAGCCTTTGACTACGCCGCGACCGAAGGAATGTCACGTGGTTTGCCCAAGCCAATCGCCGAGCATCTTTCCGGCGTAGTGCACCTGGCGGCACAGTTGCGCGGCACCTTGTACGCTTTGCCCAACGACGTCGCCATGCTGATCGATCTGCACCTGTTATCCGAGGGCGCTCGACGGCGCGTTGCCTGCGACTTATCCATGCTGGTAGAACCGCTCGACGATATCGCCGGTGCGATCCAGCAGATTCAGCGATCAGCCGAGGGCGACGCACTGACGGAAAATGTGCGTCTGGATGACCGTCTGGTTCTCGCGATTGCAATCGCGTTTCGCAACCGCCTCAACCGCAAAGCGACGCCGGAAGACAATTCTGCATTTCCCGGTGCGCTTGCAAAAATTCTGGAATTTGCCGGACATCGAATGCCGCGAGTTGCCGCCGTCCGCGCAGCGGTAACGCCCGCTCGTTTGCGTGAATTGTTAGGCGAACCGGCAAAGGCCAGAAGACACGCATCGGCGATCGTTTGAGCTAGTTTGCCTGCGTACACAGCAGACAAGCGGAGCGGTGCGTCGCGCTGACGCCCTACTCCTCTTCATCCGGATCGCGATATTCCTTGGGTAAGTGATGCGCGATGCCTTTGTGGCAATCGATGCAGGTCTGACCAGCGTCCTTCGCCGCCATATGTTTCTTGTAGACGGACTGCTTCTGCAGGTCCGCGCTCATGCCATCAAAACTGTGGCAGTTGCGGCATTCCTGCGAGTTGGCGGATTTCATCCGCGCCCACTCCTTGGTTGCCATCGCCATGCGGTGGGTCTCGTACTTCTCTGGTGTATCGATGTAACCGGTGATCTCGCCCCACACTTCCTGGCTTGCCTGGATCTTGCGGATTATCTTCGGCACCCACGCGTGCGGCACGTGACAATCGGAGCAGATCGCGCGTACGCCGGTGCGGTTGCTGTAGTGGATCGTCTGCTGGTATTCCTTGTATGCATTGTCCCGCATCTCATGACAGCCGATGCAGAACTCGAGCTGATTGGTCGCCTCCATCCCGGTGTTGAAACCGCCCCAGAAAATGATGCCGCCGAAAAAGCCGACCAGCAGCAGGGTTAATAGCGAAAATTTCGCGCTCGGCCTGCGCAGGAACCTCCAAAAGCGCCGCACTACTCCGGGATTCTGTTTGCTCATGGGATGGCCTTACCGAAAGGTGTATCGGTAGGCGACGAAGACGGTGTTGACCGAATAATTCGGCGCCTTCTGATTGGTCGGCAACAGACTCGTTGGCGTGAAGCCCAACTGGAACGCATTGTAGAAGTAGTCGTTGGATTTGAGCCGCTGATACATATAGCCGGCCAGGAACGATGATGACCTGGAGAACTGATAGGTGCCGGTGAGTTTGAACTGGGTCAGCTCGCTGCTGATGTTCGGCGTATCGCCCTGGTTGCTCAAGGTGGCCGGTATGTTTTGCCCGAGCGTCGTGATGTATTTCGACTTGGCCAGCGAATAGTCGAAGTCTTCCGACAGTTCGAGTTTTCCGGCCAGGAAACCTTTCTGCTTGGCGTTGACGCCGAATGTGTTGTCGCGGTCGGCAAGATCATTGCTCCACAATGTGGACAATGGCGCAACCGCGTTGCGTCCAGCAGCCGTCAGCAGGTTACGCGTCTTTTTCTGCCAACTGGCGTACGCGCCCACCGAGCCATCTTCCGAGTAGCTGAAATTCGCATCGACATTCGCGCTGGAGGAATCGCCATTCTGCACGCCCAGCGCCGAGTCAGGATATTCGTCCTTGGTGTGCCGCCCATTGAGTCCCAACGTCAGCTTATCGGTCGCCTGCCAATTGACGCCGGCCTTGAACAACCCCTGATTACGCGACGCATCGAAGAACGCGCGATAGCCAAAATTCTCGAAGCCCTCGTCGTTGGCCTGCATGGGATTGTAGAACGAGCTGTTCACTTCTGCCTTGCGCCGTCCGTACGTGTAACCCGCGTTGAAATCAACGGTCTGGCTGAGCTTGAGCTTGTACGTTGCGACCAGCTTGTTTTCCTTGTCCTTGGGAATCTGCACGCAGGATGCAGTCGTGTAATAACCCGCATTGGTCGACGACAATTCGCCCTGTGCGTTGTTTGCGAGCACATTGCTGCACCAGCGGTCGATATGGTCGTACTCAAAGCCCAGATGCAGTTTTTGTCGTGTATCGATGCGCCAGTCTCCTCCGATATCGAGCTGATAGCGCTTGTTGCTCATCGGGATATTGACGACAGTCAGCTCCTCGCCGCCGAGGTCAAGAAACGTGTACGTGTTCGATGCCGTCTGGTTGTCGCGCTTGTTGTATTTGAGTCCGGCGCTGAAGTAAAGCGCATTGGTAGCCTGATGGGTCAACTTGATGTCGGCGTGCGTTGTAACCACGACGCCGTCCAGCGAACCGACCGGCAAATCCGGCGCTGTGTTCGGCGTGGTCGTATAGGTGCCGGCGTAGCTGGAGTTTTGCGTGTTGCGCCCATACGAGACGCCACCAGTAAGTTTTGTGGCCGGACTGAAGATGTAGCCGCCGGTCAGATTGACCTGATGAAAATAGTTGTTCGGCGGCGTACTCATGGTGCTGATCGGAAAGGCCTCGCCAGGAGATGTGCCCGTTGGCGGAACCGGAACGTTGCCCGTGCCGCCGGAGACGTACGGGTTCGACCAGGAGATGCCCGCAAGGTCGTCATGAAATAGTGAGCCGTAGTAACTGGCGCTTGCGAACGCCTGCTTGCCAGTCCAGTTCAAAGCAAGGGTGAACGTGTCGGTCTTGTATTCAGTCGGATTCATCAGGATCGCGATGCGCTCGCCACCGTAGTTGAATCCGCCCGCGCTGGTCAGATTGTAGGCGTCGGTGCCGGCGCCGATGAGCTTGGCGCCGGATTGATCCAGACGTGTGTAGTCGAACTTCACTGCCCATTCCGGGTTGAAGTTGTAGCCCAAGCTCAGACCCGTATTCTCGCGTTGCGTGTATACGTCCTCGTTGTGGAACGATGCGAGCTGCGTCGGCGTGAGGCTCCGCGTACCCCTGTTGACGCTGTTGAGAACGCCGCCGGCGTTCGTCGTCGTCGTATTGATTACGCCAAAGCCTGGCGGAAGCGTGAAGAGATTGCCTCCGAGCGGCCCCAGGAACGGTGTCTGGAAACCCTCCGTCGTGTAATGCCTGAGTTCGTCGTAGCTGAAGCCTAGATGCCACAAAACCTGATCCGTGACGCCGGCGCCGACACTGCGCGAGGTTGTACCCAAGTCCGTTCCGGTCGCCTCCCAGCGTATCGTCCCGTTGCCTTGGCCATAGGCGTCGCCGCCACGCACGTCGAAGTTTCCGATGAAGTACGCACCGGAACTGTTGAGGCCGTTGTACTCGCCAAACTTTGTGGAATCGGTCGGTACGTTCAACAAACCGACCTCAAAATAGTTGACCGGGAAGATCAACGCATTCAAATCATCGTTGCCCGCATCCTGAGCGCGTGCAACAAGCGGAGCGACAAACATCAGGGCCAAGGCGCTTCGTACCGCCAGGTAGATGGCGCTGACGGTGAATGTTCTTTCATCCGTGTTCATGGCAACCCCAATATTCCGCAATCAGTGATGCAGGAATGCACCGGTCGGTGAATTGGATCCGTGGATCATGACGTGACAGTTCATGCACGAACGCCCGACATTGATCACGCTCGGACTACCACCGGGTACTATGCCGCCACCCTGAATTCCGGCAACGCCCCGCCCGATCGGGCTTTGACTTGTGTGCGGACCATCGTGGCATTCGTCGCACAGGAATGGTGCCCGTGACTTCAGCAGTGGCGAGATGTTCGAACCGTGTGGCGTGTGGCAATTGGTGCAATCTTCATTGACCGGCTGATGCTCCCACAGGAATGGCCCACGCTTTTCCGCGTGGCAGGTCGTGCAGGTTTCGTTCACGGTATTTTTCGCCAGCAACTTCGGGCCGGCCGAGCCATGCGGATTGTGGCAATCCGAGCAAGCCATCTTGCCAACATCCAGCGGGTGCGCGGAGATTTGCTTGACCTGCGCGCGTTGTTCCTGGTGACAGGTGAAGCACACAGTCGGCTGCTCGGTTTTCACCAGCATCGGATCTGTCGCGCTGTGGACTTTGTGGCAGTCGGCGCAGACGACATCGTTGCTTTCATGCTGGCTACCCGGCCAATGCTGGCGCAGGCCAGACTTGTGGCAAGTCAGGCAGACTTCGGTTTGTGCCTTCGGCTCGGTCGCCGCATAGCCGGCAGTGCTGTGCTTGGAACCGAACAAGACATCCGGTGCGGGACGTTTGCCCTCCCCGCCCGCGGTGTTGCCGGTCAGGTGATCCTTGCTTTCGCCATGGCAGGACTTGCAGCTGGGTGCTCGCGCGTCAGCGGTTACGCCATGAGGCGTTTGCGAAATCGACAGGATCGGTTTGCTCTCCGATTCGTCGTGGCATTTCGTGCACACGGCGTCTTCGCCGTGGCGTGTGTCTCCGTTGCGGCTAGATTCCTCGGCGGATGCGGCAAAAGGAACAGCCGATCCGAAAACTGCAAACAGCAGTACCGCCAACAACCTCTGCGTGCCTTCCATGTAACTCCCGTGCCACTATCGGCTTGACCATTCTCCGCACAAGCGCAAGTTGCAGGATTCCTCCGCTAGAGCGAGAGGATCCAGTCGATAAGGTTCTTTATTTGGGCCATGTCCTTGGGTGGCGAGGTCTGCACGATCTTGTGCGCTTCCTCATGACCATCGGGGAACTTGGCCTTTTCGCCGGAAGTGATGTGCTCGATCAGCCGCGCCTCGGCGTTGTCCTTGCCCTTGTACTTTTCGGCGATCTTCTTGTAGGCGGGGCCATCCTTCTCCTTTTCCGCTGCATGGCACTTGAAGCAATTGTTCTGGCGCGCGAGCGCTTTCGCAGCGTCAACATCGACGTCGGCCATCGCCGCAAGGGAAAATGTCAGCCCGATACTCATTGTCAGCAAGGTAGTCTTTCGACCGTGGCGTGAGACCTGGCGCATATCACTTCTCCTTGAGATTTACGATGTACTTCCTGGTCTTTTGACATTCTGTATTGCGATGGCCCGTGCGGCACGTTAGTCATCCTAGGCAACTGCGACTGTTCGCTAACGCACATAACCACCCTAGCAACACCACGTGCCTCACTGATTGACTCATATCAGCTGCGCTGTCCTTTGCACGTGCTGGACGCTTCACAAAACGCCCTTCAATGCCGCATAAACAGTGGGATCGTGTTGTGTTCGAGCACATGCCGCGTTGCTCCGCCGAAGATCCATTCGCTGAAACGCGCCTTGCCGTAAGCACCCATGACAAGCATGTCGGCGCCCGCGGCCGCTATGAGCAAGCCTTCGCCGGCGCGATCGTCGCTGATGTTGATCGGCTGCCGGGTGAAGCGAACATCGTGCTGCGTCAGATACGCTTCCACGTCGAGCGGCGGCCTCCAGCCGATCAAGGCGCACCGCTCGGTGCGCTCGTCGTGAATAACCGTGATCTGCTTTGCGCGCTTGAGCAGCGGCAGTGCGGCATGAATTGCGCGAACCGATTCGGACGAACCGTTCCACGCCACCGCGATTGAGTTCAAGCTGGCTCTGGCGCGCGCGCGTTCCGACACGACGAGAACCGGCAATCCCGCGGTCTTCAGGAGCAATTCGCCCACGCCTCCAACCGAATCCCAGCGCACTTCTGTACCGATTCCCAACACCAGCAGGTCGTGCCAATTCCCGGCTGCCGCGAGTACATCGGGTAGCGGGCCTTCGGCGACTTGCCAGCGGCTTCGTTTGACGCCGAGGCCGGTTGTCCAAGTCGTGAACGCAGAGTCCACGGCTTGTGCCGCTGCGACCTGCTCGGCCGCGACGGTGTAGATCCCAGTCAGCAATTCCGGCTGGGTGACTGCCGGCATCGGCAGGATCGGCTCTTGCACGTAGATGCCAGTCAACGAGGCATCGAGGAGCGCAGCGAACCGGGCCGCGTATTCAAGACTACGTGTCCAGGTCTGATAGTTGTTCGCATAGGCAAGAATATCGCGCATATGCATCGCCTCTTCCGTGTGAAAAATCGGTGCGGAAATCCGCCTCGAACCACTTCCTCTTTGCGATATCAGACAGTCGCCGCTTTCAGATCCAGTGTATGCAGCACTTGCGTGGAGTCATCCGGATCAGCCTTATGCGTAAATCCCAGGTGCTCGGCAAGTTCACGCATCTCATAATTCTCTGTTGCATCCATGGAGTACATGCACTCGATGCCGCGCTCGCGCGCGACATCGATCAGATGCCGCATCAGGATTGTCGCGAGGCCCTGGTTGCGCCATTCGTCACTGACCGTGACCGCGCATTCGCAAGTCAGACCATCGACGCGCATATTGAATCGGGAAACGCCGATTTCGCGTTTCTCCGCGCCATCGGCAATCAGCGCGACAAATGCGACATCCCGCTCCGGGTCAAGTTGGGTGAGTTGCTTGAGCAAGGCGGGGCTCGGACTCTTGATTTCGCCGAGGAAACGAAAGCGGCGTGCCTGCGGCGAAAGATCCTTGATGAAACGGCGCTCCAACTCCAGGTCGGACTCGTGAAGCGACCGGATCAGGACGGTTGTGCCGTCTCGCAGTTTGTCGTGCCAGTGCCCGTCTGCAGAATCGATACGGCCGGTGACCTGCGCATCATTTGCTTGTGCAGGATTGCTCGTCGTTGCGTGTGCATTGGCTCGCATGTTTTGCCCTCCGAATGTCGTTGGAAGTCAAATTGCGCTTATGTGTGAGTCCGCATGTTGACCTCAATCAATTTTGATCGGGTCTTGCGGCGACGCGTTCACGGCGGCCTCGTACGGCATCGCCCGATACCGGTTGTATTCGGCGCAGCTAGCGCAGCGACCGTAACCGCAACGCGTTGCCGACCACGGACGCCGAGCTGAAACTCATTGCCAGCGCTGCGATCATTGGCGACAGCAAGATTCCCGTGAGCGGATATAACACCCCGGCGGCATTGGGTATTCCCAGCATGTTGTAGACCAGGGCGAAACCCAGGTTTTGTCGCATGTTACGTACTGTCTGCTGCGACAATACTCGAGCGCGCAGTATGCCGCGGAGGTCGCCCTTGATCAGAGTGACGTGTCCGCTGCTCATCGCAACATCGGTTCCGGTGCCCATGGCGATACCGACATCGGCGCGTGCCAGTGCCGGCGCATCGTTGATGCCGTCTCCTGCCATAGCAACTTTGTGTCCCTGCATTTGCAATCGGGACACGATGGCCACTTTGTCGGCCGGTTCGACTTCGCCGATCACCTCGTCGATGCCAAGGCGCTTGCCAACCGAATGTGCAGTCGTCCAGCCATCGCCGGTCGCCATGACGACGTGAATTCCGACTGCCTGCAATTGCATGACCGCGTCGGGCGTGCTGGCCTTGATCGGATCGGATACGGCAAGCAAACCTGCCAGTCGGCCAGCTACCGCGAGGTGCATCACGCTGGCACCTTCGTCGCGCAACGCTTCGGCCGCGTCCTGCAATGACGTGACGGCGACATGCTCTTGCTGCATCAGCGTCGTGTTGCCGAGCAGAACCTGTTGACCGCCGATGCTGCCCGTCACTCCGATGCCGCTTGCGCTATCGAAACCTTCTGGTTTTTCCAGTGCAATACCCTGTCGCTTCGCTTCAGCCACGATCGCTCGCGCGAGCGGATGCTCGGAAGCCTGATCGAGACTGGCCGCAATTCTAAGCACCTCGTTCACATCGAAGCCGGCAGCGGCAACAACGCGATCGAACGAAGGCTTGCCTTCTGTCAGCGTCCCGGTCTTGTCGATCACCAGGGTATCGATTGTGCGCATCGCTTCGATTGCCGAAGCGTCACGGAACAAAATCCCAGATGTCGCGCCCTTGCCGGTCGCGACCATGATCGACATCGGCGTCGCCAGACCCAGCGCGCACGGGCACGCGATGATCAAGACCGCCAGGGCGTTAATCAGCGCATACACCCAGCGCGGCTCGGGACCGAACCAGCCCCAGACGAAAAAAGTCAGCGCCGAGATCGCGATGACGACGATCACAAACCACCTCGCGACAGCATCGGCCATGCGCTGCATCGGCGCCCGCGAACGCTGCGCTTGCGCGACCATTTGCACAATCTGCGCAAGCATCGTACCCGCGCCAACATGCTCGGCGCGCATCACCAGACTGCCGCTGGTATTGAGCGTGGCTCCCACGACCTTGTCGCCTGCGCGCTTGGTAACCGGCACTGGTTCGCCAGTGAGCATCGATTCGTCGATCGCGCTGGTGCCTTCGATGACGATGCCATCCACGGGCACCTTCTCTCCAGGACGAATGCGCAAATTGTCGCCTGCGTGGACATCAGTCAGCGGCACGTCCGCTTCGCCGCCATCGGCCTCGATCCTGCGCGCGGTCTTCGGCGCAAGTTTCAGCAATGCCTTGATTGCAGCTGACGTCTGCGAACGCGCGCGCAGTTCCAGCAGTTGCCCCAGTAGCGTCAGCGAAACGATGACGGCGGCAGCTTCAAAGTAGACACCGACACGACCATGTTCCACAAACGAAACCGGAAAAATCCGCGGCGCAAGTGTGGCAACGACGCTGTAGACATAAGCGACGGCAACCCCAAGACCTATCAGCGTCCACATGTTCGGACTGCGGTTGAGCATCGATTGGGCTGCGCGCACAAAGAATGGCCAAGCCGCCCACAGCACGACTGGAGAAGCCAGCGTCAGCTCGATCCAGGATTGCATTTGTGGCGAAAACAGCGCGAGACGGTGTCCTGCCATTGCCAGAACGAACACAATCAGGGTCAGCGGCAACGTCCACAAGAATCGTCGAGAGAAATCGTCAAGTTCAGTGGTGTCCTCCTTGTCCGTCACCGGCAGAACCGATTCCAGCGTCATCCCGCAGATCGGGCAGTTGCCGGGTGCGGGCCGACGGATTTGCGGATGCATCGGGCAGGTGTACTCAACTGCCGCTGGCTCCGTCGCTGTCGCTATGGGCGCGTCGCCGCCCTGATCGCGATGCTGATGATGGTCATGGTCGTGGCAGTTCGGCGCTGAGGACGAAGCTGCCGCCTGCTCTGGTTTCGGGGCTTGCGCTTCCGACTTCGATGACGGCTGCGCGCAATGATGCTCGAGTGGATCGTGCGGATTCATTTTCCAGCCTCCACTTAGCCTGCTAAGTCCTCACTTTACCCCTTCATCCAGCGCAGGATTGCGAACCCGCCACGACCTGACGGCCTTCAGCGCTGCAGAAACCGGGCTGCACAAGATCCAATCAATACAATAGATGCAAAGGGCTGGTCGCTTCATGCTGCGCAGTTGTCGTCGTCTGCGATTCCGGCTCGAATGAATTGAGCGTCGCGGCCATCGCGATGCCGAATAGCACTTTCGACCCGAACGTTACCGTGTACGGCATGAGTCGAACGAATTCGATATTCAGGACAGGCAGCAGTACCAGGAAGTTGATAGTCCAGATCGCGGCGAGCACAAGCATCGCGGTTCCCAATGTGGTAGCAGTGCCCATGCGGCGCGCGAAAGCCTGCCAAACCAGGAAACCGAAGGCGTACGCAACCGCCACGCCAAGCGTGAAATGAAGCACGAGTCCGAGTACAGGCGCCCACGCCGATGCGGACATGGTCGGAAAAACGCTAGCCGTGATCTGACGCAGGACCTCACCGCCATTCAACGGCGTGAGCGCGCAGAACAAGGCGACCCAGAGGACTTCGGCCACCGCGCCGGCAAGGCCGGCCAGGATGATGTTTCTGTGCGTGATACGCGGTTCGGTAGTTCGTGTGACGAGCGACATGACAACTCTCCGATGGTGGCGGCTTGCAGGTGCAAGTTACCCCTTTGCATGTGCGGGCGATTGACCTGAGTCAATGAAATCGATGATTTGCCGCGAGCTTGGCCATCACTACGTCAACGAAAGATAGCGCTATCCACGCTCACCCGAAAAAACTCGCCTTCCGATTCGAATCGCACGGAGCCGAAATACCAGCCGATGCGCAGGCGCGTCGGAATGGTGTAGCCGTCGAATGTCCTCTCCTGGTCCGCACTTCCGCCAAACGCCGCATTGTGGAATTCTGCACCTTGCGGATTGCCCCAACGCTGCAGGGCGATGGACTTGAGCCGGCCGTCGTCAGCAACGCCGAGATCGACTTCGGTCACGAGTCGCGCAAGCGTGATCCTGGCTTGGACATGGTCGGCGTCGCGTGGCGCCCATGACGTGTCGTCTGCACACATAGCCGATGGCAGCCAGACCGACTCCGCCGCGACTCGACCGGTCACCGATCGGGTGACATCCGCGCCCGACGCGCTCATGAACGGGATCAGTCCGAATAGTTTCCAGTGCATCGCGCCTTCGCCGTCGATCAGGCGATCGAACCCGCGGATCGGCAGGCCAAACATGCGCACGGTCGCCTTCCACATCATTGCGCCATCGCTCCGGATCACTTGTTCGGCGCTGAATGGCAGCCAGCGTTTCAACTTGATCTCGCCGTGCATGCGCAGACGCACGGCACTGGCGAGTCGTGTTCCCGGCGCGATCGCGTGTTCGAGATATCTCCGTGCGACTGGTGGCAGGCTGGCGATCTGCTCCGGGTGGAACACGCGGCCAGTCGCGGCGGGCGCGGAATTCCACAACGAATCGAGCGTCGCTTTCACTGCTACCCTGCCCTGCGCTGACCAGCAGCCAGCATCAGGCAATGGCGCGCGATCATGAGCTCTTCGTCCGTGGCCAGCGCAAATACGCCGACCTTCGACGCCGCAGATGAAATGCGCTCGCTATTGGCCGTATTCGCCGGGGCATCGACCAGGACACCGAGAAATTCCAACTGTGCGCAAACCAGGGCACGTATCTGTGGTGCATGCCAGCCGATGCCGCCGCTGAAGACAAGTGCATCGATGCCGCCGAGCACGGCCGCGAGCGCACCGATCGCACTCACGCAATGATGCACGAACAAATCAATTGCCTGACGCGATTGGATACTCTGGCTCGCGAGCAGGTCGCGCATGTCGGGGCTGCTTGCGGAAACTCCTTTCAGCCCGCTGTCGTAGTAAAGCAAGTGCTCGATCTGTTCGAAATCAAGATTGAATTGACGGTGCAAATGGAAAATCACGCCGGGATCGATCGCGCCACAGCGGGTACCCATCGGCAATCCGTCGAGCACGGAAAACCCCATCGTGGATTCGACGCTGCGGCCGTCGCGCGTCGCACACATGCTGGCGCCGCTGCCAAGATGCGCGAGCACGACCCGCTGCGCATGAGGTGCCAGCGTGCGCACGCGATCGCTAAGAAACTCGTAAGACAACCCATGGAATCCATAACGCCGCACACCGGCATCGTGAAAGCGCCGTGGCAGCGCGATGCGCTGCGCGCAGTCCGGCCAAGCGGAATGGAACGCGGTGTCGAAACAGGCGATCGGCAGCGCTTGCGGAAAGCGTTCTCGCAATGCGCGCACGACAGCCAGGTTGAACGGCTGGTGCTGGGGCGCCAGCGGATCGAGCGCTTCGAGTTCTTGCAGCGTGGCATCATCGACGATGATCGGCGCATGGAAGGCACTGCCGCCATGCACGACACGATGCCCGATTGCGGAAAAATATACCTGTGGAAATTGCGCCACGATCCAGTCCAGCACCACGTGCAGGGCATCAGTCGCGTTTGCCACACCGATGAGCGCTCGATCGATCGCGGGCGCATTTGCGCAGTGCGCCTGCAATCGTGTCGCAGCGCCCAGTCCGGCGACCTCGCCTCTTGCCAAAAGGTCGAGTGCGGGAGCGTCCGCGTAGAGCGCAAACTTCAGACTCGATGAGCCGGCATTGAGCGCAAATATCGCGGCTTTCATGCGCGTTGGGTCAACAGCACACCGAGAGCCACCGAGGCCAGGCGATTGCGCACGTTGTCGGCGCGGCTGGCCAAAACGATCGGCACACGCGCGCCGAGCGCGATGCCGGCGGAATCCGCATTGGCAAGGAAGGTCAGTTGTTTCACCAGCATATTGCCCGCTTCCAGATCCGGCACGATGAGGATGTCGGCGACTCCCGCAACGCCGGAACTGATGCCTTTCATTCGTGCGGCTTCCGGACTCACCGCATTGTCGAATGCGAGCGGGCCATCGAGTTTGCCGCCTTGGATCTGGCCACGCTCGGCCATCTTGCATAGCGCGGCCGCGTCGATCGTGGAACGGATATCGGGATTGACCGTCTCCACCGCCGACAGGATCGCCACGCGCGGCTCGGCGATGCCGATGCGGTGCGCCAGGTCGATCGCATTTTGCACAATGTCGCGTTTATCGGCGAGGGTTGGATAGATGTTGACTGCGGCGTCGGTGATCATGAGCGGGCGCGGATAGTTGGGCACGTCCAGCACGAATACATGGCTCAAGCGGCGTTCGGTGCGCAGCCCGCTGACTTTGTCGAGCACGGCGTGCAGCAATTCGTCCGTGTGCAGGCTGCCTTTCATCAGCGCCGCAACACGGCCGCTGCGTGCGAGCGCAACGGCAGTTTCTGCTGACGCGTGGCTGTGCTCCGTCGCGATGATTTCGATGCCGGCAAGATCCAGCGCGCCGTCCTTTGCCAACGCCCGAATTCGCGCTTCGGGGCCCACGAGCACCGGGACGATCAGCTCATGATCGCGTGCTTCCAGTACCGTCTCCAGCGCCTCGACACTGCAAGGATGCACGACGCCCATGCGTACCGGCGGCAGCGACTGGCACGCGGCGAGCAGGCGCTCATAGCCACGGTGTTTTCCGGAGGGCACCGTCGCATCGGCAATAGTATTGCCTGCATGTGGGTCGGCCAATTCGTCGTTCATGACAATACTCGCTGCTGCTCAAGCGAAGTCTGATGAAACCGAATGGTAGTCATAGCTCAGTTTCCATTGAAGGTGGATTTCGACAAGACCTACCGAGAAAGCATACACGCTAGTGCGTGGCGGCCCGGTTAACCCTGAGCCGGCGCAGGCCCTCGAGCCAGACGACGGAAACGGCAAGCATCAAGGCGCTGAATGCGAACACGGCAGCGTCGGGAATAGCGAGCCCCATGACATGGCGAAAGAACGGAACACCAATCATCACGATCAGCATCGCCGCCACACCACCGAACATGCGCGGAAGCCAGGGATTTTTCTTGATCTTGCGAGTCAGCAAGGAATGCGACAGGTGGCGATTGGCAAGAATCAGCAGGAACAATCCGAGTACAAGCGACAGATATACAGATGTCCTGGCGAGTGAAGCGTGCATGCCCCGGTTGAGCATCAGGCCATAGCCAATCAGCAGGATGAGCGCAAAGCCAAGGCCCTGAATCACGCCATGCTGTAGATTTACTTTGGCGAAAGGCGATTCCGACCGCGCACGTGGTGGCCGAGTCATGATGCCAGTGGATTCGGGTTCCGCCTCGAACACGATGGAGCATGCCGGGTCGATCAACAGTTCCAGCAGCACGATGTGTACCGGCATGAGCAATACCGGCCAGTGCAACAGCGTGGGTACCAGCGCCAGCGTGATGATCGGCATATGCACGGCAAAGACGAAACGCGTGGCCTTGGTGATGTTGTCGTAGATGCGTCGGCCCTGGCGGATGGCGGCGACGATGCTGGCGAAACTGTCGTCGAGCAGGACCAGGGCGGCCGCTTCGCGCGCGACATCGGTGCCGCGTTCGCCCATGGCGATACCGACATCGGCGGCCTTGAGCGCCGGCGCATCGTTGACGCCGTCGCCGGTCATCGCCACGACGTCGCCGTCCTGCCGCAGCATCTGTACCAGGCGCAGTTTCTGAACTGGCTGCAGACGCGCGCACAGGTCAACATGACGCAGACGTTCGCGCAATGCCGCATCGGACAGGGCCGCGATTTCCGGTCCGGTGATCACTTCGGCACGTTCGCTCAAACCGACCTCGCGCGCGATCGCGCGTGCTGTCACCGGATGATCGCCAGTCAGCATGATGATGCGCACGCCGGCGGCGCGGCATTCGGCGATGGCAGCAGGAACTTCCGGACGCGGCGGATCGACGAAGCCGATCAGGCCGAGAAAGCGGAAATCAAAATCGTGCTGGCTCTGCGGAGGCTGTGTCCCCTGCCAATCTCCACGCGCCACGCCGAGAACGCGTAGACCGCGTTCGGCCATGGCTCCGACCTGACCCAGAATTGCGTCGCCTTCAGCCGCCGACAAGTGGCACAAGTCGATCACGGCCTCGGGCGCACCTTTTGTCGCAAGCAGATGCTGCGTCAGCGAGTCGCCATGGAATACGCGGGTCATGGCCAGGATGTCGCTCGACAGGGCGTACTCGAATTCAGGCGCGAGCCCTGCGTGCACGTGTTCGGTACCTGTCAGCCAGCGCACCCCGAAACTCTGGATTGCCTTCTCCATCGGATCGAACGGGTCGGTCGGCGTCGCAAGCATGGCGAATTCGGTCAGTATATGAAACGCTTCGGGCAGATCCACAGCGCCCTTGTCGCGGAATATTTCACTCGACGTCGCCAGCTCCGCTATCTGCATGCGGTTTTGCGTCAGCGTTCCGGTCTTGTCGACCGCAAGCACCGAGATTGCGCCGAGCGCTTCCACCGCCGGCACGCGCCGGGTCAGCACTTTGTGTTTGGAAATGCGCCAGGCGCCGAGCGCCAGAAACACCGTGAGGATGACCGGAATCTCCTCAGGAAGAATGGCCATGGTGAGTGCGATTGAAGAAAGCACGCTTTCCAGGAATGCGTGTCCGTCCCAGAGCCAGTTGAGCAGACAATATGCGCTGGCGATCACCAGGCCACCGATGGTCAGGTTGCGGATCAGCTTGCGCGAATTGCGTTGCAGCGCAGAGATTGCCTCAGTAGTCGATGCCAGCGCCTGACCGATGCGTCCGACCGCCGTGGCCGTCGCGACCGCAGATACTTGCGCTGTGCCGACACCTTTGGTCACGACGGTGCTGGCGAACAGCAGCGCAGCGTCTTCGCCAGGCAACTTGGTCACTGGCACGGCTTCGCCGGACAGCAACGACTCGTTCACGTCTAGATGGCCTTCCAGCAGGATCGCATCCGCGGCGATACGGTCTCCTTCATGCAAGACCAGCAGATCGCCGACAACCACGTCGCGACCAGGAATGCGGATTTCTTCGCCGCCGCGGATGACCAGCGCGCGCGGCGCGGACAAGTCGCGCAACGACTCCAGCGCGCGCTGAGTCTTGCGCTCCTGGGCCAGGGTGATACCGATGACAACGAAAACGAAGGAAAGCAGAAACGCGGCTTCCGCACGATCGCCGAGCGCAAGGTAGAGGCCGCCCGCGACCAGCAACATCAGGAACATGGGCTCTACCATCACGCCGATCACGATCGCGAGCATCGACTTGGGCACGCCGCCAGGCAACACGTTGGGACCGTGCTCGGCAAGACGACGAGCGGCTTCTTTCGGGCTCAGGCCGATCAGGCTTCCGGGTAGCAGCGGTTTCATCGGACTCATGCAGCCATCTCCTGAACCACGCACCTTAACCCGCCGTCAGGCAGTCGCGGCTGATATGGATCAAGAGCGCCGCGTGCGTGTGCGGACTGATCCGAGTTGCACGATCGCGCCGGAATTGACTTCGATCAAATGCCGCGCAAGCCAGTTCGCGGACACTCTGCGCGGCCTGGCATCCGGAGCGCGCATGGACAATTCACTGATGTACAACGACAAGGTGGTGCGACAGTTTACTGTCGCTACCATCTTCTGGGGCATCGTCGGCATGGCTGTCGGCGCGTTCATTGCTGCCGAGCTGGCATGGCCCTGGCTCAACTTCGACATCCCGTATCTGAGCTATGGACGCTTGCGCCCATTACACACGAACGCGGTGATCTTCGCGTTTGGTGGCAGCGCACTGATGGCAACGGCGTTCTATGTCGTTCAGCGCACCTGTCAGGCGCGTCTTTTCAGCGACAAGCTCGCTGCCTTCGTCTTCTGGGGCTGGCAGCTGGTGATCGTGGCGGTGGCCATCACGTTGCCGCTGGGCATTACGCAAGCCAAGGAATACGCCGAACCGGAATGGCCGATCGACATCCTGATCGCGCTGGTCTGGGTCGCTTTCGGTGTGGTGTTTTTCGGCACGATCGTCAAGCGCCGCGTCAAGCACATCTATGTGGCGAACTGGTTCTACGGCTCGTTCATCATCACCGTCGCCGTGCTGCACATCGTCAACAATCTGGCGATGCCGGTAGCGCTGTGGAAATCGTACCCGGTCTACTCCGGTGCCGTCGACGCGATGGTGCAATGGTGGTACGGACACAACGCCGTCGGATTCTTCCTGACTGCCGGCTTCCTCGGCATGATGTACTACTACGTCCCCAAGCAGGCGCAGCGGCCGATCTATTCGTATCGTCTTTCCGTCGTCCACTTTTGGGCATTGATCGCGGTATACATGTGGGCGGGTCCGCATCACTTGCACTACACCGCGCTGCCGGACTGGGCGCAATCGCTCGGCATGGTGTTCTCGCTGATTCTGCTGGCGCCGTCATGGGGCGGCATGATCAACGGCATGATGACGCTGTCCGGTGCCTGGCATAAGTTGCGCACCGACCCGATCCTGAAATTCATGATCGTCGCGCTCGCGTTCTACGGCATGTCGACCTTCGAAGGCCCGATGATGTCGATCAAGACAGTCAATTCGCTGTCGCACTACACGGATTGGACCATCGGCCACGTCCACGCCGGTGCGTTGGGCTGGGTCGCCTTCATCACGTTCGGCTCGCTGTACTGCATGATTCCGCGCCTGCTCGGCCTGGAGCGCATGTATTCGACAAAACTGATCGACCTGCACTTCTGGATTGCCACGATCGGCGTGGTTGTATACATCACCTCGATGTGGATCGCCGGCGTGCAACAGGGGTTGATGTGGCGCGCGACCAATGGCGACGGCACGTTGACCTACACGTTCATCGAATCGCTGGCACAGACTTATCCGTTCTATGTGAGCCGCCTGTTCGGTGGCCTGCTGGTTCTCAGCGGCTCGCTGATCATGGCCTACAACGTGTGGCGAACCTGGGCGTCCGCGGGCGCACGCGTTGCTGTTCCGATTCCCACTGTCGTTGCCGCGTAGGGAGACGCCATCATGAATCATGCATTGCTGGAAAAAAATATCGGCCTCATGGCCATCCTCATCGCGATCGTCATCAGCATTGGCGGACTGGTGGAAATCGTGCCCTTGATGTTCCAGGCGCAGGTGATCGAACCGGTGCCAGGACTTAAACCCTATCCGCCGCTGCAACTCGCCGGACGCGACATCTATATCCGTGAAGGTTGCTACAACTGCCATTCGCAGATGATTCGCTCGCTGGCGTCTGAAGTGCTGCGCTACGGTCCCTACTCCGTCGCCGGCGAATCTGTGTACGACCGACCGTTTCAATGGGGCAGCAAGCGCACCGGGCCGGATCTGGCACGTGTTGGTGGCCGCTACAGCGACGACTGGCAGCGCGTGCATCTGACCAACCCGCGCAACGTCGTACCGGAGTCCAACATGCCCGCGTTTCCGTGGCTCGTTCAGGCCAAAGTTTCGGCCACCGAAGTTGAAGCGCATATGCGCGGCCTGGTCCGGCTCGGCGATCCATACACCGAGGCGGATTTCACCTCCATTGCCACAGCGGTGGACGGCAAGACGGAAATGGATGCGCTGATTGCGTATCTGCAAGGCCTCGGCAAATTCAGACCGAAGGAGACACAACCATGATCCTGGGCCTCATCACCGCATTGTTGCTCGTGCTGTTTCTGGGCATCGTCGCCTGGGCCTACAGCGCCAGACGCAACGACGACTTTGCCGACGCAGCAAGCCTGCCCTTGCGCGACGATCGTTCGGAGCGCATTGCATGAGCACGTTCTGGAGTCTGTTCATCGGCGTGCTCACGATCCTGAGCATGATTGCAATCGTCTGGCTGCTGGTTGCTACTTCGCGGATCAAGGCTAGCCAGATCCAGGAGAGCACGACCGGTCACACCTGGGACGAAGATCTGACCGAGTACAACAATCCGCTGCCGCGCTGGTGGCTCGGTCTGTTCCTGCTCACCGTGCTGTTCGCCGCAGGCTACCTGGTGTTCTATCCGGGACTAGGCTCAAACCAGGGCACGCTCGGCTGGAGTTCCGGCAAGGAAGCAAACGCTGATCTGGCCGAGAATAACCGCAAGCTCGAAGCCGTGTTCTCGCGCTTTCGCGATCAATCCGTGGAAGAGCTGGCTCACGACCCGCAAGCATTGACTCTTGGACACAATGTATTTGTGAACAATTGTGCGGCGTGCCATGGCTCGGATGCGCGTGGTGCGAAGGGCTATCCGAACCTGACCGATGACGACTGGCTGTTCGGTGGAAAGGCCGATACGGTCCTCACGACGATACTCAAGGGCCGCCAGGCCGTGATGCCGCCACTCGGCGCTGCGCTGGGGGAGCCAGGCGTTGATGAAACTGCCAACTATGTGTTGAGCCTGTCTGGGCAGAAATCCGACCCGATACTCGCAGCCGCGGGCAAAGCCCGTTTCATGACCATATGCATCGCATGCCATGGTGCCGAGGGCAAGGGCAATCCCATCATGGGTGCGCCCAATCTCGCCGACAACATCTGGCTGTATGGCGGCGGCATCGACGACATCAAGGCATCGATCAAGATTGGTCGCAGTGGCGTGATGCCCGCATGGGAACCGGTGATCGGTTCGGATCGCGCGCGCCTGGTCGCTGCGTGGGTGTTGGCACAATCACAGCGTTCCACAGCGGACGCAGCGAAAGTGTCCGGGAATACACCATGACCGGAACTGCACACCGGCCGCCTGACGATTCGATCACTCGAGCGTCGGAGGATCAACGGCGCGCCGGCGTGCAGGCAATGCGCATCGGTACGATCCTGTGGCCCTCTTTTTTTTCCGCCGGCGTCGCCACGATGGTGTTCTTCGCCATAGTCGATCCGATAGATCTTTCCGAGATGGCCTGGCCGCACGTGCGGCTTTCGCGCGAACTCGGGTACTCGATCGGCTTCTTCATGTTCTGGAGCTGCACCTTGGGCTCCAGCTGGTTTACGGCGTTGCTGTTGCGTCCGCTGCGCGCGCCGCGCACCGACAAGGCACCTCGGTAGTGGATCCGGCGGTAAAACAGATTCCAGTCACCTTGCTGCCAGTCTCCGGCGATTCACTATACGCGGCACAGCAAAAAGTATACCCGCGCGAAATCTCGGGTCGGTTCGCGCATCTGCGCTTGTTGGTCGTATTTGTGCTGCTGGGAATTTTCTATGCGTTTCCGTGGCTGAGCTGGGATGGGCACCAGGCCGTGCTGTTCGACCTGCCGGCACGCAAGTTCTACATCTTCGGCCTGACGTTCTGGCCGCAGGATTTCTTCTGGCTCACCTGGCTGCTGATCATCGCCGCGCTGAGCCTGTTCTTCGTCACCGCACTGGCCGGTCGGCTGTGGTGCGGTTATGCCTGTCCGCAAACCGTGTGGACGGAAGTATTTCTGTGGCTGGAGCGTCTGTGCGAAGGCACGCGCAATCAGCGCATGAAACTCGACGCCGGGCCGTGGTCGCGCGAAAAGCTGCTGCGCAAAGGCGCAAAGCAGTCGCTTTGGGTAATTTTCTCTTTGTGGACAGGATTCACATTTGTCGGATTCTTCACTCCGGTCGTCGAGCTCGGGCACGAGATTCTGAGCGCGTCGCTCAGCGGCTGGGAATTGTTCTGGATCGTTTTCTACGGCTTCGCCACTTACGGCAATGCCGGCTTCCTGCGCGAGCAAGTGTGCAAGTACATGTGCCCCTACGCGCGATTTCAAACCGCAATGTTCGATCACGACACGCTGATCATCTCCTACGATGTGGCGCGTGGCGAACCACGCGGGGCGCGCAAGAAGAGCGCTGACCCGAAGGCGCTTGGGCTGGGCGATTGCATTGCATGCCAGGCATGCGTGCAGGTCTGCCCGACCGGGATCGACATTCGTGATGGTCTGCAGATCGAGTGCATTGCCTGCGCTGCATGCATCGACGCCTGCGATGGCGTCATGGACAAGATGCAGTACCCGCGCGGACTGATCCGCTACACGACCGAAAACATGCTCACCGGCAAGGCGCGACGTATTGTGCGTCCGCGCACTGTTGTCTATGCCGGCTTGCTTGCCGCGCTGTTGACGACATTTGCCTGGGGAATAGTACATCGCTCGCCGCTGATCATGGACGTATTGCGCGATCGCAACGCGCTGTATCGGGAAAGCGCTGACGGCGCAATCGAGAACAGCTACACCGTCAAGCTCGTCAACAAGACACGCGCACCGCAGCATCTGAGCCTGAGTGTCACGGCTGGCTCGCCGGCGTCCATCGTCGGCAATGCAAACGTGGATGTGCCTGCCGGCGAAGTCGCGAGCGTACCGCTGACCTTGCGCAGCGCTCGCGGAGCACTGCGCGGGATGAGCTCGATCAGGCTCACAGCAACCTCCAATGAGGGCGTCGCTGCCAGCCAAACCGCCCAATTTTTTGCACCGGAGGTCAAATGAACGCCAATCAGAATACGTGGTATCGGGTTCCGGAAGTCTGGCTCATCATCGTGTTGCTCGGCAGCGTGGTGACCGGATCGCTGGCGCTGGTCGCGACGGCGTATCGGCATCCCGATGCGTTGCAGGTGACACCACGATCCATTGCCAGCCCGTTGCCGCCGAGCTCAGCCGCGCGCGCAGCAGACGCGGCAACGCCGTAGCCCATGTCGAACGCATGCTTCCATTGTGGCGAGCCGATCCCGGCGGGCGTGTCGTTATGCGCACGCCTTGGCGATCGGGAGCCTGCGGTGTGTTGCATCGGCTGCCGCGCCGCAGTGGAATGGATCGCCACGCTTGGCCTGCAGGACTACTACCGTTTGCGCGACACGCCTGCGCAGCGCGCGCTGCCGGTCGACGACTATTCCGCGTGGGATCGTCCGCAAGTGCAACGGTTGCATGTGCGCCGGCAGCGCGATGGCAGCGCTGAAGCTTGCGTGCTGGTTGAAGGGTTGCGTTGCCCAGCATGCACCTGGTTGATCGAACGCGCATTGCGTGACGTGCCGGGCGTGCACGACGTCGGCGTCAATCCCGCGGCCAGGCGTCTGCGCGTCGTGTGGTCGCCGGACACGATTACGCTGAGCCAGATCCTGGTCAGGCTCGCGCGCCTGGGTTATGTGCCGCATCCGATCAGTGCCGAAGCGCTCGACGCGCTCGGCCAGCGCGAGCAGCGCGCAGCGCTCAAGCGTCTCGTCGTTGCCGGCCTGGGGATGATGCAGGCGATGATGTATGCGGTTGCGCTGTACGCCGGCGCGTTCGAAGGGATGAATCCGTCGACTCGCGATTTCTTCCGCTGGATCGGTCTGCTCGTCACCACGCCGGTGATTGCCTACTCCGCGCCGGTTTTCTTCATCGGCGCGTGGCGCGAATGGCGCACACGGCGACTCGGTATGGATACGCCGGTCGCGCTTGCTGTCGGCCTGGTTTACCTCGCCAGCATTTTCGAAACGCTGCGCGGCGGTTCACAGGTGTACTTTGATTCGGCGAGCATGTTCGTCTTCCTGCTGTTGAGCGGGCGCTATATGGAAATGCACGCGCGGCATCGCGCTGCAGACGTTGTGGACGCCCTCGCCCGCCTGCAACCGGCGCTGGCGCAGCGACGCGCTGCGTCCGGAGAGCTTGAAACCGTTGGCGTGCACGAACTTGAAACCGGCGATACGGTGACGATCGCCGCGGGTTCGGCTATTCCCGCCGATGGCGTCTTGCTGAGCACCACTTGCCGCGTGGACGAAGCGTTGTTGACAGGCGAATCGGCACCACGCGATCGCCGCTGCGGCGAGACCCTTGTCGCTGGGAGCATTGCGCGCAGTGGCCCGATTCAATTGCGCGTCGTGCATATCGGCGCCGAAACGGTACTTTCATCCATCGTGCGCCTGGCAGCACGCGCCCAGCAGCAACGCCCACGCTGGGCCAGACTCGGCGATCGCTTCGCGGCACGTTTCGTTGCCGGCGTGCTCGTCTTGTCACTGGCCACGGCTTGCGCGTGGCTGCTGGTCGATCCGTCGCGTGCTTTCGCCGCGACGCTCGCCGTGCTCGTCGTGTCGTGTCCCTGCGCATTCGCCCTGTCTGCGCCGACCGCGTTGACTCGCGCAATGGCCGTGCTCGCGCGGCTGGGTGTGCTCGTGGTGAAACCTGATGCGCTCGAAAAGCTCGTGCGTGCCAATCACTTCGTGTTCGACAAGACTGGAACGCTGACACATAACTGCATTGAACTGGCCGCGGTCACACCGCTTTCCAACAGGTCGGCGGACGCTTGTCTGCATCTGGCGGCACAGCTCGAACAAGCGAACACGCATCCCATCGCGCTGGCGATTCGCGCCGCGACAAGGACTTCAAGCCACGATCAAGCGAGCGCGCTACGCAACGTCGCTGGTGCCGGCGTCGAGGGCGAAATCGATGGACACGCATTTCGCCTCGGACGCGGAAGTTTTGCCTGCGCCATCGGGCATTCTTCGACGCCCGCCGACGACGAGGATGTCGTGCTCGCCGATGGCTCCGGTGCCCTGGCGCGATTTTCGTTTCGGGAAACGGTGCGCGAGGACGCCATGACAACGATTGCCGCCTTGCGTCGCGATGGTGTCGGCGTGGAGATACTGAGCGGCGACAGCGCATCTCGGGTCGCAAGCCTCGCGGCGCGCCTGGGCATCGCGAGCTTCCGTGCGCGCATGGGTCCCGCACAGAAGCTCGAACGCCTGCAAGCCCTGCGCGACGGCGGCGCCGTCGTTGCGATGATTGGCGACGGCGTCAACGACGCGCCGGTGCTCGCAGGTGCGGACGTGGCGATTGCGCTGGGCGGCGGCGCACAGCTCGCGCACTCCAGCGCGGATATCGTGCTCGCCGGCGACCGCCTCGGCGCGCTGATCGACGCACGTGCGCTGGCGCGACGCACGTTGCACATCCTGCGGCAAAATATTTACTGGGCCGCGGCGTATAATTTTACACTTATCCCGCTCGCGGCGATGGGCTGGATATCGCCGTGGCTCGCGGCGATCGGCATGTCGACCAGCTCCCTGTTCGTGATATTCAACGCGTTGCGCATCGCCGCGCCGCGCAAGGCAAGCGTCGACGTGGCAGCGGACGTGAATCTTGCCGCAGCGATCAGGCCGGTGCCGGCATGAACATCATCCTCGTGCTGATTCCAATCAGTCTCGTCTTGCTGGTTGCGGGCGTATGGGCATTTTTCTGGGGCGTCAACAATTCCCAGTTCGACGATCTGCAAACACCGGCGCTGATGCCGCTGAGCGATGATCCGCCGCCCGTTCGCAAGAGCGGCGATTCCGCGGGGTCCGAATGAACACCGGCCTTACCCTTGCAGGCGCATTTCTGCTCGGCCTCATTGCCAGCGGCCATTGCCTGCTGATGTGCGGTGGCATCACCGGTGCGCTGGCAATGGCGACGCGTCCGGATTCGCGCGGTCGGCCGCGCCTGGATCTTTTGCTCGGCTACCAGGTCGGACGCATCTTCAGTTATATGCTCGCCGGCTTGAGCCTTGCCGGGGTCGGTGCCGCACTGGTGCACTTCGTCGATCAGGATCAGGTACGCCTAGCGCTGCGATGGCTGAGCGCTGCGTTATTCGCATTGATTGGCCTGAATCTGCTGTGGCGCGGTCGCGGCTTCGATCTTGGTCTGGGGCGTCGCGTCTGGAGCCGGCTTGCGCCGTTCGGGCGGCGCTTCCTTCCGGTGCAGCATCTGTCGCAGGCTCTGGCGTTCGGCGCTGTGTGGGGCTGGATGCCCTGCGGGCTGGTCTACTCCGTGTTGTTCATCGCGTGGGCAAGCATGGACCCGCTACGCAGCGCGACGATCATGGCGATGTTTGGGCTGGGAACGCTGCCAGCGGTACTTGGCGGTGCTTATGGCGCCGGAAAGAGCGTCGCCTTCCTGGGACGTTCGGGCATGCGTTCGAGCGTTGCCGTTGTCTTGCTGCTGTTTGCCGTGCTCACGGCCGGCGGTCCGTGGCTGGTTGCGCATAGCGGCATGCATTCCATGCATTGGTTGTCGTTCGACTGCGACACACCCTGAACTGCCGCCTGCGTCGCTATGCCGCAACCTTGTCTACCTGCTCGATCACACCTTCGTTCATCGTCACTACGCGATCAGCCAGCTCGTGCGCTTCGTTTTCATCGTGCGTCACAAAAATGGTCGTATAACCGATCTCGTCATGTAGTTGCCGCAGCCATGCGCGCAGTTCGCGTCTGACTTTCGCGTCGAGTGCGCCGAAGGGCTCATCCAGCAGCAGCACGCGCGGCTCGATCGCCAAAGCGCGGGCCAGGGCTACGCGCTGGCGCTGGCCGCCGGATAACTGTTGCGGATAGCGCTGCTCCAGGCCCTTGAGCTGCACCAGTTCCAGCAATTCCATGCCACGCGCTTTTATCTGATTCTTGGGTGGTCGACGCGACAGCTTGCGCATGCGCAAGCCGAACGTGATGTTGTCGAGCACGCTCATGTGCTTGAACAATGCGTAGTGCTGGAAGACGAAACCGACGCGCCGATCCTGCACGCTCAGGTGGGTGGCATCGACGTCGCCGAAGTGAATGCTTCCCTGATTGATCGTTTCGAGCCCTGCGATTGCACGCAACAGCGTGGTTTTGCCGGAGCCGGAAGGACCGAGCAGCGCGAGCAATTCGCCTGAGGCAATATCCAGCCGGATATCGCGCAAGGCGACCACTTCGCCGTAGTGCTTGCCCAGGTTGCGGACGCCGATTTCCATATGACCTCGTTACTTTCCACGCAACGCGGCAAGTTCATCGCCGTGCCACCATTCGAGAAAATGTTTCAATGCGAGCGTGACGAACCCGAGCAGCGCGAGCAGTGACGCCACTGCGAACGCGGCACTGTATTGGCCTGGATCGTTGTACAACATCTCCACTTGCAGCGGCATCGTGTTGGTCAGTCCGCGTACGTGTCCGCTGACTACCGAGACGGCGCCGAATTCGCCCATCGCCCGCGCGTTGCACAGGAGCACGCCATAGAGCAAACCCCAGCGGATGTTCGGCATGGTCACGTGCCAGAACGTGCGCCAGCCATTGGCGCCCAGCGTCAGCGCTGCCTGTTCCTCTTCGGTGCCCTGCGCCTGCATCAGGGGGATCAATTCGCGCGCCACGAACGGGAACGTGACGAAGGTTGTCGCGAGCACGATACCGGGCAGCGCGAATACGATCTTGATGTCGTGTTCGGCAAGCCAGCCACCGAGCCATCCGTGCGACCCGAACAGCAGTACGAAAACCATGCCCGCGATCACTGGCGAGACGGAAAACGGCAGATCGATCAGCGTGGTCAGAAGGTTCTTGCCACGGAACTCGAACTTGGTGATGGCCCATGCGGCAGCGACGCCGAACAGCGTGTTCAAAGGCACCGCGACCGCGGCGGTGAGCAAGGTCAGGCGAATCGATGCCAGCGTGTCGGCGTCGTGGAGCGCCGCGAAAAACGTCGGCATGCCGCTGGCCAAGGCCTGAGTGAACACGACGAACAGCGGCAGCAACAGGAAGATGCCGAGAAAAAGCAGGGTCACGCCGATCAGCAGCCAACGGACCGGCGCCGGTTCAACCAGTGCGTTGCGGTAGCGGCTAGCCATGGCGACGGCTCCATGACTGCAGCAGATTGATCGCGAACAGCATCGCGAACGACAGCACCAGCATCGCGCACGCCAGCGCGGTCGCGCCGGCATAGTTGAACTCATCGAGCCGGATCATGATCAGCAGGGGTGCAATCTCGGATACGTTCTGAAGGTTGCCGGCGATGAAGATGATCGAGCCGTACTCGCCGACCGCACGAGCGAACGCGAGTGCCGCGCCGGTCAGCAGCGCCGGCGTCACCGCCGGCAGGATAATGTGCAAGATGGTCTGCCGACGCGTCGCGCCAAGTGTGGCGGCGACTTCCTCCAACTGCTGCTCGGCTTCCTCCAGGACGGGCTCAAGCGTGCGCACGACGAACGGCAAACCGATAAATACCATGGCGACAATGATGCCGAGCGGCGTGTACGCCACCTTGATGCCGAGCGCGGCCAGCGGCGCGCCGAGCCAGCCATGTTCGGAATACAACACCGTGAGCGCAATACCGGCGACTGCTGTCGGCAAGGCGAATGGCAGATCGATCATGGCGTGAAACAGGCGTTTGCCGGCGAAGTCGTAGCGCACAAAGGTCCACGCGATCAAGGATCCGAACACGGTGTTGATCGCGGCGGCTGCGAGTGCGCCTCCGAAACTCAGGGTCAACGCATGCAATACGCGTGCAGAACTCAGCTCGCGCACGATGCCCTGCACACCGAGGCCTGCAGCGCGCAGAAACAAGGCCGCAATAGGAATCAGCACCAACAGCGACAGATACGTCAGCGTGAAGCCGAGGGTCAAACCGAAACCGGGCAGCACGGAACGCGATGACTTGGCGCTGGAGGTAGCGCGCGGCGACGCAGTGGCGCCCATGACAACAGCAGCTGGCGACGCAAGTGTCGTAGCGTTCATGCTAGGTAGCTGTCAGGAGAGTGCGAGTAGGTACGACGCGCGTGCGCCGCAAGCCCGATCCATCATCACGGCTTCGGCTTGTCGCTGCTTTGACCGGACTGGATCTGGTCGAATACTCCGCCGTCACCAAAAAACTTCGGCTGTGCCGCTTTCCAGCCACCGAACTGCTGGATCGTGACCAGCTCGATTTTTGGAAAATCACCTGCATGATGCGCCGCCACGGCCGGATCGAGCGGGCGATAGTGATTTTTCACGATGATTTCCTGCGTCGCGGGTGTGTACAGAAAACGCACATACGCTTCGGCAACTTTTTCGGTGCCGTGCTTCTTCGTGTTCTTGTCGATGACGGCGACGGGTGGCTGGGCGAGCACGGATAGTGTCGGCGCAACGATCTCGAACTTGTCTGCGCCGAATTCCTGCAGCGCCAGATACGCCTCGCTTTCCCACGAGATCAGCACGTCGCCGACGCCGCGCTGGGCAAACGTCAGCGTCGCGCCGCGCGCGCCGGTATCGAGCACGGGTACGTTTTTATACAATTGTGCGATGAACTCACGCGCCTTGCCCTCGTCGTTCGCGTTCGCTTTCAGCGCATAGGCCCACGCCGCGAGATAATTCCAGCGTGCGCCGGCCGACGTTTTCGGATTCGGCGTGATCACGGCGATCCCGGGTTTGATCAGATCACCCCAGTCCTTGATTGCCTTCGGATTACCCTTTTTCACCAGCAAAACGATCGTCGACGTGTAGGGCGTGCTGTCGCCCGGCAGACGCGATTGCCAGTCCGCAGGCAGGAGATCGCCGTTGGTGTGCAACACATCGATGTCCGACGCGATACCTAGCGTGGCGACGTCGGCTTCCAGCCCATCGATGATTGCCCTCGCCTGCTTGGATGAGCCGCCATGCGATTGCTTGATCGTCAGCGTGTCTCCGGTCTTGACCTTCCAGTCGGCAATGAACGAGGCATTGATCTGCTGATACAGCTCGCGCGTCGGATCGTAGGACACATTGAGCAGGGTCACGTCCTTGGCGTGCACGCCAAGGGTGGTTGCGAGTCCCAACAGCAAAATCCCTGGCAAGCGTTTCATACACCCTCCTCTAATTGTGACCCAGCCTACCTTGCGGCCGCCTGGGCTCGAACTGCCAAATCGCAATGTCGATATTCCGCAAACTTGCGCGAACCGTCCATGGTTTGGTCGCCATCGCACCATGGCGCGCGTTGAAGGGCCGTTTAGACCGCGGCGCGACTAGCGATAACCCACCGGCATGTACGTATAACCAAGTATTGGTTTTACAAGGCGCGACAAGGACCTAGGATGCGTTTCTCCGTTTAGACGTCCATTCGTAGAAAATTATCGTGTCCGCCGAACCGATTCGCACCCTGGTACCTCTGCCCGAAGAAAAAACCGGGCTGCTTCTGCGCCTGGTCGACGGGCTGGATCAGGCCGCGCTGCAATGGCTGTCCGGCTACGCGGCCGGGCTTGCGACGCAGGCTCCGCTACATCCCCGCGAAACGCCTGCGCTTGCGGCAGTGGAATCTTCGCCGCAGCAGCAACTGACCATCGTATTCGGCAGCCAGACCGGCAATGCCAAGCGCCTTGCCGAGACACTCGCACGCGATGCAGAAGGTTCAGGTCTGGCGGTGCGCCTGTTGCGTGCTGATGCGTACCCCCTGCGCGAACTGAAATCCGAGCGGCTGCTCTACGTCGTGATCAGCACCCAGGGCGATGGCGATCCGCCGGACGACGCGCGGGGTTTCGTCGAGTTTCTCTCCGGCAAGCGCGCGCCGCAACTTGCCGAACTTAAATTCGCCGTGCTTGGACTGGGCGACAGCAGCTACGCAAAATTCTGCGTGACCGGTGCCGAAATCGATGCGCGACTGAGCGAACTGGGCGCGACGCGCCTGTTCGCCCGCGGCGAAGCCGACGTCGATCTGGATACCGTCGCCAAGCCCTGGTTGCAGCGCGCATTGACGAGTGCGCGCGAAACCCTGAAATCATCGCTGCCGTCGGCCACGGTGACGCCATTGCGCCCGTCGCGCGCAGCAGTCGTCTGGACGCGCGAGCGACCGTTCGCCGCCGAGGTGCTCATCAACCAGCGCATCAGCTCACGGGCCGCCAGCAAAGACATTCGTCATATTGAGCTGTCGCTGGCCGAATCCGGCTTGAGCTACGAGCCCGGCGACGCGCTCGGTGTGTGGCCCACAAATCCTCCCGAACTGGTCGACGCGATTGTGGCCGTTACCGGCTTGGACGCGCGGACCGCCGTTGCGCACGATGAACAGGACTTGCCTCTGGCCGACTGGCTGCTCACGAAGCGCGAATTGACCCGTCTTTCGCGACCGTTCGTCGTCGCCCACGCAGCGCGCGCCGGGAATGCTGATCTGGATACGGCGATCGCGACGCCTGACGCATTCGCACGCCTGCTCGCTGATTTCCAAGTGATCGATCTGCTGCACACATTTTCTGCCGCGTGGGACGCACAAGAGTTGATCGCCGCGCTAAGGCCACTGACACCGCGTCTTTATTCGATCGCATCCAGTCTGAAAGCCGTCGACGACGAGGCACATCTGACGGTTGCGCCTGTCGACTATGCAGCCTTTGGTCGCAATCACGTTGGCGCCGCATCGCATTTCCTGTCGAATCGCCAGATCGACGGCAAGGTGCCGGTATTTATCGAAGCGAACGAACGTTTCCGTTTGCCTCAGGATACGTCGCGCGACGTGATCATGATCGGACCGGGCACCGGCGTCGCGCCGTTCCGCGGGTTTCTACAGGAACGTATCGCGGTCGGCGCCAAGGGCAAATCCTGGCTGTTTTTCGGCAACCCGCACTTCCGCAATGATTTTCTCTACCAAATCGAATGGCAACGCGCGCTCAAGCGCGGAGAATTGCACAAGCTCGACCTCGCGTTTTCGCGCGACCAGGCGCACAAGGTGTACGTGCAGCACAACATCCGGCGCAGAGGGCGTGAACTGTACGCCTGGCTCGAAAACGGCGCGCACGTGTACGTATGCGGCGACGCAACCCATATGGCCAAGGATGTTCACGCCGCGCTGCGCGACGTGATCGTTGAGCATGGACGCAGGAGTCAGGAAGATGCGGAAGGGTATCTGACGCGTCTGGCCGCCGATCGCCGCTATGCGCGGGACCTGTACTGATGAGCACGCCACTGATGAGCACGCCAACGCCTTCCGTCGTCGAAGCGATCAAGGCCGCGAGCCGGCGACTGCGTGGCACCCTGGTCGAGAGTCTCGCCGACCCGCTGACCGGCTCGATCGCCGAAGCCGATACGCACCTCATCAAGTTCCACGGCAGCTACCAGCAAGACGACCGCGATCTGCGCGACGAACGGCGCCTGCAGAAACTCGAACCCGACTATTCATTCATGATCCGCACGCGCCTGCCCGGTGGCGTAGTCACCCCGCAGCAATGGCTCAAGCTCGACGCGATCGCGACAAACTTCGCCAATGGCACCTTGCGCCTGACGACGCGCCAGGCATTCCAGTTTCATGGCGTGATCAAGCGCGAATTGAAGTCGACGCTGCGCGCAATCAACAACGCCTTGATCGACACCGTTGCCGCCTGCGGTGATGTCAATCGCAACGTGCTGGTCGCGGCCAATCCGCAGCAGTCGCAGGCACATGCGGCGGTGTACGCATACGCCAGGCAAATTTCCGAACTTTTCTTGCCGGCGACGCGCGCATACTACGAAATCTGGCTGGACGAGAAAAAAGTTGCCGGCAATGGCGAAGAAGTCGAACCGATCTATGGTTCGAACTATCTGCCGCGCAAGTTCAAGATCGCGTTCGCGGTGCCGCCCGTCAACGACGTGGACGTTTTCGCGAACGATCTGGGCTTTATCGGCATCGTGGAGAACGGCGTCCTGCTCGGTTTCAACGTCACCGCAGGTGGCGGCCTCGGGGCGACACATGGTGACGCAAACACGTATCCGCGTCTGGCGGACGTACTCGGCTTCATCACCCCCGGGCAAGCCGTCGCGGTTGCTGAAGCCGTAGTCACCGCCCAGCGCGACTTCGGCAACCGCTCGGATCGCAAGCGGGCACGCCTGAAATATACGATCGACGATCGAGGCCCGGGCTGGTTCAAGGCCGAAGTCGAACGCCGCGCCGGATTTTCCTTCGCACCGGTTCGCGCATTCGGTTTTGAGCACAACGGCGATCGCTTCGGCTGGACCGAAGGCGAGGATCGCCGCTGGCATTTGACGTTGCGTATCGAAGCCGGCCGCATCGCCGACCACGACGGTGCTCCGCACCTGAAGGGTTTGCGCGAGATCGCAAAAGTCCATCGTGGCGAATTCCGGCTGACGCCGAATCAGAATCTCGTCATCGCGAATGTGGCGCAGACGGAGCGCGCGCAAATCGAATCGCTGGTGACGACACATGGTCTGGATGGCTATCTCTATTCAACGCCATTGCGCCTGAATGCCCTCGCCTGTGTCGCCCTGCCGACTTGCGCCCTGGCCATGGCGGAAGCCGAACGCTACCTGCCGCAACTCCTGCTCAAGCTTGAAGAACTGCTCGAACGACACAGCCTGAGCGATACGCCGATCGGGCTACGAATTTCCGGCTGCCCGAACGGTTGCTCGCGACCGTACCTGGGCGAAATCGCATTGGTTGGCAAAGCTCCTGGTCGCTACAACCTGATGCTCGGCGCGGATGCGCGCGGGCAACGCTTGAACACTCTGTATCGGGAAAATATCGATGAAGCGCAAATCCTGCACGCACTGGAACCACTGCTCGCAAGTTACGCCCGTCAACGTTTCAGCGGCGAGGCCTTCGGCGATTTCCTGTTACGCACGGGTGTGGTCGCGCCAAAAGCAAGGGCTGCAATCGCTATCGAGTCGGAGACAACAACATGACGCCGCCTGACCTCATCACTGCCGCTGAAGACGCGCGTGCGCTCACGGATCTCAATACCTGGCTCGGCGATCGCGATGCTGCGGAACGCATCGCATGGGCGCTGGAATCGCTGCCCGGCGAACACGCTCTGTCGTCGAGCTTCGGCGCGCAATCGGCGGCCGCGCTGCATCTGGTGACGAATCAGCACCCCGATATTCCCGTGATCCTCATCGACACGGGCTATCTTTTTCCAGAGACTTATCGCTTTGTCGATGAATTGGCGGTGCGCCTGCGCTTGAATTTGAAAGTCTATCGTCCGGCCATCGGCGCGGCCTGGATGGAAGCCCGCTTCGGCCGTTTGTGGGAGCAAGGGGTCGATGGAATCGATCGCTACAATCGTTTGCGCAAGGTCGAACCAATGCAGCGTGCGCTCGCGGAAATTGGGGCGCGGAGCTGGATCGCCGGGCTGCGCCGCAGTCAGACCCAGGCGCGGCATGCGATCGATCTGCTCGAACTGCGCGACGGCCGCTGGAAGTTCCATCCGATCGCCGACTGGAGCGACCGTGATGTGTGGAATTATCTACAAAAGCACAATTTGCCTTTCCACCCGCTCTGGGATCGCGGTTATATCTCGATCGGCGATGTGCACACGACGCAACCGTGGCAGCCCGGGATGCGCGAAGAGGACACGCGCTTCTTCGGCCTGAAGCGCGAGTGCGGGCTGCACTTCTAGGCGACGCGCGCTACCTTTGGACGCTCGGCATTGAGCTCGTTCCATTGTGGCGGCGCCGGCCATTGCGCCGGGCCGTCGCCGGCCAAAGCGCGCTGCAGGTCGCGGCGATCCAGATGCGGCGCAATCAGTTCGGCCAGGAGCAGCGCATAACTGCGCGGTACGCGGTCGCGGCGCAATACGAGCCACGTGGTGCATGAAGGAAACAGATCGCTCGCGTCGAGCAACTGCAGGTCGAGCGTATCTTCGGCAAGCATCGCCATTTCCGCGAGAATGCCCACGCCGAGTCCGGCGCGCACATAAGTCTTGATGAGATCTGCATCGCGCGAAGTGAAAGCGAATCTCGGCGTCTGGCCGGCCGCAGCAAATGCACGGCGCAATGAGGATTCCGGGCGCAGCGACGATTCATAGCTGACCAGCGGATGACGCCCCAGGTCAGCCAGGACAAGGCGGCGATTCAGCGTTGCCAATGCGTGGCCACGCGGCACGACGACGGCGCGTTGCCAGCGAAACAGCGGCACGGCCAGTCCACCTTCAGGCGCGACATCGCTGGTGCTGACGATGGCCAGATCCGCCTGGCCGCGTTCGAACGTGCCCATGACCTGCGCGTCACCCACCGGTTTCAAATGAACACCGACATCCGGATAACGTTGTTTCAGCGCCGCGATGGCGGTCGGCAGGACGAACCGCGCCTGGGTATGTGTGGTAGCGATCGCCAGTTCACCGGCTTCCTCGCCGCGCAAATCAGCGGCGATGGAACGAATATTGGCGGCTTCGGCAGTTACGATGCGTGCGCGCTCGAGCACTTGCTGGCCAGCCGGTGTAATCGCGAGCAGGCTCTTGCCTTTGCGCGAGAACAGCTGGAACCCGAGTTCGTCTTCGAGTTGCTTGAGTTGCTTGCTGACGCCAGGCTGGGTGGCGTGGACACGCTCGGCGGCGGTGGTGATATTCAGGCCGGAATCGGCAATGGCCAGGAAATAACGCAGTTGGGTCAGGGTCATGGGGATCGGCTCGCAGGGGGTCGTGGTCGCAACGGCTTGAACATTTCCGTACGACGACAACAGCGCAGCGAGCAGATCGGATGCATGTCAGTTCCTGGGGAAAACAACAGAGACAAGGTCGACGTTGCAGTGCAGCATAGCGCATCTTTATTTGGACGTCCATACGCCTAGACGTGGCGTTCATGAGATCAGCCCATCCGCATATTTCGTTCATAACCGCAGCGCATATTGCTGTAACCAAACGTAATTTGCTGGCACGGCCGGGCCTGCGTAGCGTGCCTTATCCCAGCCACGACGCCTGTGCAAAGCGCAGCATCCGATGAAGCCGGATTTGATAAAGCTGTATCCCCTATTTGCGGATTTGACCAATTGCTGCGTCCTCGTGGTAGGTGGCGGCGACGTTGCGACACGCAAGGCCTCTGCCCTGCTTGCTGCGGGTGCGAGAGTTCTCGTTGGTGCGCCACGATTGACTATGCAGCTCGCCCAGAGCGCGGAACAGGGACACATCGTTCACTTGCAGGGCGAATTCCGTGAGGACTGGCTGGATGACATCTGGTTGGTGATCGCCGCAACCGACGATTCCGTGGTGAATCGCAGGATCGCTGAGGCGGCTGCGGCGCGACGCATCTTGATCAATGTCGTCGATGATGCTGCGCTGTCGAGTTTCCATGTGCCGGCGATCGTTGATCGTGCCCCGTTGCTGGTTGCGATTTCCACGGGTGGTGCTGCGCCGATGCTTGCGCGCTGGGTGCGCGAGCGTCTGGAACTGTTGCTGGATCATTCGCTCGGACCGCTCGCTGCGCTGCTGCAACGCCGACGCGACATGATCCGCTCGCGCCACCGAGATCTGAGCGCACGTCGACGTTTCTACGAACGCTTGTTGAATGGCGGCATCTGGCAATTGCTGCGCAATCGCAACCCCATCAATGCGGAGCGGGAATTTGACCGGGTTCTGCGTGAATCAGAAGTGGCTCAACGTGGATCGGTGGCGCTGGTCGGGGCCGGTCCCGGCGATCCGGGATTGCTGACGATGCGCGCGCTGCGCCTGCTCAATGAAGCCGACGTCATCCTGCACGACCGCCTGGTTGGCGACGGCATACTTGAGCTCGCCCGCCGCGATGCGATCCGCATTCAAGTCGGCAAGCAGGCAGGCAACCACCACACCACGCAGGATCAGATTCACGCATTGCTGTTGCAGCACGCGCGTGCCGGCCGGCGGGTGGTACGCCTGAAAGGTGGCGATCCGTTCGTGTTCGGCCGCGGTGGCGAGGAACTGGAATTCCTACGCGAACACGGCGTGCCGTACGAAGTCGTGCCCGGTATCACCGCGGCCTTGGCCTGTGCTGCTTACGCCGGCATTCCATTGACGCATCGGGACTACTCGCAATCCGTTCGCTTCGTCACCGCGCATTGCAAGCAGTCGCTGGATACGCTGGACTGGATCGCACTGGCCAGCGAGCGGCAAACGCTGGCGATCTACATGGGTGTTGCCCAGCTCGCTACGCTGCGGCACAACCTGCTCACTCATGGACGTGCCGCGACGACACCCGTCGCGCTGATCGAAAACGGCACGCGCGCCGATCAGCGCGTCATCGTCGGCACGCTGCAGGATCTGGTCGAATTGTCGCTGCGGCATGCCCTGCGTTCACCAGCGCTTCTGATCATCGGCGAAGTAGCGCAGTTTGCATCCGAGTTGGCGTGGTTTGGCGCGGCGCCGATCGTTGCTGCCTTACCTCTGGCAACGGCTGCGTAGTCATTCCACCAGGCGTTTGCGCATCGCATAGCGCACCAGTTCCGCGCTATTGCGCACGTCGAGCTTGTCGAGAATCCGTCCACGATGATTCTCGGCAGTCTTGACGCTGATATCCAGACGCCGCGCGATTTCCTTCGTGGTCAGTCCGTCGACGACCAGATGCAGCACCTCACGCTCGCGAGAAGTCAGAGCGCCGTAGGGATCGTCATGCGTGCGCTGCGGTTGCTGCAGTTGATCGGCAAGCACTTTGGCGGCGTAAGGACCAAAATGCACGCCGCCTGCGGCTAGCACACGCACGGCATTGAGCAGCTCGGAAGTAGCGGCGTGTTTGAGCAGGTAGCCGGCGGCGCCGGCGCGTACGACGTGCAGCACGTACTCCTCTTCTTCGTGCATGGTCAGCACAAGGACGCGCGTGTGCGGCAGTTCCGCACTCAGCCGGCGCACAACCTCAATACCGCTCAGCCGCGGCATCGAGATGTCGATGATCGCCACGTCCGGGCGCAGCGCAAGCGCCTGTTCGATCGCGGTGATGCCATCGCCGGCTTCTGCAACGACAATGCATTCGCCGCTGGCAATCAGGGCCGCGACCAGGCTTTCGCGCACAACGGTGTGATCATCGGCAAGCAGCAGGCGGATCATGGCGGTAGTGTGCCATTTGCCGGGGCAAACGGGAATTCGATAGCGATGGTGAACCCGGCGTCGGGCGCAGAATCGATATGCAATTCACCACCAAACAGGCGTACGCGATCGCGCATGCCGCCCACGCCACTGCCTCGACCTTCGCTGCCGGCCGCAAATGCCGTGTTCACGTCGCAACCGCGGCCATCGTCGTGCAACTTCAACAGTGCCCGTTGACCGGTAGCATGCAACGAGATATCCACGACATGCGCCTGGGCGTGGCGGGTGATATTGGCCAGCCCTTCCTGCACTACGCGGAAGATCAGGGTTGCTGCATCGCCGCTCACTGGCGGCATCGGTTCCATCAGATCAAGATGGATTTCAAGGCCGTGATTGTCGCCCACGGTGCGTGCAAGCCAGCGCAGCGCTGCCGGCAATCCCAGGTCGTCGAGGATCTGCGGGCGTAGCTGGCGTGACAAGGCGCGTGTTTCCGCGAGCGTGGATTCAGCCAGATTGCGCGCTTTCAGCAGGCCGGCGCGCGACGTGTCGGATGCAGAAGAAGCCTCGTCCAGCGCCTGACCGATCATGTGCACGATCGCCGTGAGGTTCTGGCCTATGCCGTCGTGCAGTTCGCGTGCGAGCCGACGACGTTCCTCCTCCTGCACGCGCCACACCGAACGCGCCAGATGCTGGAAATGGCTTTGACCGCGCTCCAGGCTCGCGATCAGGTCACGCTGCTGCTGCAGCAGTATGTCCAACCGCTGTTGCAACTGCGCGCGATCGTGCGGATCAAGGTCCATCGTCGTCCCCTGACTCTTCCCGCCAACGCTGCTGCAACCATTGCTGCAATGAATCGCGCGCGGTGGCTGGCGCATCCGCGAGCAATCGTGTGCGTGCCGCTGCCGCGGCGGCAGCCGCCGCAGATGCTTCGGCGCTATTGCCTTTCGTCGCGAGCGCGCCAAGTTCGTGGATCAGAATGTCGTCGCGATAGCGCCCACTGGCCTTCAGCAAGGAGACCGCTTCGTGGTATCTGGCAGACGCCGCTGCGATGTTGTTTTCGCGCAAGGCCACGGCAATTTCAAGTTCCAGCCAGCCGAGCCGCAGCGGTACTTCGCCGAGCTGGGTCGTTTGCTTGCGCAGCAACACCAGTTGCTTGGTTGCCGCGACCAGATTGCCTTGGGCAAGAGCCAGGCGCGTGCGTTCCAACTGGATACCCGTGCCCAGCGTGCCGCTGTGTGCCGCGGTCGCGGCAGTTGCGGCGGCCTCGAGTTTCACGTTGGCATCGGCATAGTCACGAGCCAGTGCGCTACGCTGCGCACCAGCAAAAAGGTATGCCGCGTTCTGCTCGGTACTGAGCTTGTCGACCGCGATGGCACTCAGCGCCTTGTCCGCAGCAGCCATGTCTGCCGTCGCCAGTGCCACGCGTGCGTGCTGCAGCCGCGTTTCGTTTTGCCCGCGCTGATCGGCGCGACGCACGAAAATCTGCTCCGCACTATCGACCGATGCAGTCGCTTCCGAGAACCGGCCCTCGATCAGAGACAAGTCCGCGAGAGACACATGTGCGACCGCGGCCTCCTCGGGCAATTGATGATCCTCCGCAATGCGCAACGAGGCTTCAAGGCGTTCGCGCGCTGCGCTGAAGTGCCCGCGTGCGATATCGAGCAGGGCCATGCTCTGGCTGACGTGCAGCGCGCCGTTCTGGTTGTCGAGTTTCTGAAATTGGGTCAACGCCTGTTGCCAGTAGACGCCAGCGTTGTCGAAGTCGCCCATGTGATACGCGCAGTAGCCGACATTGTTCAAACTCTCGGCGACCAGCGCAGGAGCGTCGAGTTGCTGGCGTATTGCCAGCGCCTGCCGATAATTGCCCAGGGCGTCGGCGAAATCGCCGCGTTCCTCGGCGACGACGCCGCGGTCGTTGTACAAATCGGCAAGGCTGGCGCGATCGCCAAGTCCTTCAAGCAAGGTCTTGACCCGGTCGAGTGCCTTGTCCGCAGCGGCATGGTCGCCGCGCTCTGCCTGCGCGATTGCCAGGTTGCGCAGGGATTTCGCCAGACCTTCCTTGTCGTCGAGTTTTTCGCGCGCGACCGCGGCGCGAGTGTATTGATCGACGGCGGCATCGAGTTGGCCCAGACGTTCGTAGCCGACACCCATCGCATTACTGGTTTCAGCGGCAGCAGCGGCGTTGCCGGCGCGTGTATTGAGCACCAGCGCATGCACAAGATAGTCATCGACAGCCGATTGCGCGTCACCCTGCTTGATCGCGCTGCGGCCGAGCAGAAACCAGGCGCGCGCATGTTGATCGTCGGCTTTCACCAGTTCTTTAAGCACATCGATGGCGTGCCTGTCGTCGCCGTTATCGCTCAAAGTCCCGGCTTGCAGCGTCGCCAGCTGAACATCGTGCGGGAATTTCCGCAGCGCGTCGGCAAGCACACGTGTGGCCACGTCCGCCTGATCGTTTCCGGCCAACGCACGCGCATACACTTCGCGCGCTTCCGGCCGCTGGTCGTTGGCGAACGCTTTCAATACCCCTTCGCGCGTGGTCTGCAATGGCAACTCTTGATGGGCAGCGGCCCGCGCATCAAGTATAGAGAGCGCCAGCAAAGCGCTGGGCGGATCGACAAGTAGCTGCGCAAACTCGTTGGCCGCCGCGACTGCGTGTCCTTTGTCAGCCGCTTGCAGTCCGCGACCATACCCAGGCAATGCTTGCGCGGACAACGCAGGCGAATCAGCGACGGCGATTTTCTTGGCTGCCAACCACGCTGGTGCTGCCGCGATATAGGCGGCGTACAACGCCGGGGCGTCCGCACCTTCCACGTGCAGGTTGGGCGCGTCATTCGGCACGGAAGGCTCATCTAGAGTAAGTTCAAGCGCGAAGCCTTTGGCGTCTTTCTGCAACTGGCCACGTATGAGCCGACTCGCGTTCGCCGCGCGTGCAATCTCCGGGAGCTGACGCAGCAAGGCATCGCCCTGCATGTCGGGCGCCGAACGTGCCAGTGCATCCAGCATGCGTTGACGCGGAACGACGCCGAGGCTCGCATCGCTGCGCAACCAGGTTCGCAGGTGTTCTTCGTAGGCGCGCGCGAGTGCTGTGTCATCGGCATTGGCGACGAATGGCAGTATCGCGATACGCGGCGTTTGTGTTTCGCGGACTATTGGCGATGGCGTTGATACGCTGGAACGCCGCGCCCACTCGAGGCCTCCGGCACAGGCGACGAGCGTCAACAGCGCCAGCAGCAATGTGCGCCGATTCAACGGTTGGCGCGGTACATGGCGTGTATCCAGCGCACGCAGCGCGTCGCGCGCAGAATCAAAACGATGCGCCGGATTGAGTTTGAGCAGACGATCGCACAACAGGTGTATCCAGCGCGGCAAGTCCGGGCGCGCCGACGCCAATGACGGCGGCTGGCGCACGATGCGCTGCATGACGGTTTCAGCGGGTGTGCCGCCACTGAACGGCAAGGTTCCGCTCAACATCTCGTACAGGATGAGACCGGTCGCGTACAGATCGCTGCGCCCGTCCACCTTCTCGCCGCGTGCTTGTTCCGGAGAAAGATATTCCGGCGTGCCAAAGACAACACCGCTTTGGGTCATTCCCCCGGTTGCGCCGAGGCTACGCGCGACACCGAAATCGGTGATGTAGGCCTGGCCGGCCGTGTCGAGCAAAACGTTCGCCGGTTTCAGGTCGCGATGCACGACACCGCGCTGGTGCGCCGCAACCAATCCTTCGAGCAGGCCGCGCGCGATCGACATCGCTTCATCGGCGGCAAGTTTCCCGGCTTCGTCCATGCGCCGCTCAAGCGATTGCCCATCGACGAAATCCATACTGATGAACCAGCGTCCGTCCTGCTGGGCGATGTCGTGGATACGTACCACGTGCGGGCTGGATACCTGGCGCGCGAGTAGCAATTCCTGGCGGAAGCGCTCGAATGCCTCGGGACGACGTGCCAATTCCGGACGCAAGAGTTTGAGTGCGACGTCGACGTCCAGAGACAAATCGTAGGCGCGATATACGACGCCCATGCCACCGATGCCGAGCATCGATTCGATGCGGAAACGCCCGGCCAATACGTCGCCACTGCGCAGTTCTGCCGCAGCCAGTTGGCCGGTCATTGTCAGCGCTTGTCCTCCGGATCGAGCCGGTCGCGCATCTGCATCGATGGTCATGTATTGAAGATAACGCGGAATTCGTGTCGCGCCCAGCGCGGGTGCGCTAAATGGGCCAGGGCATGGCCAAAATCAGCCGATTTTCCTGTCGCGCAATTCATCCCACAGCGGCGCGTGCAGCCCCGCATTTGCCGCCGCATCCACAAAATCGGCAACATCTCCCTGCAGCTTGCGTGCAGCCATCGCGGTCGCCGCATGGCTTGCGACGTTGTTGATCAGTTCCAGATCGAGTTCGGTTATCGGCGGACCGGGATTGCGGCTGTCGGCGTAGACCACACCCATGGTGTCGCTGCCCACGCCGATAGGGACACAGACCAAGGCACGGATGCCGCCGAGGCGAACGCTGGGGCGAACACCGAGCCATGGCGAATCATGCGTGTCGCAGCACACCACGCTTTGGCGTTCGGCCAACGCACGCTCCACGGCCGTCACGCTGCCGGAAAAACCATTGTCTGCAATCTCGCGCGCATCCAACCCGCGGCTGGCGCAGACACGCAGCGGTTGGCCGGCATTCGCATACAGCACAAATCCGCGCTCCAGGCCGGCCAGTTCCAAGACCGCATCGAGGGTTTGCGGTATCAAAGTAGCAATACCAATGCTCGACGACAGGCGCGCGGACAATGAACGCGAAATACCGCGTCGCCGCTCGTCTTGTGCCTTGAATGCCGCAGCCGCGGGTGAGTCGAGAAGTTCAAGCCAGCAATACACATCACCGATCGCGAACCAGGTCGTCTTGTCCATCGTGGTCTGCTGGGTCAGATGCCCGTCCACGCGCAGGCCATTCTTGCTGCCGATGTCGCGCAGACTCCAACCCGCACTTTCGCCGCGCAACTCTGCGTGAAAACGCGAGATCGAAAAGTGATCCAGGCACAACTCGCAATCCAGCGCGCGACCGATCCGATACGGCGTGTAGTCCTCGAGCAGGCGGATCAGAGCTGGACTGTCCGCCGGATACGCACTGAAACGAGCGGGCATGGTGGGTTCAGGGCCCTGGCGGCAGGCACAGGGCGTTGCCTTGCAGCAAGACCAGGGTGAAGCGCAAAGTCTGCGCAAGGCTGAGTAAGTCGCCGGCATCGTTGGCCAGGCTGCCGCCTGCGATCCATTCGTTGGCAATATCCGTGCCCGCTGCCGCACTGACCTGACTGATAAACGCGTCGAGGTTGGCGATCGCCAAGGTGTAGTCGAGCACGGCAAGGGCTGCGCTCACGTTCACAAGCAATGCATTCAGATTGCCGCGAAGCACGCCATTCAACGTGGCTGCGACAAGTCGCAAGCTCAAGTTCGTAAGCTTTTCCACTGCGATGATGGGTACGAGCAGCAGAAACTGCGGCCGATTGTCGCGCACGACCAGAAATTGCGAGAACGCGCCACCGCGTCCTCGGGCGCGAACGCTGCCGCTGAGGATCTCGTCGCTGACGTCGGCAAAGGTTGTGCTGCCGTGTGGCGCTTTATACAGGCGATACGGGCTGGTCGAGGACGAACACGCAAGGTTGGTGGTGTGCACGTCAAAGTAGTAGGTATTGTAGAACGCGAGATTGCCCTCGCCAGTCTGATTGGCCTCATAGCTGTTCATGAACAGCGCAACCGGCGGTTCCACCGAAATCAGTACGGGAAACAACGGATCAACCGCGACCAATGCAGGCAACGTCGCCGGCGGATTGCTCGTGTCGATCAGTTCGGCTGTGAGGTTCAGGCTATCGGCCGACAGATTCACTGCCTGATCGAATGTGATCTTGATATCAGCCGTGTAGGTATGACTACTCGCGTCAGTGAGCGAGACCGTTGCAGTGGCCGTATTGCCGTCGATAATGCTGACCACTACACCGGCCGTAGCCGTACGCGCGCCGAGAAATCCAATCGTCAAGGCGACCGCTGTCAAGCAGTTCCTGAATAATTGGATCGACATAGAACCCCCCAAATCGGTTCTGTTGCAGCTGCGATACGGTTACACCCGCAAATCTACTGCAACTCGCGAGCCCGGACATGCGCAATGCGGCAAAAAGCCGACGTAAGGCGGCTTTTGGGGGTTTTTACCTGCGGTACCTGGGGGAATTGATCCGCCGTCTAACGGCGATTTTTGAAAAATCCCGTCAGCAAGGCACTCGCCTCCTCCGCCAACACCCCCTTTTCGACTGCGACCCGGTGATTGTGCAAGGGCGATATCAGCGTATCGAACACACTGCCGGCGGCCCCGGTTTTCGGATCAGCGGCTGCATAGACAACGCGTGCAAGACGCGCGTGAATCATCGCGCCCGCACACATCACGCAGGGTTCCAGGGTGACGAAGAGTTCTGCGCCGGGAAAACGATAATTGCCCAGCTTTTGCCCGGCGTCTCGTAGCGCCATGATTTCTGCATGCGCGCTGGGATCGTTGCCGGAGATGCTCTGATTCCAACCCTCACCGACGATTTGACCTTCCAGCACAAGCACAGCGCCAACTGGGACTTCCCGATGCAAGTCTTGCGCATGCTTGGCCAACACCAGGGCGCGCTGCATGTAACCCTCGTCGGCAGCGATGTCGCCAGCGCCCACGCTATTCCCACTCGATGGTTGCAGGCGGCTTGCCGCTGATATCATAAACAACGCGAGATATACCGCCTAACTCATTGATTATTCGCAATGAAACCGTCTCAAGAAACTCGTATGGGAGGCGCGCCCAGTGCGCCGTCATGAAATCGATGGTTTCCACCGCGCGCAGCGCAATGATCCATTCGTAAGCGCGCGCATCGCCAACCACGCCGACGGATTTCACCGGCAGGAACACGGCAAACGCCTGACTGACCTTGTCGTAAAGATCGTGCTTGCGCAATTCGGCGATGAAAATATCATCCGCCCGCTGCAGCAGGTCGACGAATTCTTGTTTTACTTCTCCGAGCACACGCACGCCCAGGCCTGGCCCGGGGAACGGGTGGCGATAAACCATCTCGCGTGGCAGTCCGAGTTCGACGCCAATGCGGCGCACCTCGTCCTTGAACAACTCGCGCAGCGGCTCCACGAGTTTGAGCTTCATATGTTCGGGCAAGCCGCCGACGTTGTGATGCGACTTGATCACGTGCGCCTTGCCGGTGGCGCTGCCGGCCGACTCGATCACGTCGGGATAGATCGTGCCCTGCGCCAGCCAGCGAATGCCTTGAAGTTTTGCCGATTCCTCATCGAAAATCTCGATGAACAGGCGGCCAATGATCTTGCGTTTGGCTTCCGGATCGCTGACGCCGGCCAAGGCAGAAAAGTAGCGTTCGCTCGCATTCACGCGGATGACGTGAACGCCCAATCCGTGCTCATTAGATGCGGCAGCCATGGTCGCCATGACCTGGTCGCCTTCGTGGTGACGCAGCAGACCCGTGTCGACGAAGACGCAGACGAGCTGGTCGCCGATCGCGCGCTTGAGCATTGCGGCGACGACAGATGAATCCACTCCACCGGACAAGCCGAGAAGGACGCGATCCGATCCGACTTGAGCGCGAATACGCGCAACCGCATCGTCGATGATGTTCGCCGGTGTCCACAACGTGGCGCAAGTGCAAATATCCACAACGAAGCGTCGCAGAATTTCCGCGCCGTGCTGCGTGTGCGTCACCTCAGGATGGAACTGCACGCCGTACCAGCGACGCGCCTCGTCAGCCATCGCCGCAATCGGCAGATCGCCGGTCGTCGCTGCGACCGAAAAACCCGGCGGCACCGCGGTGACGCGATCGCCGTGCGACATCCATACGTTGAGCTGCTTCGGCAGGGTGACAAACAAGGCGTTGGTCGCGGTGATATCCAGGCGCGCATGGCCGAATTCGCGTTTGTGCTCGGCTTCGGTCTTGCCGCCGAGCTGGGCCGCCATGGTCTGCATGCCGTAACAGATACCCAGGATCGGCACGCCGTTGTCGAAGACCTGTTGCGGCGCGCGTGGCGACGATGTTTCGATCGTCGACTCAGGGCCGCCGGACAGGATGATTCCCTTCGGTGCGAAACGCGCGATCTCTTCCGGGTCGTGATCCCAGGCCCAGATCTCGCAGTAGACGCCGATCTCGCGAATGCGACGCGCGATGAGCTGCGTGTACTGCGCGCCGAAATCGAGGATGAGGATCTTGTCGCTGTGGATGTTATGCATGATTGGAAATCGGTGCGTCGTCAGTCGAGCCGGTAATTCGGTGCTTCCTTGGTGATCGCCACGTCGTGCACATGCGACTCGCGAATCCCCGCGCCAGTGATGCGCACGAAATGCGGCTTCGCGCGCATTTCTTCGACCGTCGCGCAACCGACGTAACCCATCGCCGCGCGCAAACCGCCGACCAGTTGGTGGATGATGTTGCGCAGCGGGCCGCGATACGGCACGCGTCCTTCGATACCTTCCGGAACGAGCTTGTCGGCGTCGGTCTCGTCCTGGAAATAACGATCCTTGGAACCCTTTTGCATTGCGGCAAGCGAACCCATGCCGCGATAGCTCTTGTACGAACGGCCCTGGTACAGCTCGACTTCGCCGGGCGCTTCTTCGGTTCCTGCAAACATGCCACCGATCATCACGCAGTTCGCACCGGCGGCCAGTGCCTTGGCGATATCACCGGAATAACGGATGCCGCCGTCCGCAATGAGGCAGACCTTCGAGTTGTGCAACGCTTCGGCCACCATGCTGACGGCCGTGATCTGCGGTACGCCGACACCGGCGACGATGCGCGTGGTGCAGATCGAGCCCGGTCCCACACCGACTTTCACCGCATCGACGCCGGCATCGGCCAGCGCCTTCGCCGCATCGGCCGTGACGATATTGCCGCCAATGAGTTGCATTTGTGGAAATTGCTTGCGCACCCAGGCGACGCGCTCGATCACGCCGCGTGAATGACCATGCGCGGTGTCGACCACGATCACGTCGACACCGGCAGCGACCAGCGCAGCGACGCGTTCTTCCGTATCGCCGCCGACACCGACTGCCGCACCGACGCGCAGGCGTTCGTGATCGTCTTTTGCTGCGTTCGGATTGTCGCGTGCTTTCTGGATGTCTTTTACAGTGATCAGGCCGCGCAGCTGGAACGCGTCGTTGACCACCAGCACTTTCTCGATGCGATGCTTGTGCAGCAGACGCAGCACTTCGTCCTCGTCCGCACCTTCTTTCACAGTGACGAGCTTTTCCTTGCGCGTCATGATATTGCGCACCGGATCGGCAGGCGTCTTCTCGAAACGCAGGTCGCGGCTGGTGACGATGCCTACGAGTTGCTCGCCATCCACCACGGGCACGCCGGAAATATTGCGCGCGCGCACGATCTGCATGACGTCCTGGATCGACGTGTCCGGCGTCACCGTGATCGGATCGCGAATGACACCCGCTTCGAACTTCTTGACCAGGCGCACTTCCGCAGCCTGCCGCTCGATCGGCATGTTCTTGTGGATGATGCCGATGCCGCCGCATTGGGCCATCGTGATTGCCAGCCGCGCTTCAGTCACCGTATCCATCGCAGCCGACAGAATCGGCACATTCAGGCGGATACCGCTGGTCAGGCGCGTGGAAAGGTCGACATCGCGTGGCAGGATGTCCGATCGGGCGGGAATGAGCGAGACGTCATCGAAGGTGAGCGCCTCGGTAAGGATGCGCATGCGCCACTCCTCGGGCCGGTAAATCGCGGAATTATAGCGACGCGGCCGAGTCCGCGCCAGCGGATCGATGCGAGAATGGCTACTTCGTGCTGAAGCCAGGAGCGGCTCCTGCACATTCGAAGTCAAGATGGTGACTGACGGTCAATCGACAGTGAATGACTGCAAGCGCACAGGGACCGTTCCGCTCGGACCGAATCGAACGTGATCAAAGCTCACGTCGGATGGAGTGCTAAATGTCTGACTCGCGCTCAAAGTTACTTGCAGGTATGCCCCCCCGGGGGGAAGACCGAGCGGCCCAAAAGGCAGCGAAGATGCCTGCTGCCATGTGTCGATCGTGACAGGAAACTGTGAAGCGTATCCCATGGGTCCTGCGACGTTCGCACAGTTGGCATCACTGTATGCCGCCACGCTCGCCAGACCACCACCGACATGCACTTTTACATCGACAAAAAGATCGAAAAATTGCGAAGTGCCGGCAGGAATGCAATTGGAGCGAATTTCTGAAGGGAGGTTAGGCCCTACCGAAACCAAACGAATCGATGGCGCACTCGGTGAGCCGTCGACGTCGTCTAGCGTCGGGTTGGATCCCTGCGTAAGCGTCCAACCGCTGAGCCCTGCGTTGAAATCGGGATTTGTCACCAGATTGGCCGCCGCCGCACTTGTGGCGCAGACGCACAGGAGACTCGCAATGGCGACATGAATTGTGCAATGGGGGAATACTGACATGGAGAGGCCTTTTGTATGCGGTCGCTGCTGCGAAGCGTTGGACTATACCGCATCGATCGGCAGCACGAAGGTTTCTAGCGGACCAACGCCAGCGATAGCCCCGGCCAGTACGTGATGATCAGGACCGCCAGCAGCAGGATTGCGTAGAACGGCAGGCAGGCACGGATGATCGATGTCGGTGGCGTGCCGAAGCGCGCGCTGGCGATGAAGATGTTCATTCCCGCCGGCGGCAGGAAAATACCGATCTGCAGGTTGGCCAGGAAGATGATGCCCAGATGCACAGGGTTCACGTCGTAGTGCATCGCCACCGGCAGGATCAGCGGCACCAGGATGATGATTGCGGGAAACCCTTCCAGCAGCATGCCAAACACCAGCAGGAAGGCATTGAGTACGAGCAGGAATACCATCTTGCTGGCGATGCCCGCCTGCAGCGCGGCGAACAGGCGTTCCGGAACGTCGGCGTCGATCAGCCAGTTGGTCAGCGCGAGCGAGAAACCAAGCACGATCAGGATCGCACCGACCAGCAGCATCGCTTCGCGGATCACGCGCGGCAATTCCGCAAACTTGATTTCGCGCCGGACCAGCACGGTCACGATCAAGACATACAACGCAGTCGCCGCGGCGGCTTCCGATGCTGCAAGCTTGCCCGAGTAGATGCCGGCGAGAACCACGAACGGCAGCGGCAACTCCCATGCCGCATCCTTGACGGCGGCCCACACTTCGGGCGCACTGCTCGGTGGCGGTCGCGGCAATCCACGCGCGGCCCAGGCGCTGTAAATCGAAAGCAGCACGACCATCAGCAGGCAAGGCAGCAAGCCGGCGCGGAACAAGGCGTCGATGCTGACCGGCGGCGTCGTGTGAAATTGTTGGGCGACGACACCATACAAAATGAGCGGCATCGACGGCACCAGCAGCAGGCCCAAGCTGCCGGACGAGGTGAGCAAGCCGAGTGAAAATCGTTCCGGATAGTGCGCCTGGCGCAGCGCGGGATACAGCACCGCTCCGAGTGCGACCAGGGTAACGCCGGTCGCGCCGGTAAACGCGGTGAAAAGTGTACAAGCGCAAATGGATACAATCGCGAGTCCGCCCGGCAACCAGCCGAACAAGGCGTTGGTCAGACGCACCAGCCGCCGCGGCGCGTGGCTCTCGGCGAGCAGATATCCGGCCAGCGTGAACAACGGAATCGCGATCAGCGCCGGCATGTCGGCCAGGCGGTAAAACTCGATCGCCACCGCAGCGCCCGGCTCGCCCGCGAAATGGAATCCGATCAGCGCGATTGCGGCGAGCAAGGCGAACAATGGCGCACCAAGCGCTGCAAGCAGGAGTAGCGCAATGCCGATCAGGATCGTCACAGCACGTCCTTATCAGGCTCGTGCAGCAGCAGTGGTACGTGCGCCGGCGGCGCAAACGCGCGCAGCGCAAAACGCAGCGCCATCAGGCCGAATCCCGCCGGCAGGATGCTTTCAATGAGCCACGAAGGCACGCCAGCAAAAGCGTTGCTCCCCGATGCCAGATCGATCTTGACCAGATCGACGCTGAACCACGCCATCGCCGCGCAAATCGCGGCGGCGAAACCAAGCGTAAGTACGCGCGAAGCCTGCTGCATGCGTGAGGTCAGGAATCGCTGCAGCACATCCAGCGCGATGTGCTTGTCATCGCGCACGGCAGCGAGTGCGCCGAGCATGCCGGTCCACAGCACCAGGGCGCGCAGCAACGGGTCAGCCCAGGACAGGCCCGTATCGAAAAAATTGCGCAGGATGATTTGTGCGCCGGCGAGCGCGACAAGGATGAGGACGAGGATGGCGAGCAGCCAATCCTCGATCTTTCCCAAGCCCTCCAGCCAGCGCTGCGCCGCCGCTTTCATCTGCCGTGCTTCACTTTGCGCCGCGTGCCTGGTTCAGCGCCTTGGTCAGCGCCGCCGACATCTCCGGTGTGATCTCGCCTTGTGCGAGCAAATCCTTGAGCGCCGCCGCACCCACCGTTTCCCAGGACTTGGCCTCCTGGGCGTTCGGCGTAAAAATCGCCACGCCCTGCTTTTGCAACGCGCCACGTGCCTGTGCGTTGTCGTCGCGATTGATCTTTTCCAGGCGCGCAAATGCCGCTCCGATTTCCTCGTTCACGGCTTTCTGATCGTCGGCAGCCAAGCCATCGAGCACTTTCTTGTCGATCACCAAGATGCCGACGACGTAGGTCAGCGGCAGGTCTACCATGTGCTTGAGTTTGGTGTGCCACTGGAAAGCGATCGCGCCGGCAGGCGTGTTTGCGACGGTATCGATGAGACCGGTCTGCAAGCTGGTATATACGTCGGCGAGCGGCAGTGGGATTGGTGTCACGCCGCCGGCCTTGAAGCCGATTTCAGCGATGCGATCGCCCTGCGGCACCCATGCCTTGGCCGATTTCATTTCGTCCGTGGTCTTGATGTCCTTGACGCTCATCAGATAGGCGAAACCGCCGCCGCTGATGCCAACCGCTTCGAAACCGGCCTGCTCGAAGCTTTTCTTCAGCAAGGGATCCAGCTGCGCGCGCACCTTGTCCACTTCCTCCTGGGTCTTGAACACGAAAGGCAGCGAGTAGATTTGCGCATCCTTGACGATCTGCGACAACTCGCCGCCGGTAAAGGCGCCACCCTGCAACTGGCCGATCTTTATCTTGCGCAGTACTGCCGGCTCGTCACCCATGACGCCGCCCGGATAGTATTTGAGCTCGACGCGGTCGCCCGTGCGCGTCTTGATGGACTCGCCGCTCGCACGCATCTCCTTCATCCATGCGGTGCCATCCGGAGCGACGGTGGCAATCTTGATGACAGTTGCGGCGTGCACACTGCCAACGGCGCCAGCGAACAGGAGTGCCAGCGATACGAACTTTTTCATTTTGTCGTCCTTTGTTGTTGCGATCCTCCCTGATCACCAAGTAAAAATCAGCCTGCAGCAGGAAATCAAAAATAGTCCTTGCCTGAGGCCAGCAGAGCCTTGGCCTTGCGTTGCGCGAGCACGTTGCTCAGGGTCAGGCGCGGCGCCACTGGATCAGCAGTGAGCACCTCGTTAAGTAAACGATCATGCAACGCCTGGTCGAACACCAGGCGTGCATAGAACTGCGCGTACAGCACGCGGACCACCAGATTCTTGCCGCCGGAAAACTCCAGCGCCTTGTCGAAATACGCCTTGCCTTCCTCGGGTTTGCCGCCGAGCGAAGCCGGTCGGATCGAGTTGATGACGCCGAGATACATAAAGGCGCCGCCGTTGTCGTAGTGCGGATCCAGACTCACAACGCGCAGCAGCAGCGCATGCAGTTTCGGCAAGTCGGCAATCGCGTTCCAGTCGCCGGAGTTGACCTGGATCCTGCCCGCCCACGCGGCGCCGAAACCGTAGATCGTTGCGACATCGGCGCGATCGGATTTTTCCAGCGCCTCTGCATAAGCATCGAATGGGCCTTCAAGCGTTGCGCACAGCGCTTTTTCGCGCAGACACAAGGCACGCCGGGCATAGTCATACGCACGATTCGCGAGCCGTTGGGTGCGCTCGGGCTCATCGACAAAACCGCCCGCGTAGGCGCCGTACAACTTCGCACCGGCAAGCAGCGCATCGGCATTTTGCGCATCGCTGCCGATCATGCCGTCGATCAGCAGCAGGTACGCTGGAACGCCATCACGGACCGTCGCCGGATCGTCCTGGCTGAGGATCGCGTCGGTCAGGTTATCTGCAAACTGATTCGATGCCCGTCGCATGATGCTGCCGCAAGCACTGAGCATGACAGCGGCGAGCAGCACGGCGAAACGACAGTAGTGAAGGCGAAGCGGCATGATCGTTTTTTTCAGGAGGGCGCTTACGGGCGCGAATGGTAACGCAGTAGGGGTTATGAGAGCAGGTGTACGAAGTCTCGCGATTGCACCCGTGTTCAGGCTTGTTCAGCGGCTTCCAGCGTATTCTGCATCAGCGTGGCGACCGTCATGGGCCCCACTCCGCCCGGCACGGGCGTGATCCACGACGCGCGCTCGGCGGCCGCGCCAAATTCGACATCGCCGGCCAGCGAGCCGTCGACAAGGCGATTGATTCCGACATCGATCACGACCGCACCGGGTTTGATCCAATGGCCCTTGATCAAACCAGGAGTGCCCACTGCGACAACGACGATATCACCCTGCGCGACGACGCCGGGCAGATCGCGCGTGAACCGGTGGCAACACGTCGTGGTGCAGCCGGCAAGCATCAGCTCGAACACCAGCGGCCGGCCCACATGGTTGGATACCCCGACGACGACGGCATCCTGGCCGCGCACCGGGCGATCGGTGTTCGCAAGCAAGGTCATAACGCCTTTGGATGTGCAAGGACGCAGGCCGCGCTGGCGCAGCGCGAGACGTCCGATGTTCTCGGGATGAAAGCCGTCGACATCCTTGCGCGGATCAATATGGTTGACGATTGCGTTCGCATCGACGTGGGGCGGCAGCGGCAACTGCACGAGGATGCCGTTGATCTCGGGATCCTTGTTGAGCCGGTCAATAAGCGCCATCAGATCAGCTTGAGTCGTTGTCGCTGGCAAGTCGTAGTCGCGTGAACGAAAGCCCACATGCTTGCACGCGCGGCGCTTGTTGCGCACATACACGGCCGATGCCGGATTGGCGCCGACGAATACCACAGCCAGCCCCGGCACCGCCCTGCCCTGCGTCTGGTTCAGCGCAACGCGCGCACGCAGCTCATCGAGCAGGTCGTCGGCGATGCGCTTGCCATCGAGGATTTTTGCGGTCATGTGGCGATAATCTGCAAAAGAGCCGCATTATCGCTGTTGTCGGCGCGCGGCTCAAATGACAAGCGGTATGATGCTGACGAAGCATGTGCCAACTTAGCACGTCATTCCGGCAGGGACTGCCGGAATCCAGTACCAAGGAAGGCAACGCTAAATTGAAAAGCACGTTTCTGACTGCATCCTTGCAGCCTGGATTCCGGCAATCCGTGCCGGAATGACGGCTAGCGAAAACCTCGCCTCAACCGGAGCGGAAGTCATGAGCGACACCACGACCGAACTTGAGGCCGCCGCATTCCGCCGCCTGCTGCAGCATCTGAACACACGCGCTGATGTGCAGAACATCGACTTGATGATACTCGCCGGCTTCTGCCGCAATTGCCTGTCCGATTGGTATCGCGAAGCCGCAACGGAGCGCGGGATGCAGATAACAAGGGACGAAGCCCGCGAACACATTTATGGCGAATCGTTTGCGCAGTGGAATGCCAAGCACCAAATGGATGCGACGCCTGAACAGCTTGCAGCGTTCGAAGCCGCGAAAAAAAGCCACTCCTGACCGGCTCAGTGATTCGCGCAAATCCGCGCAATGTCCTCGTAGCCGGCAAATGCCGCATTCCCACCACAGCCGGGGCAATCTGCATCGCGTGGCAGGCGCAGTTCGCGAAACGTCGCCGCCAGCGCATCGAAGCACAACAGGCGCCCGACCAGCGGCGCGCCTATGCCAAGCACAAGCTTGATCGCTTCGCTGGCCTGCAACAGGCCGATAATGCCAGGTAACACACCGAGCACGCCGGCTTCGGCGCAATTCGGCGCCTCGCCCGCAGCGGGCGGTTCGGGAAACAGGCAGCGATAGCATGGGGAATCAGCACGCCGCGCGTCGAATACGCTGACCTGTCCGCTGAAGCGATGCACCGCGCCGTACACCAGCGGAATTTTCAACCGACGAGTAGCCGCGTCGAGCAGATAGCGTGTCGGAAAATTGTCTGCGCCGTCGATGACGACGTCGTGGTCGCGGATCAGCGCCTCGACATTCGCCGCGTGCAGTCGCTCTTCGCGGGTCTGGATGTGTACGCGCGGATTCAACGCCGCCAGCGTCATCCGAGCCGATTCGGTTTTGGCCATGCCCACGCGCGCATCCGCATGCAGCACCTGACGCTGCAAATTGGATTTTTCCACTTTGTCGTCATCGATCAGAGTCAGCGTCCCGACTCCCGCCGCCGCCAGATACAGTGCGGCGGGCGAGCCCAAACCACCGGCGCCGACCAGCGCGATGCGCGCCTTGCCCAACATCACCTGCCCCGCCGCGCCAACCTCCGGCAACAACAGATGGCGCGAATAGCGATCCGCAGCGTCTGCATCGAACGCGTCGAATTGCAGCGGCAGGTTTTCTGCACGCCAGCGCTTGAAGCCGCCCCTGATCGAGGCGACGTTCGTATAGCCGAGTTGCTGCAGGGCATCGGCCGCGAGCAACGAGCGCGTGCCGCCAGCGCACATCGTGAGAATCGGTGTGTCTTTGTCCGGTACCACCGAAGCGATGCGTTCGGACAGCATTGCGCGCGCGATGCCGACTGCGCCCGCAGCCATACCGGCGGCGCGCTCATCGTTTTCGCGAACATCGATCAGCACGGCACCACAAGTGTGGCGCGCACTCGCCTCGTCCGGCGCAATCTGTTCGATGCGCACGGCCAGGTCCGCGAGCAGCTGTTCACGCGGCGATGTAGGCGAGGAAGTCATGCGCAAAGCATAGCAGGCGTGCGACGTTATCCAGGCCAACCCGGCAGCGGTATGACATCCACTACGTCGCCAGTGGCGAGTTCATTCACCGATTCTGCCACGACGATCAGCGCGTCTGCTTCGGCAACACCGCGCAGCATGCCGGAACCCTGTTTTTCCATTGGCGACGCCCATAACGTTCCGGCTGCGTCGCATTCAATGCGGGCGCGCTGATATTCGGTGCGCGCATGACGTTTGAAAATGGGCCCGCGAAGTCGGGCGCGCATTGGCGTATGTCGCCCGGCCGCTCCGCTCAGCGCGTCCAGCGCCGGCTTCACCAGATTCAAGAACGTGGCAATGCCTGAGACTGGATTTCCAGGCAGGCCGAACATCAGCGCCCGGCCGACCTGGCCGAACAGGAAGGGCATGCCGGGGCGCATGCGCACCTTCCAGAAAAAAACCTCGCCGATTTCCGCAAGCATACTTGGCAGAAAGTCCGCCTCGCCGGCGGAGACGCCGCCGCTGCTGACGATGATATCGGCGTCCTTGCCGGCCTGCAGTAATGCCGCGCGCAATTGTGCGGGGTCATCACGCAGGCGCTCGTGCCGCACCATTTCGACGCCGTGATGTTGGAGCAAGCCGCCGAGACTGAAGCGGTTGCTGTCGTAGACTCCGCCGAAACCAAGCGCTTGACCGGGCGGCGTGAGTTCATCGCCTGTCGTAAAGAGTACTGCTCGCGCGCGGCGCGCAACGTCCAATTCGACGCAACCGAACGACGCCAGCACCCCGACCGACGCAGGCGTCATCCGCGTGCCGCGCTTCAGCGCAAGGTCGCCAGCGCGATAGTCTTCGCCGGCCGAACGCACGTTGGCGCCTGGCAACGTACCGGCTGCGATTGTGATGTGTGCGGATTCGGCGCGCGCATTTTCCTTCATCACCACTGTATCTGCGCCACGCGGCAAGGGCGCGCCGGTGGTAATCCGTACGCAGGTGTCGGGAGCAACGTCGGGGGGGCTGGCGCCGCCAGCCAGAATCTGGCCTATCAACCGAAACGTCTTTTCACCTGACGCTGGCAAGTCGGCAGCGCGCACGGCGAAACCGTCCATCGCCGAATTGATGAAGGCTGGCACATCTTGCGGCGCGTGGATGTCTGCGCGAAGAATGCGGCCCACGGCGTCTTCGAGCATCACCTTTTGGTTGGGCAGCGCACGTTGCGCGCCAATTTCCACAATGAGCGCGCGCGCTTCGTCAACACTCAATCCGGTCGCAAATGCAGCCTTGTCAGTCACGCTGGTGTTCCTCCCAGTTGCTGAAGTCTTCTGCGACGTTCAAATTGAGGAAAGCTTGCGCGGCACCTGAAAAATCAACTTCGATTGCATAATTATTGTCTTGCCAGCGCCAGACGGCCAGATCGTTGCTCAATGCCTTGGCAGCATCGGCGCCGAGTTCACGTCGATAGATGGCAAATAGCGGCTGGCGGCGAACGCCGTCGTGCGCAACTGCCACTCGCGCATCCGCCGTGTGCGCTGCGTCGCGCAGGCGCTGTGCCAGATCCTTCGGCGGCATTGGACAATCCACTGGTACGGTCAGCAACCAGGAGGTCGCACAAACGGCGAGCGCTGCATCTATACCTGCCAGCGGACCGTGAAAACCGGCAACGCGATCCGGACAAACTGGCGCAAATTTCGCGTATTGCTCAGCATGGCGATTGATGCAAATCAAGACGTCCCGCACCTGATCCCTCAGGGATTGCATCACGTGTGCGATGAGTGGCTTGCCTGCTAGCAGCTCCAGTCCCTTATCGCGACCGCCCAGGCGGGTGCCCGCGCCACCGGCAAGAATCGCGGCGGTAATATTGATTGGATCGAATGGCGTTGCGGGGGGCATCGCGGCAGCAAGAGGCGGCACGTGCCTAGCGTTTCTTCGCTTTACGCATCAGGCGCTGGCGCTTCTTCACCTGGCGTTCGGTGAGTTCATTCTTCTTTCCGGCGAACGGGTTTTCCGCTTCGCGAAATTCAATCTTTATCGGCGTGCCTTCCAGCTTGAAACGCTTACGGAAGAAATTCTCTAGGTAGCGAATATAGTTGACCGCGATATGCTTCGTGCGGCTGCCGTGGATGATGATTTTCGGTGGATTGCTGCCGCCTGGGTGAGCGAAGCGCAGTTTCGGCGCATGTCCGCGTACCAGCGGCGGCTGATGGCCTTCGTAGGCTTTTTCCAGCGCGCGCGTGAGTTCCGCGGAACCGAACTCGCGCGTTGCCGAGGCGTGCGCGCGGTTGATCGCGCGCATCAGCTCGGCAATTCCGGAGCCGTGAAGCGCTGACAGCGTCACGTTTTTTGCGAATGCGACAAAATCGAGTTTGCGCGACAGCGAACTCTTGCATTGATCACGGTCGTAGGTAGAAAGGCCATCCCACTTGTTCGCCGCAATCACCAGGGCGCGGCCTTCTTCCAGGACGTAACCGATCAGGGTCGCATCCTGTTCGGAAACCCCCTCCTGTGCGTCCAGCAGCACGACCGCGACGTGGGCCGCAGCAATGGATTGGAGAGTCTTGATGACGCTGAATTTCTCGACCGCTTCCTCGACCCGCGCGCGGCGACGAACGCCTGCGGTGTCGATCAACGTGTAGCGTTTGCCATCGCGCTCCAGCCGCACGCGGATTGAATCGCGCGTGGTGCCGGCGACATCGGAGACGATGACGCGCTCTTCGCCGAGCAAACGATTGACGAGCGTCGACTTGCCGACATTCGGACGCCCGATGATGGCGACGCGAATGCCGTCCTCTGGATCTTCCTGGGTGATCGCATCCGGATCGATCGCCGGCAGATCAGCCTGAATGGCCTCGACCAGCGCAGGCACGCCGCGACCGTGCGAGGATGCGAGCGCCAGGGGTGTCGAAAATCCCAGGCTGGAAAATTCCGACATCGCAGCGCTTTCATCCACGCCGTCGGTCTTGTTGACTGCGAGCAGAATGGGTTTGTCCTGGCACCGCAACGCCGCCATGATGTTGCGGTCCGCGGCCAACAGGCCTTCGCGCGCATCGACCACGAACACGATGCGATCGGCTTCATCGATCGCCAGTTGCGCCTGGCGCGCGGTGAGCGCACCCATGCCTTCCTTGTCCCCGGTCAAGCCACCAGTGTCGACGACAACAAACTCGCGCTCGCCCATGCGGCAGATGCCGTAGTGACGGTCGCGAGTAAGTCCGGGCATGTCCGCGACCAAGGCATCACGCGAGCGCGTGAGTACATTGAACAATGTGGATTTTCCCACATTGGGACGTCCGACCAGGGCGATGACGGGTAACATGATGGTTGCCGGTTGTTTGGTTCTTGGTTGTCGTTGGGAACTCAGCGCTAACTCTCACCAACAACCGAGAACTGCCAACCATCAACCAACTTCAATCACTTGCCGATGCGATAGGCACCAATTTCGCCGTCGACATCTTCGACGTAAACCGTGTCGCCAACGACGACCGGAGCGGACTGAATGGGATTCTTCGACAGGCGAACGCGCGCGGCGATTTTGCCATCGCTGCTGGCCAGCCAATGCACGTAACCTTCGAGGTCGCCGAGCACGACATAGTCGCTTTGCGCAGCGGCCTCGCTGACCCAGCGATACTTCAGACCTTCCTGCTTCCAGGACGTGGCGCCCGTGCGCAAATCCAGTGCCCAGACGTTGGCGTCGGCATCGGCCATGTAAACCTGCGTTGCCGAAAGGGCGACGCCGGTATAGCCCGACAACTCATGCGTCCATACCGGGCGGCCGGTCTGCGCAATCAGCGCCACCACATGGCCGCGATAGCCGGACGCATAGACCACGCCGTCGGCGACGGCAAGCGTGCCGTCGATGTCCTGAAGGCGTTCGATTTCGCTGCGGCCTTCGCCGGGAGACAGCGCCTGTTCCCAGACCGGATTGCCATCGGCCAGGCGCACTGCGACAACCTTGCCGTTGTCCTCGCCCGCATAGGCCACGCCATCGGCGATGCGCGGCGCCGCATTGCCGCGCAGGCTCAACACCGGCACCGTTGCGCGATCGAACACCCATTTGCGCGAACCGTTCGTGGCATCCAGGCCGTATAGACGGCCATCGTTCGTGCGCACCACGACGATTCCATCAGCGATCGCCGGAGGCGCGATCACTTCGGAGGAAACCTGTGCGTGCCAGCGGTCGGCACCCGTGCCGGCGTCGAGCGCCTGCACATTGCCTTCAAGCGACCCGACCACGAGCAGATCGCCGCTCACGCCCGGTCCACCGGCCCAGCGCAGGGAGTTTTTGCCGTGATGCAGGATGAAACCGTGGCGTTCGCCGAGGCGCTTCTGCCACAGCGTGCGTCCGCTTGCCGCATCGAGCGCCGCTATCGTGCCGTCGATACCCGCGGCGTAAATCTTGCCGTCGGCATAGGCCGGAAGCATGCGCGCGCCGGTCTTGGCCGCGCCCTTGCCGATGCGCTCGCCCCAGATCTTCTGCACATTGAGCGTGGGTGTCAGTTCGGTGAGCAGCGTCGGCGGCTCGATGTTTTCTTTCTTGACGTCGTTGAAGATATTCGTGATCGTGGCACAGCCGGTGACGGCGGCGGCCAGCAACAACAAAGTCAACGCGCGCGTGCCGGCAGATTGGTAATTCATGAGCCTTTCTTCTCCGCGCTGCCGAGGTCGTTAAGTTTCATTTCAACAAATGCATGATTCGGCGCCGTGGCGTCGAGGTTGGTAAGCGCATCGGTATATGCGCTGCGCGCCTCGTCCTTGCGTCCGAGAGCCACCAGCGCATCTCCGCGCAGCTCGCTGTGCAATGCGGCATAGCCGAGCTGCGGCAACTTGTCCAGCAGATCCAGTGCATCCTGGGGCTTTTTCTGCGCAATTTCACTGCGCGCCAGATACAGACCGCTCAACGTTTTCAATGCATCGATTCCGGCGTGCGCATACGCGTTATCGAGTGCTGCGCGCGCGGCGTCGTGATCACCGTGCGTCGCCGCATTGTCAGCGATGCGCAGAGACGCCAGGGTTGCATACGGCGTGTCTGCGTAGTCGCTCTGCAGCTTGGCGGCAATCGCCTTGGCTGCATCGACGTCTTTCTTGTCCATGTCCGCACCGAACACACCAAATTGCGTCGCTGCATCCAGTCGATGAGTCGCTCGATGCGTGCGCCATTGCTGCCAGCCGAAGATGAGCAACAACCCCAGACCAACGCCAATCAGGATGGACAGCGCGTTTTCGCGCAACCACTTCTGTACAAGTTCGCCTTGTTCGTGTTCGTCCAATACATCAAAAGCCATCGCGTATCACCTGGAAAGTTTCAAAACAGTTTGCTGGAAATCCCCGCTTGCGAAGATCGCTCCAAACGCGTCTTTTTACAGCCCCATAAGTTAAGGGGCGATCAAACCATGCCGGGCAAGGGTTTGATGGGGTTGTGCGTGGGCCAGACAGACAGAAAATTTGCCGTTCGAGCTTGTACCACACCTGCTAGCGTAGCAGGAACCCGGGCGCACGTGCGGCCGGGACCGAGCCAGCGTTCAGCCGCCGCTATGGGAGATCGTCATCTCGCCGCCGGCCAACTTGAAATGAGCAACGTTGGCGTGGCGGAACGGGGTCAGGTCTTGCGTCTTGCCATCGATCTCGACCGTTGCCCCGGAAGAATTGCCCAGGCGCACGTCCACCGGCTTGTTGCTGCTGTAGTTGCGCACCGCGCCTGCCGGGAGCAGGCCGAATTCGAGCTTTTCTCCATCACTCGCGATGATCTCGACCCAACTGGGTACGGTCAGGCTCAGACGCAGCAGATGCACACCGGCTGGCAACGGGGTTGCAGCTGACTTTTCCGCAGCATTCCGATCGGGATCGACAGCGTCGTTTGCCTCGTGCTTGCTGGCGGGAAATGGCGTCAGTGAGGCGACCAAGGGAGTTTCATCGGCGGCTGGCGGCGTTGCGGCCGGCAATGGTGCAGCCACCGTAGTCGTATTCGCGCTATCGGTCGTGTTGGTGCTCGTCGCGGTCGGGGTCGATGTGACGGCCGCGGCTTCTGATGTATCCAAAGGCGTGATCTGGGCAACGCTGGGTTCGAAACCACCGCGCATTGCCAGCAGTACGGCAGGCACGATGATGACGCCAGTGAGTATCAGGTACAGCGCCGATACCGAATACCGCTGAAACAAGTAACGAGGCCGCGACACCGTTCCCGACGTGACCAGTGGCGGCAATGCCTCCTGCGCGTTGAGCGCACGCTCGGCGAGTACGCGCGGTAATTCCAGAAGCTGCAGGTATTTCGTCAGGTAGCCGCGCAGATAAATGCCTTCACCAATGCGCTCGTAGCGGTCTGCTTCCAGCGCCTGAATGGTAGCCAGCGGAAGTTTGAGTTTGTGCGCCGCTTCATCACAACGCATGCCGCGTGCTTCGCGGGCTGCACGCAGGCGCGAGCCGAGGCTTTCCGGAACATCCACGGTCGCAGGCGCGCGAAATTCAGCGACCATGTCAGATTCGCTGGCTGCCGGTACCGCGTCGGCTTCGATCGGCATCTGCGGGTTGTCCGAGTCTGGCTGTCGTGTATTCATTGTCGGCGGCGCTTCTGCATCGAAAAAGGATAGTTGGGCCTGCTCGGCGGAATCTTGCGCCGCGGCATCGTCGATGCCAGGTGCAGTTTCGTCGACAGGAGGATTGGAATATGTGATGGGGCCCATGATTCAATGCACCGGTGGCGCTACGGAATCCAGCGAGTGGGATTGCTCGGAATCGGGAAATTGCTCATGCAGACGCTGTGCGTAGTCGCGCGCGCTGTCGGCGTGGCCCATTTTCACTTCGATGTTGCGCGCCAGCAGCAATGCTTGCGGACTCGGATGGCCCTGCGCTTCGAAACGCGAGACGAACGCACGCGCGCGGAAAAAATCGTTCTTGGCGTACAGCAGCTTGGCCATTTCGTACAAGGCCAGGGCATTGTTGGGGTTGAATTCGAGCGCCTTGCGAAAATGGCTTTCAGCGAGTTCGAGCTGACCGCCATGCTCGGCCAGGCAGGTGCCGGCATTGGTATACAGCACATCCGGGCCTTTGTAGAACGGGTCGTCCATCGCGCGCAGGAAGTATTTCTGTGCCTCTTCGTAGTGGCCGGCAGCGCACAGGAACTGACCGTAATTATTGTTGGCAGCACCGGATTTCGGCGCCAGTTCAGCTGCCCGCGCGTAGTGTTCGCCGGCTTCCTTGAGCTTGCCCAAGTGCTCGTACAACGCACCGATCACCGTATGCGCATCGACATAGTTGGCATCGTATTCGAGCGCCTTCTGCAGGTTTTCCAGCGCCAGCTCCAGTTTGTCCTGCTGCATATAGCGCTGTCCCAGCTCGACGCGAACACGCGCTGCATCCGCGGTCCTTTCGGCCTTGGTTTCCTCGCCCACATGCTTCGTGCCCGGTCCACTGGGGGTGGCGCACGCAGCAAGTACGCCGCACAGCAGTCCAATGCACACCAAACGGATAGGCCGCTGTGGTCGGACGTTATGCGGCCGGACTTTATGCGGCCGGACTTTATGCAGCATGTTGTGCCCCTTCTTCCAGCCGCCGGCGGAATTCCGCCTGGCGCCGCGTGCGATCCAGCACTTGTCCCTTCAATTGGCCGCAGGCTGCATCGATGTCGTCACCGCGGGTGCGCCGCACCATCGTCAACACGCCGCCGTCCAGTAGTATTTTCTGGAAGGAGCGGATCACTTCTTCGTCCGAACGTTCGTAGCGGGTGCCGGTAAATGTATTGAACGGGATCAGATTGACTTTGCTCGGCAGCTGGCGCATGAGCTTGATCAGCTGTCGCGCGTGCTCCGGTTGATCATTTACATTTTTTAACATTGTATACTCGAACGTGATCGACGTACGCGGACGCCGTGCCGCATAGCGCTGGCAGGCGCCGAGCAATTCCGCAATCGGATACTTCTTGTTCAGCGGCACCAGTTCGGTACGCAATTCGTCATTCGGCGCATGCAGCGACACTGCCAGGGACACGTCGCTGACCTCGCCAAGCTTGTCGATCATCGGCACCAGGCCCGCGGTGGACAGGGTGACGCGCTTGTTCGCCAGACCGAATCCGAGATCGTCGCGCATCACGCTCATCGCGCGCACCACATGATCGAAGTTCAGCAGCGGCTCGCCCATACCCATCATCACCACATTGGTCAGCTTGCGCTGGTGATGCGGCACGTTGCCCAGATGCTTGCCGGCAACGAACACCTGGCCGATGATTTCCGCCGAGGAAAGATTGCGATTGAAACCCTGCGTACCGGTCGAACAAAACGTGCAGGCCAAACCACAACCGACCTGTGATGACACGCACAGCGTGCCGCGCGTGGATTCCGGGATGAATACCGCTTCGATCGCATTGCCGCCATCCATGCCGAGCAGCCATTTATACGTCGCATCGGCGGCCTGTTTTTCGAACATGATCTTCGGCGGCACGATCTGCGCGACCGCCTCAAGCTTGTCGCGCAAGGCTTTGCCGACATCGGTCATCGCCGCGAAATCGGTGACGTGACGGTGGTAGATCCATTTCATCACCTGCTCGGCGCGATACGGTTTTTCGCCGAACTGCGCGAACAAATCGCGCAGACCCTGACGGTCGTAGTCGAGCAGATTGACTCTTGTGTCGGTCACGTCGTCATGCTCAGCGCGAGCTGACCTCAATGCCGGAGAAAAAGTACGCAATTTCCACTTGTGCAGTTTCCACCGCATCCGAACCGTGCACCGCGTTCGCGTCGATCGACTGGGCAAAATCTGCGCGGATCGTCCCCGCTGCCGCTTTCTTCGGATCAGTCGCGCCCATCAGGTCGCGATTCTTCAGCACGGCGCCCTCGCCTTCCAGCGCCTGAATCATCACCGGACCGGAAATCATGAAATCAACGAGCGGTTTGAAAAACGGACGCTCGCGATGCACTGCGTAAAATCCTTCTGCCTCCGCACGCGACAGCTGTTTCATTTTTGCCGCGACGATCTTCAGTCCGGCCTTCTCGAAACGCGAATAAATTTCGCCAATGACGTTCTTTGCGACGGCATCAGGTTTGATGATGGAAAGAGTGCGCTCCAGCGCCATGTGCTGCATCTCCGGGTTAAAAAATCAGTTCTGGGAAAAATTACTCGGGAAAACTAGTGAATCCTACCATCAAATCCACGGCAATCCGAGGGCTTAGCTCACAAAAGCGCTAAGAATTCTAGTTGGCCTTCACGACCCCTCCGCAGTTGGCTGCAACGCGATGGGGCGGGCGCGTGATAGTCTTTTTTGTTTGTTGACCACGGGCCTCGCCTCACCCTATGCTTCAAACGCTCGTTTGAGCGCCTGCGGCGGCCTGGATTCGCGGGTGTTCGAACGGTTGAAGGACGCAGCGTGAACATTCCCCACTTCTCGACCAAGCAGCGCATTCTCGACTCCGCGGAGGCCTTGTTCGCCCGGCACGGCTTTGCGGGCGCGTCATTGCGCCAGGTCACTGCCTCAGCCAACGTCAACTTGGCGGCGGTCAACTACCATTTTGGCTCGAAGGAAAACCTCATCAACGAGGTTTTCCGGAGGCGCCTGGATTCGCTGAACGACCAGCGCCTGCGCGCCCTGGATGTGGTCCAGGCGCAGAAGGAGTTCACCCTTGAAGACGTCCTCGGCGCCTTCGTGCGCCCGGCCCTGTCGCTGTCGCAGGACCAACACCAGGGTGGTGCCGGTTTCGTGCGCGTGCTCGCCCGCGCCTATGCCGAGCACAACGAACAGCTGCGCAAATTCCTGCACGACAACTACGGCCCCGCGCTCAAGCAATTCGCCGCCGCCTTCGCCAAGTTGTTGCCCAATCTGGACAAGCAGGAGCTCTATTGGCGTCTGGACATCATCAGCGGTGCGCTGACCTACGCCATGGCCGATTTCGGCATGATCAAGCGGCGCGGCGTTTCCGAGCAGCAGCATCGGGAGTTGTCAGCCGAGCATCTGATCAAGTTCGCTGCCGCCGGCCTGCGGACGAGCTAGTGCGATCATCATGATCGATTAAACAGTGATCGCGTGAATCAAAAGCGAGCTTCCCTGCCCGCACTTTTCAAATCTGCCAAAGGGGTTTCAAGAAAAATGAGTAGTTCAGCACTTCGCATCCGCAAGGCCGCCGTCCTCGGCGCGGGCGTCATGGGCGCGCAAATCGCCGCGCATCTGGTCAATGCCGGCGTCGAAACCGTGCTGTTCGATCTGCCTGCAAAGGAGGGTGATCCGAACGGCATCGTGCTCAAGGCGATAGAAAATCTGAAAAAACTCTCGCCCGCACCGCTGGCCGACAAGTCGCGCGTCGCTTCGATCATCCCAGCCAATTACGATCAAAACCTGGCGTGGCTCAAGGACTGCGATCTGGTCATCGAAGCGATCGCCGAGCGCCTGGACTGGAAACGCGATCTGTACGCGAAAATCGCTCCTTTCGTGGGCAAGAATACCGTGTTGGCGAGTAACACTTCCGGTTTAAGTATCAATTCTTTAGCAGATGTTCTTGATGTAAACTTGCATCATCGGTTTTGCGGCGTGCATTTCTTCAATCCACCGCGCTACATGCATCTGGTCGAGCTCATCCCCTGCGCGAAAACCGATGCTGCCGTGCTTGAGGGGCTGGAGGCTTTCCTGACCACGGCGCTGGGCAAAGGTGTGGTCTATGCCCGCGACACACCGAATTTTATCGGCAACCGCATCGGCGTGTTCTCGATGCTGGCTACGATGCACCATACCAACCAATTCAAGCTCGGCTTCGATGTGGTCGATGCATTGACGGGGCCGGCGATTGGTCGGCCCAAGAGCGCGACGTATCGCACTGCCGACGTGGTGGGACTGGACACCATGGCGCACGTGATCAAGACCATGGCGGACACCTTGCCGAATGATCCGTGGAAGGAATACTTCAAGGCGCCGGTGTGGCTGCAGGCCCTGATCGACAAGGGCGCGCTGGGACAAAAGGCCGGCGCCGGGTTTTTCCGCAAGGTCGGCAAGGACATCCAGGTGCTCGACTTGGGCAAGGCCGATTACGTGCTGTCGGACGGCAAAGCCAACGACGCGGTCGCGGCAATCCTCAAGATCAAGTCGCCGGCAGAAAAACTTGGCGGGCTCCGAGCGAGCACCGACCCGCAGGCACAATTCCTCTGGGCGGTCTTTCGCGACCTTTTCCACTATTCCGCCTTCCACCTGGCCGATATCGCCAGCACTGCGCGCGATGTGGACTTCGCCCTGCGCTGGGGCTACGGCTGGTCACTGGGCGCATTCGAAACCTGGCAGGCCGCCGGCTGGGCGCAGGTCGCGCAGTGGATTTCGGAGGATATCGCCGCCGGCAAGGCAATGAGCAAGGCGCCCCTGCCCGCCTGGGCCAGCGATGCCAAGCGCCAGGGCGTACACACAGCCCAGGGCTCGTATTCGCCGGCCACCGACAAGTACCTGCCGCCCTCGAACGCGCCGGTGTACAAACGCCAGCTGTTTCCTGAAACCGTGCTCGGCGCGCCGGTCGACAAGGGCAAGACCATTTTCGAGAACGACGATGCGCGCTTGTGGAATCTAGGCGGTGACGGGATCGCCATCCTATCGTTCAAGACCAAGATGCACACGATCAGCTCCGGCGTGATCGACAGCATTCACAAGGCGGTCGATGAGGCCGAGCGCAACTTCAAGGGTCTGGTGATCTGGCAGGACAGCGAGCCGTTCAGTGCCGGCGCCGATCTTTCCGGCGCGATGACCGCGCTGCAAGCCGGCAAAGTCGACGACTTCGATGCCATGATAAATCGCTTCCAGCAGACCAGCATGCGCATCAAATTCTCGCTGGTGCCTGTCGTCTCGGCGATCCGCGGCATGGCATTCGGAGGCGGCTGCGAATTCCAGATGCATTCGGCGCGCACGGTTGCCGCATTGGAAAGTTATATCGGCCTGGTAGAAGCCGGTGTGGGGCTGTTGCCGGCCGGCGGCGGTCTGAAGGAAATCGCGATCCGCGCTGCGCAGAATGCGGTCGGCGGCGATGTGTTCACCCAGTTGAAGAGCTATTTCGAGACGGTCGCAATGGCGAAAGTCTCAGCCAGTGCGCTCGAAGCCAAGGAAATGGGACTTCTGCGCGCCAGCGACGTGGTCGTGTTCCATGCCGACGAGTTGCTGTACGTGGCCAAGAACGAAGCGAACGCGCTCGCTGAATCCGGCTATCGCCCGCCATTGCCCGCGCGGCAGATCACGGTTGCGGGGGATGTGGCTACAGCGACGTTGAAGGCCGGCCTCGTCAACATGATCGAGGGCCGCTTCATCTCCGCGCATGACATGGAAATCGCCTCGCGAATTGCCGACGTGCTGTGCGGCGGCCAGGTCGAACGCGGCTCCACCGTCGACGAACAATGGCTGCTCGATCTGGAGCGCAAACATTTCGTCGCGCTGGGACAAATGCCGAAAACCCAAGAGCGCATCATGACTACATTGAAGACCGGCAAGCCCCTGCGCAATTAAGCGACGACGACGGAGAAACCAATGAGCAAACAAATTCAAGACGCCTATATCGTCGCCGCAGTCCGCACCCCGGTGGGCAAGGCTCCGCGCGGAGTATTTCGCAACACTCGGCCGGATGACATGCTGGCGTTCGCGATCGATGCGGCATTGGCCAAATGTCCTTCGGTGGATAAAGCACGCATCGACGACGCAGTGATCGGATGCGCCATGCCCGAGGCCGAACAAGGCATGAACATCGCACGCATCGCCGTGCTGCTGGCCGGCCTGCCGAACGTCGTGGCAGCGGTGACCGTCAATCGGTTCTGTTCGTCCGGGCTGCAAGCCGTGGCGATGGCGGCCGATCGCATTCGTCTCGGCGAGGCCGACCTCATGATTGGCGGCGGCACTGAAAGCATGAGCATGGTGCCGATGATGGGCTATCACCCGGTTTTCAATCCGCGCATCTACGAGAACGAACACATCGGCATCGCGTACGGCATGGGCATCACCGCCGAGAAAGTCGCCGAACAATGGCAGATCACGCGCGAGCAGCAGGATGCGTTCGCCGTCGCCAGCCACGCCAAGGCGCTGGCCGGCATCGCAGCGGGTGAATTTGCCGACGAGATCGCGCCATACACCCTGGCCGATCATTATCCGGATTTGAACAAACGCAGCATTGTGGATGACTCACGCGTCATCAAGATCGACGAAGGTCCGCGCGCAGGGACCACGCTCGAAGCTCTGGCCAAACTCAAGACCGTATTTCGCGCGGGCGGCAGTGTCACCGCCGGCAACTCGTCGCAAATGTCCGATGGCGCAGGTGCCGTCCTGCTTGCAAGCGAACGCGCGATTAAGGATTACGGCCTGACACCTCTGGCTCGCTTTGTCGGATTTTCCGTCGCTGGCGTGCCTCCGGAAGTCATGGGCATTGGGCCTAAGGCTGCAATCCCGAAGGTCTGCAAACAGACCGGCATCAAGCAGGACGATCTGGACTGGATCGAACTCAACGAAGCGTTCGCCGCGCAAGCGTTGGCCGTGATCAAGGACCTGGGCCTCAACCCCGACAAGATCAATCCACTGGGCGGCGCGATCGCCCTCGGTCATCCGCTGGGCGCGACCGGCGCGGTACGCATTGCGACCCTGGTGAATGGTCTGCGCCGGCGCAAACAGAAGTATGGAATGGTGACGATGTGTATCGGCACCGGCATGGGCGCGGCGGGGATTTTCGAGGCGGTGTAGGCGCTGCAGATACGAGTGCACCGCGTCGTTTCGCGAACTGCTTGTTCTCGCAGCGCTACGCAGCGGCGCAAACAAAGCAAGTAGGGTGCATCTTGGATGCATCGTTTCGACAAGAGCGCGTCTAAGACGCGCCCTACGTGGTTGGAACTAACAAGATGGTCCTCGGGTCTGTTTTCGACACGATCCGACGGAACCGCTCGCCATGCCCCTGCACCGCCGCTGTATGCGACTTCTGGCTGCCAACAAATCGCTGCTGATCTTTTTTGCATTGATGCTGGTGTTCCGCTCGGCGCTTGCGGATTGGATGGTTGTCCCCAGCGGATCGATGAACCCGACCATCGTCGAAGGCGATCGCATCCTCATCGACAAGCAAGCCTACGGTCTGCGTGTCCCGTTCACGACCACGCGCCTGACCAAGGGCAACGATCCACAGCGCGGCGATATCGTGATCTTCACTTCGCCGAAAGATAACAGCACTGTCCTGGTCAAGCGCATCGTGGGTTTGCCCGGTGACACAGTGGAAATGCGCGACGAGCAATTGCTCATCAACGGTGTCGCGATCGATTACACACCAGCTTCCGATATCCCAGATGCGGATCTGCCGCAGGCCACGCGCGCGCTGGATCACCGCTATGCGACCGAGAAATTAGCCGAGCGGCCGCATTCGATCATGGTGTTGCCGCAGCGCGCGGCAATGCGCTCGTTCGGTCCCATCAGAGTTCCGTTTGATCAATATCTTTTCCTCGGCGACAGCCGCGACAACAGCGAGGATTCGCGCTACATCGGTTTCGTGCAGCGCGACAGCATCGTCGGCCGCGCCTTCCGGGTTGCGTATTCGCTGGACGCGGATCGTTGGTACAAACCACGCGTCGATCGTTTTCTGTCACCACTAAACTAAATGTTGGACCAGTAGCGAGGGGCCCAGGCCCGAACAACTAGCAAGCCGCTTACTGGAATCCACTACTGAAAATGTAGTCCACATCGGCCGCGATGCTTATCACAGGAACGCTGCCGGTGCCGATGTTGCCCAAAAGGCTCGCGGCACCGCTGGTCAGATTGATCGTGTACAGACCGGTGGTTCCGCCGACGGTCAATCCGGCGTAGGCGTAGTTGACTGCGGCCAGCGTAGCGATATCGAAACCGAGTGTGTCACCTGCAGCGACACCCAGTGCGCCGATATCGATGAGTGTGCCGTTATTCGGCGGATTCTGGATCAACAGATGATCGCTGGTCGAATCAATGTCGTAGAGCGTGGTGGTCGTCGCTCCCGCGAACGAATTCGTGTAGGCGACTCCGACGACATGCGGCGTGCCGGGATTCATCGCAGCGTCGGTAATCACCAATGCAGTGTCAGCGTTCACGCGCATATCCGTGCCGTCGTCGCTGACCAGGCGCAGGCGATCGGGAACGGGATTGAAATTCATCCCGAAGTGGATGCCGCTGAGGGCTGTGTAAGGCACCGTCACGTCCGCTGGGTCCGCTGCCAAGGTGCCGATCAGGGTCGCTTCGCCGGTTGATGTATTGATTGTATACAGATGGCCGACATTGACCGGGCTTCTGGTCAGCGCATACAGGCGCTGATTCGCCGGTCGCAGGTCGATACCGATCAGGTCCTCACCCGCGCCGAACCCGACAAGCGTGGGTAGCGCATGCACCGTGCCGGGCGTCGCACTATCGAATTCCACGATGCTGTCGAGGTTGGTCAGCGCAAAGATTGCAATGGCGTGCGCAAATGCTGGCCATGCCATGCAGCCAACAAGCGCGACGCGACACAAATTGCGGAAACGATCGGCAGGTTGCGGGTTCATCACGTCATCCCCAGGCGCTGTTCTGCGCAAATATACAACATGCGCAAGGGGACAATTGTGATCCCGACTCAGGTCAAACGGGGCAAACGCCCGCGCACGCTCTCCGCATCGAATGGGCCGCGCTCGGCAATCAGCTCGCGCGCGGCTTCGACCTGACCCCATACATTCCACAGCAGCACACCGCGGACGCGGCCATCGTCGAGGTAGTAGACGACGCCCTCGCGATATGGCTGGGTCCAGTTCTCGACGACATCAAGACGATCGTCGAGCAAGCCGACCGCTTCATAGCCGAGGTCGAACAGATCCGAGTAAAAGAACGGCAGCGTTGTGTAGGCGTCATCGGCGCCGGACATTACGCGGCCTGCGTGGTGGCCCATGCTGATTGCGGCATTCTCATGCTCCACCCGCAGGCGTGTATCCAATGCGGCATTGTGGAAATTGGCGATATCGCCAGCTGCCCAGATATCCGGATCACTGCTGCGCAGCCAGTCGTCGACGACGATGCCGTTGTCCACTTTCAACCCGGCCTGCTCGGCCAGGCTCGTGTTTGGGGTCACGCCGAGGCCCGCAACCACCGCGTCGACGCGCAAATTATTGCCGTCCGACAGGGTCAGATCGCCACCGCTGGCGTCGGCGTTGCCGCCGGCAACTTTGACCCCGGCGCGTACTTCAACGCCGCGTTCGCGAAAATAGGAATTGAGAAAGGCGGCCAAGACTTTCGGGTAGCGCCCGGCGCCGATCGCATCACCCGGGAACAGCATCGTGACTTTGCAACCGAACGTTGCCAGCGACGCAGCGATCTCGCTGCCGATAAAGCCCCCGCCGATGACTGCGATCCTCGCCCCGGCGACGGCATACTTGCGCAGCGTCAGGTAGTCGTCCAACGTGCGATAGTGGATGACGCGCTCGCCGGCGAACGGCAAGCGTCGTGGTGCGGCGCCGGTCGCAAGCAACAGTCGGCGATAGCGATAGGTATCGCCTCGGGCATCACGCGCGATTCGATTGGCAGGGTCCAACGCCGTGACATGCCGGCCAAGATGCAGGGTCGCGCCGCTCTTGATTGTCCCCAGGTCGATCGATTCGGTCGCCTTGTCACCTTTCCACAGCGCCTTGGACAAGGGCGGCCGTTCGTACGGCGCACGGATTTCGTCGCCGACGATACCAATGCGACCTGCGGCGTCGCCTTCACGAATCGCCTTGGCTGCGGCGTCGGCAGTCATGCCGGCGCCGACAATCAGATAGTCGTAGCTGTGCTCCATGCCGGACTCTTGTCGTACGCGCAATGACAACAGACCGGAATGCGTGCGCCCGTCTTACAAGCCGAAGCCGTCGTAGAAAATCCGGTCGTTCGTTGCCCCAAGGAGAGTCTCCAACGCGCCGATATCCGTAGCGCTGCCGACGCGTCGCGCATAGTGGCTGCCGCGCTGATCCGAAGGAAGCGTACCCGGCGGAAAAACGGGACCCGCATCGATCGCGCACGAAGTCACGGACAAGTCATGCGTTTGCGTGGGACCGCCGTTGTCGGCAAGCAAATCAAGCTTCGGATCGCAGGCAATAGTGTCCGGCGGCAGGTTGATAAAGTGACTGACAACGCCAACCAGGTTGTGATTGCCGGCCAGCGTCCGCGCGACGGTGCTGTCAACGTCGTCGCCTGGCGTATTGTCGTAAATGAGAGTCGCGGTTGCAGCCAGTGTGGGTGCCGCCTGCGATCCCAGGGCAATCCCCGCGCCAATGCCGCTGGTGAGGACGAAATTCCCCGCGATGGTGGAAAAATTCAGCGTCGCGTTCTGCGTGTAGATGCCGCCGCCGTCCACCTGTGCAGAATTGCCGCTGACCGTGGAATTGGTCAGCGCAACCGTGGTTGCACTGATACCGCCGCCACTACCGCCCGACGTGGTATTGGCGTTGATGGTCGTGCCGGTGGCAGTGACGGAGCCGGATGCCCCGACATGGATACCACCACCGGCCCCGCCCGCCGTATTGCCGTAGACGGTGGAATTGATCAGCGTAACCGCGCCCTGCGCGTCGATGCCACCTCCGCTGCCGACCGCAAAGCTCAAGCTGACCGTCGAGTTGATCAGAGTCAGATTCGCGCCTGCGCCGGACTGGATCGCGCCGCCATTGCCGGTAGGCTGCGCGCGCCCATTGAACAAGCGAACACCACGCAAAGTCAGGTTCATCGTCGTGTCGATCAAGCGGACGTTAAGCGGCGCCTCATTCGTGCGTGTGATCGTAACCAGCGGCTTGCCGCTCGCATCCAGGTTTCCGCTGATCGTCGCCGGTTTCGTGAGCGCCAGGCCGGAAGCCGGGGTCATCACTGTCGCCCCTTTGAAAGTAATCGTCGTTGGTGACGCAAAGCCTGAAAGGTCGATGGTGTCGTTGCTGCCGAACGCGCCGCCGCTATTGCTGCAGCTACCGACGAGGCTGGCCTGATTGATCGAAGTTGCCGCATCGACAAGGGTGCACTTGCCGGCTACGCCGCCCGCCGCAGTTGCGTCATTCACCGGGATAGTTGCAGCGGGCGCCGAACTGGCGAAGACCAGAGCGATGGCGCCAGCCAGCGGTGCAATGCGATACCCGGCACGCGCAGTAACGAATTTTCCAATCACGAAGTTTCCCCTGAAATCTACGGAAAAGAAGCACGAAACGGACCACGCCAAGGGCGGCGCGGCTATTGCGAGGTGCGGCATTCTAGCGGGATTGCGCGCTCAAGCAACTTTCGGAGCCCGCGGGCGCCTGGCGCGATTCAGGTCGATCGTTTGAATCGCCGATAGCGCTGGATCAGCGCATTGGTCGAGCTGTCGTGCGCGCATGGCTCCGCTGCCGCGGCATCTAGTTCGGGTGCGATGCGCGTGGCCAGCTGCTTGCCCAGCTCCACACCCCACTGGTCGAACGAATCGATATCCCAAATGCAGCCTTGTATAAAAACGCTGTGTTCGTACAAAGCGACAAGGGCGCCGAGCGTCCCCGGAGTGAGGACTTCCGCCAGAATGACATTGCTCGGGCGATTGCCGTCGAAGCAACGATGCGGAATCAAGGCCTCGGCAGTACCCTCGGCGCGCACCTGGTCGGCGGTCTTGCCAAAGGCCAGGGCTTGCGCCTGTGCAAACAGGTTCGCGATCAACAGATCGTGCTGGGCACCGAGTGGATTGAGACTGCGGCAGAAACCGATGAAGTCGCAAGGCACCACGCGCGTACCCTGGTGCAGCAACTGATAGAACGAATGCTGGCCATTGGTGCCGGGTTCGCCCCAGTAGATCGGGCTGGTCTGGTAGTCCACGCGCGCGCCCGCGTGGGTCACGTGCTTGCCGTTGCTCTCCATCGCCAGCTGCTGCAGGTAAGCTGGAAAACGTTTGAGGTATTGCTCATAGGGCAACACCGCGACAGTGGCAGTATCGAAGAAGTCCGTATGCCAGATCGTCAGCAAGGCCAGCAGTACTGGCAGATTGCGTTCGAACGGCGTGCTGCGGAAATGCTCGTCCATGGCATGAAAGCCGGCGAGCATGGCGCGGAAATTTTCCGCGCCAATCGCGATCATCGTCGACAGGCCGATCGCCGAATCCATCGAGTAGCGCCCGCCGACCCAGTCCCAGAACCCGAACATGTTCGCGGTATCGATGCCGAACTTCGCCACTTCCGCAGAATTTGTGGAAACTGCGACAAAATGACGGCTGACTGCTTTCTCGTCGCCAAGCGCGTGCAAAAGCCACGCGCGCGCCGCGTGGGCATTTGCCAACGTTTCCTGTGTGGTGAATGTCTTGGAGCAGACGATGAAGAGCGTCTCAGCCGGATCCAGACCATGCACCGCTTCGCTGAAGTCCGTGCCGTCCACGTTGGAAACGAAGATGACGCGCAAATCGCGCTGGCTGTAGTGTCGCAGCGCTTCGTAGGCCATTACCGGGCCCAGATCCGAACCACCGATGCCGATGTTGACCACGTTGCGGATGCGCTTGCCGGAATGCCCTTTCCAGTCGCCGCTGCGGATGCGCTCGCTGAATCCGGCCATGCGATCGAGCACCGCATGGACGTCGGCAACCACGTCCGTTCCATCGACCAGGAATTTTTCCCCGCGCGGCGCGCGCAAGGCGACATGCAGCACGGCGCGGCGTTCGGTGCTATTGATCCTGTCGCCGCGCCACATCGCGTCGATACGTTGACGCACATCGCATTCGTCGGCCAGTGCGAACAGCAGGCGTAGCGTCTCGTCGGAAATCCGGTTCTTGGAGTAGTCCAGGTACAGGCCTGCTGCCTCGGCCGTCAGACGTTGTCCGCGCTGCGCGTCGGCGTCGAACATCTCGCGCAGGCTTGTGTCGCGGATCGTGTCGTAGTGTGCGACCAGCGCCTGCCAGGCGGCGCGTTCGCGTAGATTTGCTGTCTTCGTATTCATTTCATGCGGATGAACAGGCGTCCGGAATGATTGGCGCGGGGTGCGGCGCAGGATAACGAAAACAGTGCCGCCGCGACACTCAGGAACACCCAATAGTCGGTGGGTGCCGGGCCCCACCAGTGAATGTGCCAGGGAATATTGCCCGGCTGGAATTTCTCCAGGCCGAATGCGGGATTGAGCACAAACCATAGAAAGTCTTCGGCGATCCAGAAAAATAGGATGCATCCGAGCACGCGCGCTTCCGCTCGCCAAGACCAGTGGCCGAAAAATACAAGTGGAAAATGGAAAAAAAGCGTAATGCAGGGAAATATCCAGGCGTGGTAGCCAGTCATTTCGCGTCCGCCCCAGAAAATCTCCAGCCACCAGTTCGAAGCCAGACGCCAGGTCGGCAAGTTCGCAGCCCAGCCGGCGGGGCCCTCGATCTGGATCTCGACATTCGCCAGGAAATAGGCGATGACGAGCACGCCGATGAACGTCGGCAACAGCAGACGCCGGAATCTCGCGATCTCGTCGACGATTTGCGCCTGGCTCATGCAGCACCACGTTCTGAGGCGGCGGCGAGGACGATGCGCAAGACCTCGCGTGCTGCATGCGGCCGCGCCAGCGAACGCGCACGCTCGCGCATTTGCGCAAGCTTGGCCGGCGCAGCGAGCAACTCGGCGACGCGATACTCCAGGCCGACGCTATCGATCGCTTTCCATGCAGCGCCCTGTTCCATCAGATAATCCGCGTTGCGCTCTTCCTGCCCCCGAATCGGCGAGTGCACGATCATCGGCAGGCCCATCGCCAGGCATTCCGAACTGGTCAAGCCACCCGGTTTGGTGATCACCAGATCCGCACAAGCCATGAGCCGCTCGATCTGGTTTGTAAAGCCCTGCGGGAACAGACGCGATGGATGCTTGTCGGCGAGCGCGCTCAATGCCGTGAGCGCCGCCGCATTCTTTCCCGCCAGCACGATCAGCTGGAAATCCACGTCGAGGCCAAGCAAGTGTGCCGCCACTTGCTCCAGGTTGCCTACGCCTGCCCCGCCGCCCATCAGCAAAAGGATGCGACGCTGCGAATCCAGCCCCAGCTCGCGCGCACACTCGCCGCGATCCAGCGGTTGCGAAAACACTGGCATGATCGGAATGCCGACGACATGCACCGACGCATCCGCCAGGCCAACCGCGCGCATGCGGAAACCGATTTCGCTGTTCGCGGCGAAGTAACCGGCCATGTGCGGGATGACCCACATGCGGTGCAGGTCAAAATCCGTCACCTGCACCCAGACCGGTATGTCCAGGCGCGCGCGACGGATCTCGTGCATGAGGATTTCCGCCGGCAGAAAATGAGTACAGATGATTGCGTCGGGGGCGAACTCTGCAATGCGCTTGCCCAGGGCGCGCGTGTTCATGCGCTCGATCGAACGCCGCACCTTGTTCATTGTCGCGTCGGATTTTGCATCCGCCGTGATCTGATAAAGCATTCCCCACAGCGCCGGATGGTTGTTGACGAGCTTGATATAGGCATCGCTGTACAGCCGGCGGAACGTCGCTGAGGCGTAGTCCATGACATCCAGGTGCAATGCCTGGACGTCCGCCAATTCAAGCTCGGCAGTCGCGCGCAGTGCTTCGGCGGCGCGCACATGACCGGCGCCAGCCGAAACGCTCAACAACAGAACCTTGCGCGTACTCATCGTATCGGCTCGGCATATTTCATCGGATTCGTATCGAAGCCACCCGAATGGGCTGGCGGTTTTTTACAGGATTTTCTGTGCGAACGCACGCGGTGTGTTCGCGACCAGCGCATTTGCTTTGTATACAACGCGCCGGCGCCCGCCGTGTCAGGCTTGCTCGCGCGGCTGCTCGAAGCGCCGTTCGACGGCGTCATAGCGGCGGCCGATGATGGCGATCCCCGCGATCGTTGCGATCGTCAGTGCTGTGGTCAGCGACGCCCAGATCCAGGCGTGCTGCAATTGCGCGACCCAGTCGCCGCGATCCAGCCAGTAAAGCAGGGTATCCATCGGACACGGGCCAAGCCAAAGGTGCGCTCAGCATGCCGTGGTCAGATTACAAACAGATGGCAAACGGCAAACGTTTGCGCAGGCTGGGGACCAATTCAGGCGCAGTGCGGCAGTGCGCCTGACTCTACCGGCTCAAGCGTGCCGCGCGAATGCCCCTGCTCGGCCAGATACTCAACCCAGCGATTGAGGAAGCTGGCCATGCGCATACGATGTTCGAAGACGGTTTTTGCCGGCGGAAATGGGCCCAGCGCGTGCCACAGGCGCTTGCCGGGATGGCAGTGCGTTGCTTCCGCCACGTGGGCATCGCGATAGATACGCAGCCACGCCGACGGAGCGGGGCCGCCGGTATCGCGGTCGGCCATGCAGTAGGTCAGATGCAATTCCATCGTGTAGGGGTGGCGTTCCACGACTTCCAGGTACAGATCCAGGCCATCGTCGACGCTGGAGCGGTAGCTGCCGATGTCCAGGGTCTGCGGTGCGAACAGGCGTGTCAGCCGATGATAGTTTTCAGCATACAGGCCCATCAGGTACGCGAAGCGTCCTGGCAGCACCGCATTGAGTTTTTCCGCGACGATTGCCATGCCCGGATCATAGCATTCGCCGTCAACGCGGCCAGACTGCACAAAGGCCTTCACAACCGCTAGAATGGGATTCCGCTGTCTGTGCGTGCAACGAATGAAATGCGCGAATTGCATCGCGCAAAAAAAAAGGGCGTCCCCTGCGGGACGCCCTTTTTCGTTAGCGCCGGATATCACCGGCTCACAAGATCAGTGTCCGTGATGACCACCATGCGAGCCATTGTGAGAACCACCGTTGTGGTGGTCGCCTCCATGCCCGTTGCCGCCATGATGACCGCCGCCGTGTCCGTGTCCATGATGGCCACCAAAGTAATAGCTGCTGGAGAAGCCGAGTCCAAACCACGGACCGTAACCAGACCCATAGCTGCCATACCAGGGATCGTAGGCGTAGCCGCGATATCCCGGCGCGTAGGCATAGCCAGAGTCGTACCCGACATTGGCGCCATCGTCATACACCACGCCGGGGCGCTGGTAGTAGCCAGGTCCGTATACGCAGCCACCCAGCGTTGCGAACGCGCACGCGGCCAAGACCAGACTCATTACACGTTTCATTACCCCTCTCCTGCTGTTTACATGCTTGCAATTTAGACCCGCCAGGTTGAATCGCGGCTGAGCGCGGCGGCGTCTCAACACCGTCTGTCGGGATTTACATCTATTTTCAATTCCCCAGACCGAAGTGTGGATGCCCGAGGCTGGAAAGAAACACGCCAATGACCTGCGGCGCCATCACAATGGTGAAAATCACGCCGTAAAGCGCGCCCCACAAGTGCGCGCTGTGATTTATGTTGTCCGCGCTGCGACGGTCCATGTAGATGCTGTAGCCGATATACAGCACCGCGTAGACGATCGCCGGCAACGGAATGAAGAAAACCAGGATCGTGGCCCATGGCTGAATCAGGATGAACGCGAACAGCACGGCGGAAACGGCTCCGGACGCCCCCAGGCTGCGATATTGCGCGTTGTTCCGATTGCGCAGATAGGTCGGCAGAATCGAGACGATCAACCCGCCGACATAGAAAATTGCAAAGCCGAACGGACCTAGAAACCCGTTGTACAACGGCTCCATCGCCTGTCCGAAGAAATACAAGGTCAGCATGTTGAACAGCAAATGCTGAGGGTCGGCATGAATGAGACCGTAGGTGACGAGCCGGTAGTACTGATGGTCGCGATTGACTGCCGGCGGCCACAGAATCAGCCGGTGGATCAGGCTGATGTTGCTCAGCGCAAGCATCGAAATCACCGCGGTGATCGCGATGATGATCAAGGTCGTACTCATGTTGCTCCTATGGGGGCGGCGACCGATTGCCAGCTCGCCTTGCGCTGTTCAAGATTTGCGCTGCGGAGGGATTTTCAACAGTCCACGTATTTCCAGTTGCGAATTTTGCCTTCCGCCAGCCACTCGATCGTCGTCGCCAGCCGTTTTGCCCGTGTTTCGTCGCGCTTGGCTTCGCTGATCCATTCGACATATTCGCGCTGGTTGCTCGGGCTGAACGCGGCAAATGTAGCAGCGGCCTTGCGGTTCTTCTTCAGTGCTGCAGCAAGGTCATCCGGCACACGCGGCGCAGGCTTCTGTTTTGGCATCGCGCGCGGCGCTTTGACGCCGTCCTCGTTCAGCTGCATTGCCTTTTTGATGTAGCTCGCCAGTATTTTCGCCGACGGCAGATCGGCAAGTCGCGCGATTCGGCCGAACTGCCCCATGGCTTGTGCATCACGTTCCTCGCCGACAACCAGTTTGTGCTTCCAGAAACCGAACGTGCAATGCTGCTTGAACGCCGCCATTCCGCAGAGCATGCCGTGGTACATGAACGCGGGCATGCTCCACTTCAGCGTTTCTTCCACTTGCGGACATGTTTTGTGCACGATCTGGCGCAAGTGCACGAGAATCGGCTGGGCAAATTCAGCCGAATTGGCGATGTAGGTATCGACGCGTGGATCGCGGGTGGACACGGTGGACATCCCGTAAGGGCACCGTTGACCGGCGCGCCCGCATCATACGCCACGGTTGTTCAGGGTCGAAAGGCGGCGCGTACTGCTTCCAGCAAGGGGTCGCGTTGCCCGGCCGGCAATTCTACCTGATGGCCTTCGCCGATCGTCCAGATGATCGTTCCGCCAAGCTTGTTCTGCCGCGTGTACGCGCCCTTGGCGGCAACGGATTGCGCGTCTTCGTAGGAAAGAAATGTGCATTGCGGAGGCATGCTGCCAAACGCTGTGGCTGAGCTCAGATACGGAGCCTGCGCCGCGCTGTCGTATTTGCGCAGTGCGGCGCTGTAGTACCTGGTCATGATGTTTTCAAAGCTGATCGTGTTGTCGCTGGCGAGCGTGGTGCCCCCGCTTTGATGCGGCAAGGTCACGCCCGACCAGCAGGTGCCGTAGAAACCGATACCCACGCCGAGTCGGCTCGCCGGCACACCGCCAGCCAGGTAATAGTTCGCGCTGCTTTGCACCGAACTGGGCGTGCTGCCGGTCTCGCCGGACAACGCCGAGCTGTGCCAGCTCTGCCATCCGCTCCAGCCATGATTTTCGGAGTCGGCCATGCTGTACGTCATCATGTTGATCTGATCGAACAGCGGCGCGATGTTGGCATAGAACGGATCGGGCGAGCTGGCGAAATTCGCATTGATCCAACCCACGGGAAAGGTCAGGATCACGCCCGGTCGAGCGGCACGCAGCGCCTGGGCGAGCGCCGTGAAATTCGGTTGGTCGGCCGTATACAGTGGTTCCCAGTCCAGATCGAAGCCGTCGAACGCATACTCGTTGGCCATCTGCACCAGATTGGCCACGAACGTTGCGCGATGCACTGGCGAAGCCGCACTGCCCCAGTTGTTGGCCCCTTCGCCGCCCAGCATCACGATGGCCTTGACCCCGTGCGCGTGGGCAGCGGCCGTTGCCTGCTTGGCCCAGATCGGCCCATTGACGGCATCGATGTCGAATGTTTTATCCAGCGAACCGTCCGCGTTCGGCACCACGCGGCCGACGACCAGGTGCGTCAATGCGGCAAAATCCACTTCTGCAATCGGATACATGCTGGCCTGATAGCCGACGTAGTAGCCGGAAATCCAGGCGCCGTCGAAATCGCTTTCGAAAATGAAGTCGCCAGCCGCGCTGGCTTTGAATGCCGCGAGCGACAGCGCCAAACCCAGGTTTCGTGAAAACTTCATGCGTGCTTCATCCCCGCAATACGTGCCGGGCATATTAAGCAATCATGCGGGTATTACCGAGCCTTCCGTCGCAGATTCTGCGATACCACAGGCTGAAGTCGCAGCGAAGTCGCTACTGGGCCGGGTCCGGCAATTCGGACGGCGTGTCGCGATGAAGCCGTGCCAGACGCTGATTCTGTTCACGCACCGTTTGGGTCAAAGCGCGCGAGGAAACGCTCATCGCCAGGGGATAGGCAATAAGCAACGGCAGCGACGCGGCGATATTGAGCATCGTCGTCTCCGGCGCAAACACTAGTCCATGAATCGCGGCCACTAGCACGCAGCTGGCCAACTGCACCACCAGGCTGCGCACCAGCAACTGCCAGCTGCCGACCTTGATCTTGTCGATGGCCAGCACCAGAGCAATCAGTACGCTCGGCAGCAGATTGAAATGCATGAGTACGATCCAGGCACCACCCATGGCCGAATCGATGAGTAGATTCCGCGTTTCCGCGATGACCGGATCGGCGCTGCGCAGGGCCAGCGCACGAGCGAGCGGCGGCCAGGCGCAGACATTGGCGGCCAGCAGGCACCAGATCGCCACATGCGCCGCATTTTCGTACAGCACGGAGGCGATGCAGAACACCCCCAAACCCAGGCCGAAAAGACGCGTGCGATAGCCGCGTTCGACGAATTGCCGCAAGGGCGAATCGTGATCCGCGGTGATGGCCATTGGCGTAAGCAACAACATGATTCCCTGTTTGCCGGCGTGAAACGAGCACGCGTCAGTGCAAAATGAAGCAATTCGGGTGCCAGCCTCGGGCGTTACTCGCTTTTTGGCGTTGCAACACAGCAGTCCTGGCGCAGCGGCCAGCGTCCCAGCAAGCGATATTGCGATTGAGCCCCGATGCTGCTGTGGATCAATACAAATTCCTCGACCTGCCAGCGCAGCGGCGGAACAGACGTCGATGGCAACGTTACGTCGCTATCCCGCAGCACAGTGACGTGTGGCGTCAGTGGCAATTTCGAATCGTAGGCGATCTCGCCACGACGCATCGCTGCTGCAAGCTGACTGCAAAGATCACTCATTTCTGCGGGAATCTGCGCACAACCCAACCACCAGGGTATCGAGCGATTGCGGAAGCTGCCGGCGCGATCCAGGGTCAGCGTGAAAGCACTCCCATCCACTCCGGCGGCCACATCGCAGGCTCGAGTAGCCAGCGCATCCGGCGTGCTGGAAAAATAGCCAAGAAAATGCAGGGTAATGTGGTAGCGATGCGGCTTGAGCCAGCGTCCGCGCTGATGCGGATATTGCTTCAAGAGGTCCGTCGCCGCTGCGATCCGCGCGCGCGTTGCCGCGTCCGGCCACAACGCAAAAAACAATCGATGCACTTCGCCCGGTGGCGCCGTGCCCTCGCCAGCGGGTCGCTTCATGCGCACATTTCCAATTGAATACAATGCGGCATCGCGTCTACAGCACGAAGGGAATCAGCGCGGCAACTTCGCTGCGATATTTCGCGTAGTCAGCGCCAAACACCTCGCCCATCCAGCGCTCTTCATGGCGCAGCTTGCGCCATAGCGCTGCCAGCACGATCAGGAAGGCAAACACGCCGCGCCACTGCGCCAACGCGATCGCAGTGCCAAGAAAACCCAGCAGCAGCCCGGTGTAGATCGGGTGGCGCACCCAGCGGTACGGGCCGTTGCGGATCAATTCGTGATCCTGCTTGAGCGTGACAATGCCGCTCCAATTGCGCCCGAGTATCGTCCGCGCCCAAACCGCAATTGCCAATCCCGAGGCAACAATCCCCGTCCCGAGAAAAAAAGTGAACGTTGTCGGCTCGATTAAACGCACATAAAGAAACGAGATCGGCAGGTGTCGCGAAGCCAGCAAGATGCCGGCGATCGCGAGCGGAACCAGATGCGCCGCGCGCGACGCCGCACTTTCGCTGCGCGCAGTGGCTTTCACGTTGACGGCTGCGATCAACCAGTAAACACCCCAGGCCAGCCATAACGCGGGAATGAGATAAATGTATACGCTTTTCATGCGATTGCGCCGTGGAGTTGCCGCTTCTGCGCAAGCCTAGCACTTTGCCGAAATGCCACTTTACTTGCGCAAATGCGCATGAAATCCTGCCACGCGTTGTCACCCAAGGAGTTCCCCATGATTGGCTATACCACTGTCGGAACCAACGATCTGCCCCGCGCTGCCAAGTTCTACGACGCCCTGCTCGGCACGATCGGCGCAAAACGCTACATGGAATCGGACAAATTCATTGCCTGGATCGTATCGCCGAAGCAACCGGCGTTCGGCGTGATCAAACCGCACAACGGCCAAGCCGCCACCGTCGGCAATGGCGTCATGCTCGCACTTGTCATGGATAGCGCCGCCAAAGTTGATGCCTTGTACAAAAAAGCGCTGGAGTTGGGTGGCACCGACGAAGGCGCGCCCGGACCGCGCGGCGAGGGTTTCTACGCCGGCTACTTCCGCGACCTGGACGGCAACAAGCTCAACGCGTTTTTCATGGGCTGAACGCGCGGGACATCTAGTCTCCCACACCCGTCTTGTCGGCAGGTCCCGGCGGCAAGACGGGATCGAGCTTGAGCAGCACGGCCTGCTTGTCCCAGTTGCCGACGCCGAACACCTGGAACGCCACGACATATTCGCCGGCCTTCAGCGGACGTTCGCTGGTCAGGCTCCAGGTTCCGTTTGGATCGCCGTCGGCCTCCATGCGCACGCCTTCGACCTGGTCGAGGCGGCTGTCCACCGCCGGATCGAAATCAGCGAGCTGGAATACGTGCGCATCGATTTTCTCGATCTTGCCGAGAAACGCTGGAAAAATTCCACCAGCCTTTGCGCTTACGCGCAACTTCGTCGATACCGGCTGCATCAGTTGCCAGCAGACATCCTGATCGTGCTTGATCGCATGCACGCGCTGCGCAGTCGCTTCGTCGGTCAGCGCCACCGTATTCTGGCCATCGACGAGCACGTCCATGCAGTGGCCGTTGCGATCCACGCACATCATCTCCCCGCTCGCCTGATGGTGCGCGCAGCGCTCCTTCTGCGAATGCTGCGCTTGCAGCGTGGTGCTCAACACGAATGCAGTCAGTGTTTGCAGGATCATGTCCGTGCTCCCGGATTCGAAAAAACTGGATTCAAAACAGAACGCCGGCGGCAATCGGCCGCCAGTCGTCGCCGGTCTGGCGTTCAACGCGGAAGTTGCCGTCGCTCTTGCGAATCACGCAGCGGAACGCATTGTCATCAAGCTCCATTTTATATATCCAGCGCGTGTCGGTGTGATCGGCGCTGACCTGGATGCGCTTGACGATCGCGTGATCGATGAACAGCGCCTCTTCGCGCGGCTTCATTTCCTTCTGCAGGAAATAGACGCACTTCTTGTCGAGTTCGGCCGGCAAACGTTTCATTTCGCCGTCCTTTGGGCGCCAGCTCAGTTCCAGCCCGATCGATCCGCAAGCATGGTTCGCCGGGTTGCCGTCGTCGCAGATCTGGCAGGAAAACGCGGCGCCGGCGGCATCGGCGAATTGAAACAGGAATCCGCTCTCGGCAAGAGGTATCGCTGTCTCGTGCAATGCTTTGACGTCCGCGGGCTGGCCGCTGGCACCGATCGCCGCGACACAACGATCGCGCAACACCGCTTGCGTGCCGCCGGCGGCAAACGCGAATCCATTGAGCAGCAACAACCCAGTCAGGCAAATCGCGCGCATCGTCGTATCCTCGTGCAACAGCAGTATCGTACTCTTGGAAATGTCCGACCGCGATCAAACCGAACAAAGCAGCGAGAATTGCTTCCGATGACAACCGACCGCAATCCACAAGCCGAGCAAATGGGCGACGAATCGATGGCGCGCAATCTGGCGTACCAAGCGCAGGCCATCTGGCCGCAGGAACACGAATTATTCGATCGCTACGGCTTGTCCGGCGCAATCCGCATTCTCGACCTCGGCTGCGGCACTGGAGAAATAACCCGGCGCCTGGCGCAGCGCTATCCGCAGGCGCAGCTCGTCGGCATCGATATCCTGGAAGGCAATCTGGCCATCGCGCGGCGCGACAGTGCCGCGCTTGGCGATCGTGTGAGCTACGAAGTGGGCGATGCGTTTGCCCTGCCCCAGGCGACCGCAACGTTCGATCTTGTCGTCTGTCGGCACATGTCGCAGGCCGTGCCGAATTTTGGTCTCGTGCTCGATGAGATCGGCCGTGTGCTCAAGCCAAACGGCTGGCTGCACCTGCTCTCGGAGGACTACGCGATGCTGCGCATGCCACGCGGTGCGCGCGACCCCGACAAGTTTTGGATCGACAACGCGCTGGCTTATCTTGACAGCGTTGGTTGCGACGGACGCATTGGCCGGCACTCACCGCCGCTGCTTGAGCAACGCGGATACAGCGACATCGCCATGGACTACGTCATTGTCGACACCCTGCGCGTGCCACGCGAAATTTTCGCCGGCATCCTGCGTGCGTGGCGCGATGGCTACGTCGAGCCCCTGGCGCAGGCGAGCGGTCGCGCGCCCGCTGAAGTGCGGGCGGATTTCGATTCCATGATCAGCGACGTGGAGACGCCACCCAAGTACACGGTATGGCATGTGCCGGTGATCTCAGGGAAGCGCCAGCCGACATAGCGCTAGTCCTGATTTCCGCGCAAGCGTTGCCAACCTGGAATGCGCCGCTCCATTGCGTCCGCGATATTTTTCGAAACCCGTTGTTGCAGTTCCGGCGTCGCCTGGAATGCGGGCATTGCGTGGCCTGGCGATGCCAGTTTCGCCACAACCGCGGAAATACCGGTCGCGACCGACACCGCCGGTGCAGCGAATACATCCGTACGGTTCGTAAGGTTGCCGGCGTTGGTCTGCACGAACAGCGGCTGAAATAGCGTGCCGAAGCTGACCAGCCCTTGATAATCGCCGAGGAAAAAACCGCCGGAGCCCGGTGCGTTGGTCAGCGGCGCCAGCGCCAGGTCAAAGGGTCCCGCGATCTGGTTTTCCTGCCACGTCACCGCATTGGCCGACCGCGCCAGCCAGTACTCGGTGAACAGCGTGTTGCGATCGCTGGTATTGCCGCGGAAGTCGTAGTAGCTGACGCCGACAACGCCGTCGGCACGCGCGTGCACCATCGGCGAAAACGCGGGCACGGAAGTATCGCCATTCACGCGCACCGGCGCAGACCAGGTGAAGCCGCCATCGGTGGAACGCGCCAGCGCGATCGCATCGCGTGCGCCGTTGTTGAAACGCGAATCCTGCCAGACGACGAACAGGCTGCCGCCCGCGCCGACGGCGATTTCTGGAATCAGCGCACTGTCGCGGATGAACGTCCCGGTGTCGGGATCGCGCGTGCCGACGGTGAAATTGTCGGCGACTTTGATCGGCGCCGACCAAGTCAAACCATTGTCGGTCGAGCGGATCACCGCGATATGCGAAGCCAGCGCGTTGCCGGCGACCGGGTCGATCTCCAGGAACATGTCGATGACACTGCCGTTCGGCAACACCACAATGAAATTGCTGATGGTCTGGTTGTTGACGCCGGGATCATAGATCGCGCGTGGCGCCTCCCAGGTGGCGCCGCCGTCGACGCTGCGGGTGAAATAGCTCGGCCCGGTGTTGTTGCTGGCAAGCCGATCCCATACCGCATAGACAAAACGCCGATCTATTGGATCGGCCGTGATCACGTCCTTGTCGTTGAACGCGCTCGGGCCATCCAGGATCAACGTCGAGGTTGGTCCCCAAGTCGCGCCGCCGTCCGTGGACCGACTCGACAGCACGGCGCTGAGCGAGCCGGGCGTCAGGACCTGTCCATTGAAACCCAGCGCAATCACGTTTGCAGCGCCGTCCGGGCCGATAGTTACCCAGGGATTGCTCGCGCGCTCGTAGCCGCCGCCATTGGCTGCGCTGCCGCCGCCGCAGCGAGTGAATGCGAGGGCATGTCGCGTCCACGTCCTGCCGCCGTCGTTGGAAACTCCGGCAACGATGCCGCGTGCGCCACCATTGGACCAGCGATCCTGTTGCCATACGCCGATCAAATGCTGCGGGTTCAGCGGGTCGATTGCCAGCAAGGGCTCGACTTTCGCATTCGCAAACAACGTTCCTGTCGACGCTACCTCGTCACAGCCGTTGGTGAATGGCGATGCTGCGGATGCAAGGTACTGCGGATCCAGGGTCGGCGCCGGTGGAGGAGTTGGCGGGGGAGTTGGAGGCGGCGGCGGCATCATCACCGGCGTGCTGTTGGACGAGCCGCCGCCGCAGGCGCTGATTGCCATGACCAAGCTCACCAAGCCAAATCTTGCCCATACTGCCAATGTTTTTTTCACTGAAGCCTCCGCGAGCGAAACGGGTTTGGCCTAGATTAAAGCAAACTACGATTTATATCGTAGGGTTCGTCGTGGCGGTACCCCTCTAGGCACGAGCCGCATTCCGGGTTAAAACGTGCACGCCGCCGGAGCACATGCCTCCCCGGCGGACCGCACTTATCAACCCCAGCTTTGGAGCACGCCATGAGCAAAGGCCTGAATCAGAAGAAAGACCAGAAGAAAAAGCCCGAGAAGACACTGAAGGAAAAGCGCGCCGAGAAATCCGAAAAGAAGAAGGGCAAGTAGCGCGAGCCGCTATTCGGCAAGGGCTTATCCGACCTCGCTGATCGTTCCACCACACCGCCGTCGGCTTACGCCCACGGCGGTTGGTTTTTGCCGGGACGTGGAGGCGGTATCCGGCACGCTGTCGATCCATCGCACGATTTTCCCATAGCCCTTCTCGACAAGAAGACGCAGCCGAGAAACTCGTCGTCGCGTTCTGCGATCCAGCAGCGCTCAGGCAGGCCTAAATTCATCGATGATGCTGGCCAGAGTCGATGTAACCAGGCCCTTTCGCGGTCGCTCCAGAGATCTGTGCCCGATCCGGTGTTTCCCGCGCCGCTACAAAATTCGCCTTGGCCTGCGCGCCGGACTGGGGGAAAATGCCCGCCTTCCCTTTACCGTCGCAGGAATTCCTATGGGCAGAGGCCCAAGCATCGAAGGCCGCAAGAACGTCGAGGACGCCAAGCGCGCCAAGGCGTTCACCAAGCTGATCAGGGAAATCACCATTGCCGCGCGCATCGGCGCCGATCCGGCGGTCAACGCGCGCCTGCGTTCTGGCATCGACAAGGCGTTGTCGGCCAACATGACGAAGGACACGATCGAGCGCGCGATCAAGCGTGGCTCGGGCGCCGAGGGCGCGGACAATATGCAGGAACTGCGCTACGAGGGTTATGGTCCCTCCGGCGTTGCCCTGATCATCGACGCCATGACCGACAACACCCAGCGCACCGTTGCCGACGTGCGTCACGCCTTGTCCAAGCATGGCGGCAATCTCGGCACCAGCGGTTCGGTGGCATTCCAGTTTCATCGTGTCGGCGAAATCGTTGTCGATACGAGCAAGCCGGGCAGCGAAGACAAATTGCTCGAAGTGGCGCTCGATGCCGGCGCTGACGACGTGCAGAGCGAATCCGGGCAAAGTACGGTGCTGAGTGCCTCCGATCATTTCGAGGCGGTCAAGAAGGCGCTGACTGCTGCAGGCTTCGCGCCGCTGCGCGCGGACGTGGTCATGCGCCCGGAAAACCGTGTCGCAGTCAGTGACGATGTTGCCGAGACCCTGCGCGATCTGATCGACTGGCTGGAAGGCCTGGACGACGTTCAGGAGGTTTATCACAACGCAGCGTTGAGCGAACAGAGCTGATCACAGCACTTGCAAACGGCCTGCATCGACGGCTGCTCGTGGTGGCCGCCATCGCGCTGCTTGCAGCATGCGCGCATGTCGCGCCTCAGCTGGACCCGGCGCAGGCATTGCTGCAACAGGCGATTGACGCGGCGGGTGGCGAGGCAGCGCTGACCAACGCGCGTGTCCTGACTTGGAGCGGAAGCGCCACGGTATTTGCCGGCGAAAACAAGATCGAACTCGGCGTCCAATCGCGCGTCGAGCCATTCCGGCGTGCGCAGTCGGATACCTGGTTGCTTAGCAAGGGACGCGCGACGTTGCGCACGCTGCAGATCGACGGCGATCAAGGCTGGATGGCGCGCGACGGAAAACGCACAGAGATGCCGGCCCAGTCTTTGCACCACGAACGCGCGCAGTATGCGGTCTACGGCTTGATGCGTCTTGTCACGCTACGTCAGCCGGGAGTCGTGTTGCGAGTATTGCCTGCGGATAGTCATGGTCGACGTGGATTGCATGTTCAACACCCGTCGGCACCTGAGGCGGACATGTATTTGAATGCGGATGGTCGCCTGGCCTATCTCACCGACAATGTCCCCGCACCTGAAGGCGAAGGAACGCTGGCGCAGCGTTTCGACTTCGATGGCAGCATCGAAAGCCACGGGGTACGCTGGCCGCGCATCGTGCGCATCAGCCAGAACGGCAAGCCCTACTTCGAACTGCGTCTGGAACAATTCCAGCCTGAGCCGTAGTCCGTACGATTCTTGTCGGGCTGATTCTATTTTGGCAAATCGCAGGCAGAGACGCTTTTCAACGCATCGGCGATAGCCTGGGTACCGGTCACCCGTTCCGACGCTGCAAACTCAGGATCCTCCAGCATGCCGTGGAAGCCGCAGTAGTTCTGCTTGCAGCTGGGAAAATCGTTCGCGCCGACGCTATCGGACAACGTGATTTTTGCCGGCGTGCGCCGAATCGTCAGGACGCATTCGTGCCACGCTTCATCGGCGTCGTTCGGCTTGATGTCGCGATATACGTACTCGCCATTGGCTGTCTTCAGTGCAATGCCGGACAGCGAACATTCGCTCATCAAGCGGCTGCCATGGACGATGCAGAAAGCTAGCTTGCCGCCTTTGCGGGGTTGCAGGACGAGCACGTCGTGCACTTCGGCGGACCTGCCTGCAGAGCCCTCTCGAGATCCTTGGCCTGTTCTTCGGCCTGAAGCTCGTGCCATTGGGACGAGCCGGTTTCATAGGCCAGTTCGTCGTGCACGTGCAGGAAATATTCAGTGCGATCGCGAGTCACTCCGATCGCGCGGCCAGTGTAGCCGGCGAGCACAACGAGAACGCTGACCACAATTGGAATCGCTCGTGCACGCATGCATCGCCCCGGAATGCGTCCGCGGATATCTGCCACGCACTACTTTCAGCAACACCCAATCCTCACGCGTCGCTGCCGTTTGCACTCGCCGGTCGCCAGCTGGAAATCTTCTCAGGATCCAGCGGAATTCCGTAGGCATCGACGAATTGGCCGTAGCGATACGTCGCCGGTTGCCAGTCGCAGTTGTCGAATTTGACCTGCACAGCCTGCCGGTCAGACGGAAGTTGCTCGTCGCGAGTTTGATCGATGCGACTTTGATCAATCATGGGCTTGCTCCTCGTTGGTTCAAGCTACGACGCAGGAAGCGGGCGAACCGTCGCTTCCTGCGCCGCAGTCCATGTCAATGGTGATGATCGATTGGTGTTGCCAGAATTGCTGAGCGTATTCCCGTCGCCAGGTCGGTAGCGCTTCTGCCAGTGATGACGCCGAAATCATTGATGTCGGTGGCAAGTGCAATGACGCCGGTGTACTCGGGAGATTTCAAGTCGTTGAGATCTTGCATCCCGTGTTCATGGTCCCAGACAAAGCCATGCAGGGTGCCGTTGGCAGCGACAAAGTAGCCGACCACCTGACGGCGTTCGTTAATGCCCGTTGCGGTGCTGTTGTCGGTTGCGGAGCTATCCAGAAGCTGCATGCCGCCTTCGCGCGTCCAGATGAATGCGTGAGTGATACCCGCAGTGACATCGCTGGGATCGCCGGCAAACCCGGTCACGTCGCCACGCTCGTTGATCGCGACCGGCGTATTCCAGAATGGAGCCGTAAGTACACCCTTGCCGATGTCGGTGACCGTGCCGTTGTCCCAGAGCACGGCATGCGCGGCGGTGTACCTTCCAACCGCCTGATCGCACGCGCCGGAAATACCGACGGCCTGACCGCGATCGTTGATCGCAGTTGCCGCCCCGGAAGAATCACCAGCAATCAGCGGCAACGCGCGAATGGCGTTGGTGCCGGGTCCGTAAATTACCGGCAGAAATTGCAGTATTTGACCGCTCTTGCCAGCGCCCGGACCTTCACAGGTCGGATCGCGAACAGTGGTCTCGGCCCAGCCGGTGATCTGGCCTAGATTGTTCGCGCCGGCAGCAAAGCCGTTCTCGCCACCCAAGGTCGGTAGTGCGCGCATGTGCCCGGCTTCCCAGACGAAGCCGCGACAGACATGGCCGGTGGCGTCGGCCTGGAAGAAGGCCGAGCAACTCCAGTGTTCGCCGAGCAGCTCCGGCGCGGCCGTCTGCGAGATGCCGACGATCCTGCCGAAGAAATTCTTCACCGGCCACGCGACATTGCTGTTGAGTCCGCCGAGCGTACCCAGATCACGCACACTGCCGAACGCCCATGCGGTGGCATGCCGGTCCAGATTGCCGGGCTTCGTGGAAAATCCCGCGACCAGGCCCCAATCGTTGATGCTGTTGGCCTGGTTCCGCGTCCCTCCCAACGCGGGAAGGTTGGTCAGCTTGTAAGTGGGCGCATCGGCCATCGCCACTGTCGACGCAACGGCGCTGCAAAGTGCAACTGTCAGAACCTTTAATGAAATCGGACGCATGACGTGCTCCTTGTGAGTTGTGGGTACTTCGTGCAGCGAAGTCGAGCTTGGTCGGACGTTGCCGACTCCGGGAGCTCCACTTCTGCGACGGTGGCTAGTCCGGTTGCGTCATGAATCGACATGCGTCGATGGAACTTAAGCGTTGCGCTCGATCAAGCTCGCGAAAGCCCGCTGTTCCTGCAGCTCGCCAATGCGATCGCCGAAGACATTCGTTGCGGACGGCTGCAACCCGGTGAGCCATTGCCAGGCACGCGCGAACTGGCCGAGAGCCTTGCGCTGAACCGGAACACGGTGATCGCCGGTTATGAGGAACTGGCTGCCGAAGGTCTGGTGAGCACGCGCATCGGCGGCGGCACCTTTGTCGCCAATCCGCTCGTGCCCTGCTCACCGGCCGCACCCGAGTTACCGCCGCAAGTGCCGACGTACGTTTTGCCGCCGTTGAAGAATTCTCTGCCGTCCAACGGCATGCCGACGCCCGGAATGTTGATGATGTCCATCGGCATGCCGGATGCACGATTGTTCCCGGCACAAGCGCTCGCGCGTGCCTTCCGCCGTGCGATCGGGCAACGCAGCCGTACCCTGCTGACTTACTCCGAGCCTTCCGGCCATATCCGCTTGCGCACCGAACTGGCAACAATGCTGACGCGCATGCGTGGCTTGCCGGCGACGCCGGACAACATCATGGTGACGCGAAGCGTCGAGCAGGCGATCGATCTTGTTGCGCGCATGCTTATCGCGCCAGGCGACGTGGTTGCAGTGGAAGCATTCGGTTATCCGCCGGCGTGGAGCCTGCTGAGGCTGGCGGGCGCACGCCTGGTGCCGATTCCGCTCGACGACAACGGCATGGATGTGGGCGCACTGGAGGGCCTTGTCGCACGGCAACGGATTCGGGCGGTATTCCTGACGCCGCATCATCAATTTCCCACGACCACGGTGATGTCGGCCCAGCGTCGGGAGAAACTAGCGCAACTCGCCGTGACGCATGGCTTCGCAATCATCGAGGACGACTACGATCACGAGTTCCACTACGCGGGCAAACCCATCCTGCCCATCGCTGCCGGCGACGATCGCGCCAACGTCATCTACGTCGGTTCCCTGGCCAACCTGTTGGCGCCGGGAATCAGCACGGCCTTCGTGACCGCGCCGCCGCTCGCGTTTGCGCATCTGGTCAATTTGCGCGCTGCCAGCGACGCGCGCGGCGATGTCGCCATGGAATGCGCGATTGCCGAACTATTTGAAGATGGTGAACTGTTGCGGCATGTGCGACGGATGCGGCGTATCTATGCAGCGCGGCGCGATGCATTGGCCAACGCGCTCGAGCGCCATCTCGGCACAGCGCTGACGTTTCGCGTTCCGGATGGCGGCATGGCACTGTGGGCGCGCGTGGATGAGGGCGTCAACGTTGCCGACTGGGCGCGCGCCGGCCTGCGCGAAGGCGTGCAGTTCTTCGACACGCGCCGCTATGATTTGAAGCAGCGCGAGCAACCCTTCGTGCGTCTGGGCTTCAGCTATCACGACGAAACGGAAATGGACGAAGCCGCACGGCGCATGGCGCGCGCGCTGATGCGCACGCGGTCAGCGCAGCTCGCTTCCAGGAACGTGAGCCCGGTCAAGCCGGCTGCGCTCGACCTGTGCCACCACGCGATGAGCAGATAGAACTCGTTCAATCGCGCGGCGCACGCACGTCGGCGCGTCGCGACCAGTCGAAGTCCACGACGACACGTTCGCCGCTACGCACGTCCGTGACTTCCAGGCGCGCCGGTCGCCCGCTGTCGTCGCACAACCACGCACGCAAGTTACCCTCCGCGCCGGCGCCAGGCAGGCGACCGCTGCTGCGGAAGCGATAGATGTGTGCCAGACATTGACTCGTCTTCGAGGTGCCTTCCAGCTGCACGTCACGAATCGATGCGATCGCCTGGCGCATCGCTGCTACATCGAATGCGGTGATGGGCAGAAGCTCGCGATCGGTCGCTATCCAGACTCCGAACGTGTTGATCCATGCCTGGTTGGGCATGGCGATAAATTCCACTTCGTCGGTGTGAACATGGATGCGATCGGGAAAGACCACTTCGACGTCGCCGGACATCGCCGGGAGCTCTGGCCCGAACACATGCCCTTGCGCGTAAGCGCGAAACCCACCCGCTGCCATGACCTTTTCAAAAGCGTGCTGGACTAAGGAACGAGGGTCGGCGGGCGCAGGCGCCGCAGCCATGACGCACAGCATCACCAGCAAGATCTTCAAGACGGCTCCAAAAGCGACAATCAGACGAGTATCTGTTCGGCCAGATGAATGCGACGTTACAGGCCTTGGGGTTCACAATGCGAGCCTGCCCTCGCACCTGCAGGTCGGTTTGCTAACCAAATGACCCATCCCGGCATCCAACCCGACATGGCCAATGATGAAGAACGCTGGGTCGCGGCGGCCCAATGCGGAGAACGCGATGCATTTCGACGCCTGGTCGAAACCTACGCGCGCCCGCTTTTCGCGCTCAGTGTGCGCATAACCCGCGACGCGGCTTTGGCCGAGGATGCAGTGCAGGAGGCCCTTTTCAATGCGTACCGGCATATCCGCGACTTCGACGGTCGCTCAAGTTTCAAGACCTGGCTGCATCGGATCGCGGTCAATGCCGCACTCGAGCAGATGCGCCGGCGCAGCAGGGACGAAGTCGTGGCTTCCGATACCCAGACCGGCGACGACGGCGATGAAGATTTTCTGCTTGACCCCGCCGCGGAACAACCGGGCCCCGACCAGCACGCCCGCAGCGCCGAGATCAGCCGGAATGTCGAAAACCAGCTGGGATGTATGACGGTGCTGGAGCGCACCGCTTTCGTATTGCGCCATGTTGAGGGTCAATCGCTCGAAGACATTGCGCAGCTGCTGTCGTTGAACATCAGCGCCAGCAAGCAAGCCATTTTTCGCGCCGTGCGCAAGTTGCGCGGCGCTTTGCAGCCATTGCGCTGAAGCAATGAATGATAAATCTTGAGTGATTCAGGTGACACCATGAACCCCATCAGCGACAACGACCTGATCCTGTACTTCTACCGCGACGGTCTGGATTCTGCGCGGATCGCCGAGATCGACGACGAGTTGTTCGTTTCGGTTCCGTTGCGCCTGCGCTATACCGAGCTGCAGTCCATGTTGCGCGAAATCGATGCGGAACCGGTGATGCAGCCCGATCCCGGCTTCAGCCAGCGCGTCTGGGAAAAACTCGCCGTGCGCATCGACGCAGCGCCGCTACGCCCGCTGCGCAGCAACTGGCTGGACGGTCTGCGCACGCTGCTGACGCCGCCGCGCATGGCATTCGCCGCCATGTTCCTGCTGTTCGTCGCCGTCGGCGGCGGCTATTACGCTGGCCGCAGCAGTGCGCCGCAACCGGATGAGATCGCCCAGCGGCGCGCGAACGAGATGGCTGCTCGCGTTCTGGACGCCTATGTGGCCGAACATCTGCGCACGACGGAAGGACTGCTGCTGACCGCGGTCAATTCCGACAGCACGCAATTGCGCGAGAGCAACCGTGATCTTGCCGCAACCCTGGTTGATTCGAACCGGCTGTATGCGCTGGCAGCGGCGCGCTCGGGCAATACCCGTCTGGCCGATTTCCTGCGCCAACTCGAACCGGTGCTGCTGGACGTTGCTAACCAACCGGCGGATGCATCCATCCAATCCTCTGACGGTTTGCGCAACTATCTGCAAAAAACCGACCTGCTGTTCCAGGTACGCGCTACCCAAGCGCGGATCGACCCAACCGGAAAGCACAGCACCTGATCATCTTGACCAAGATTCGTTCAAGGAGTCCCACGTAAATGCAATTCACGACCCCAATTAGCGTACGCGCGCTGCTTGCCGCAGCACTGATGGCTGGCGCAGCCGGCGTGCCGCTGCTCGCGCATGGCGTACCCAGCGAGGCGGCGCCCTCGGGCGACAAGCAACTCAACGAGCTGTACTGGCAAGGCCAGGAAGCGCTGAAGAATTCCGACTGGCCGGCGGCGCTCAAACGCTTCGCGGACCTGGAGCAGCAATTGCGCGCGAAGGAGCCGAAGAATGCCGACGCCGCAGTCTATTGGCAGGCATATACCCTGGTGCAGGCCAAGCGCACGACCGAAGCCAAAGCAGCGATCGAGCGTCTGCATCATGATTTTCCGAACAGCCGCTGGAACAAGGACGCCGATGCGTTGGTGCGTCAGACCCAATCGACGGCGGTACGCACGGACACTGCCGACGGTGACGCCGAAGACATCGCCGAAATCGCGGTGGAAGGGCTCATGAACGCGCCGCCGGAACGCGCGCTGCCGCTGCTGAAGAAAGTGCTGCAGGGCCCGCATTCGGACAAGGTCAAAAAGCGCGCATTGTTCGTGCTGAGTCAGCTCGACGAAGACGCCGCGTTGGACGCCGTCGTCGATGTCGCCAAGAGCAGCGGCGATGCAAGCCTGCGCGAGGAAGCAATCCGCATGCTCGGCGTCAGCGGCCAGGATCGAGCGATCACGCGTCTGCATGAACTTTATGCCAGCAGCAAGGATGCGCACGAGAAGCGCGCGATCATCCAGGCCTGGCTCGTATCCGACCGCAAGGACCTGATCCTGGCCTCGGCACGCAACGAGACTGACGAGAGCGTGCGCCGCGAAGCGATACAGGCGCTGGGCGCGATGGACGCATCCAGCGAGCTGCAGCAATTGTTCGACAGCACCCATGATGCCGCCAACCAGCAGGCGATCGTGCAGGCTTTAGGTGTCGCCGGCAATGTGCAGGGCCTGACCGCCATCGCGGAGAGTCAGCAGCCGGAGGCAACGCGCATCGAAGCGATTCACGCCCTTGGCGTCGCCGGCGATGAAGGCGGCAGCGCCGCCCTGCTCAAGCTGTACCCGAAGGCGACCAGCCCCGCCTTGCGCGATGCGGTACTGCAGGGTTTGCTTATTGCAGGCGACAGCGAGGCAATGCTGAAACTGTATCGACAAGCCAAGACCAAGGAAGAGAAGCAAGCGCTGTTGCGCATGATCACGACGACCAACAGTGATGCGGCACTGGACCTCATCGAACAAGAATTGAAGAATTGAAGGAGCCTGTGATGAATTTTGCAAAGATACGCATAGTGCCGCTCGCGATGATCTTCCTGGCCGGCAATTCCATCGCGGCCGAAGGTGAACTGTCCCGGCGCGTTGCGCAGCAGGAAGGCTGGGTCGGCTATCACGTAGCGATGGTCGCGGACGCCGGATCGCCCTGCTGCTTCGAATGGCACGGCAAGAGCGCTACGCACGGCGCTTGCGAACTGGAAGGTCGCAACTGGAACATCAGCATCAGCGACGAACCCGGCGCGCCGAAAACCGACACGCTCAATGTATACCTGCGTGTCGCCCACGGGCAGATCGAAAAAGTGCGCGCCTTTGGCGACTCCTGCATGCTGAAAGATGCCGACCGCGTGCACTGGCTCGACGACGTTAGCGCCACCGACAGCGTCGCCCTGCTCGCCCGCTCGGCAGCAAAGGCAACGACAGAGGAAACCGCGGACGCCGAACTGACCGCGTTGGCCTTGCACGCCGATGCGTCGGCGACACCGGCGCTTGCGCAACTGGCTGAATCGACACACCCGCAAAAACTGCGCGAACAGGCCGTGTTCTGGCTCGGCCAGGCGCGCGGCGCTGCCGGCGCGCAAATTGTCGAACATGCGGCGACGACCGATCCGGATCCGGAATACCGCGCCAACGCCGTGTTTGCACTTTCGCAGTCGCACGGCACAGATGCATACGCAACCATCTTTCGCATCGCGCAGAGCGACGCGTCGGATCACGTGCGCGAACAAGCGCTGTTCTGGATGGCACAGACCCAAGATGCGCGGGCGCAGAAGGACATCATCGCTGCGATCGAGAAAGACCGATCCGATCATGTGCGCGAACAAGCCGTATTCGCGCTCTCGCAGCTCAAGGACGCACAGGCAGATGCCGCCCTCATCGCGCTGGTGCGCGGAAACTACCCGCGCAAGGTCAAGGAGCATGCGCTGTTCTGGCTCGGCCAATCCGGGTCGAACGAAGCGCTTGAATACTTCGACGAGGTACTCACCAAACAGCCAGCGCAGGCAGCGAAGGCAGCTCAGGGCTGAGCTTTTCTTCGGCGTTTGGTATCAAAAAATTAACCGCCGCTTGGCAGAAGTCAGCGGCGGCTGGGTGTATTCCCTCAGTCAGAAGGTCAACAAGCGTCGTGGGAGACGACCGCTGACCGCCATCCATTAGGGGGTGGCAAGCCCGCCATGTCGGGCAAGGTGGGGAGCACCTATGAAGACCGTAACAACGCTAGTAGTTCCATTGCTATTTTCAGCATTGGCCGCAGGCCTTCCTGCAACAGCATCGGCTCAGCAAACAGCCAACGTGACACTGGCAAGAGATCCGGGAGTACGCGCCGGCAGTATCGGAGCGGGTCTGCCGCTGTCGACATTGAGCGCATCGCAACTTCAGTATTTCGATGACGGCTTCGATCGCTTTATCGAAGTGGATTCCGTCAGCGGCAACGTCGCCGGGGAACAGGGTCGCGGCCTGGGCCCCGGTTACAACGCCACGAGTTGCGGCGCTTGCCATTCCCAGCCGTTCGCGGGCGGCACCAGTCCGAGCATGAGCGCCTACCCGTTTGTCGGCCCCAACCCGCAAGTCGCGGCAGCAACCGTCGATGGCGCGCACAACTCGATTCCGTCGTTCATCACAATCGATGGGCCAGTACGCGAAACGCGTTTCCCGTTCGTCGTCAATTCGCATGGCGGCCTCACCCAGACGCCGGATGGTGGCGTGCATGCGCTCTACAGCATCGCTGGCCGCAGCGATGCACCGGGATGCGCGCTGGCGCAACCCAATTACGAACAGGCGCAGCAATTGGGCAATCTGATATTTCGCATTCCCACGCCGGTATTCGGCGCCGGGCTGATCGAAAACATTGCCGACGCGACGATCCTGGCGAACATGAATGCCAACTCGTCATTGAAACACCTGCTTGGCATCGGCGGCCACACGAATACCAACGGCAACGACGGATCGATCACGCGTTTTGGATGGAAGGCGCAGAACAAGTCGCTGGAGATTTTTTCCGGTGAGGCCTACAACGTCGAAATGGGCGTGACCAACGAATTGTTCCCGAACAAGCGGGCCAATCCGCCGGCCGACTGCCTGTTCAACGGTACGCCCGAGGATCACACGAATTTCGACGAAGCCGGCATGGCTATCGCAAGCGATACGGTCGGCTTCACGACTTTCATGCGTTTTCTTGCGCCGCCGACCCCATCGAACGCCGGCATTCCGGGCAATCCGACAGCGCAATCGATCCAGAATGGCAAGACCCTGTTCGGCCAGGTGCATTGCGATCTGTGTCACACCGCTTCACTGCAGACTGCGGCTTCCAGCTTCACTGCCGCGCTCGACAAGCGCAGTGCAGCCCTGTACTCGGATTTGTTGGTGCACAACATGGGCACGGGATTGTCCGACCGGGTGGCACAAGGCGCAGCCGGACCGAGCGAGTTCCGTTCGGCACCGCTGTGGGGTGTTGGCCAGCGCATTTTCTTCCTGCACGACGGACGTGCGACGCCGCAAAACGGAGGTCTGCTCAACGCAATTCAGGCGCACGCCAGTTCGGGCTCGGAAGCCAACGGCGTAATCTTCTTGTTCAACATCTTGAGTGAATCGCAAAAACAGGACGTGCTTAATTTCCTGCGCTCGCTGTAAGGCTGGACGTTCACTGCCGGCATGCAAATCCCTTTGGGAGGTTTGCATGTCGGCCTTTTTGTGACGCCTGGCCTTCAAATCGCCCGCAACGGGATGTTCTGCAGTCCCGGCTGTGCGCCCATGGCGCGTAGATACTGGCGATCGAATGCGGCAAGCTGGCTTTCCAGTTCCGAATAAGGCCCGGCTTGCCACGCACGTGAAACGACGCCGCGATAGGCATTCACGCACAAATCCCAATCCTGGCGATTGGTCAGATCCCAGAATTCGACCGCGGGCGCCGGGTCGAAACCAGGAGTCGCGATTGCGTCCGGATGGAAATACCATTCGCACACAATGCGCGTGCGATCGATCGCCAGGGGCAGCGTGCGATGCACCATCACGTAGTCCGGATGAAACGACAGGAACGCGCCGGGGAACAAAGTGTAATAGTACACTCTGGCGCGCTCTTCCGCGGTAAGTGCTGCAAAGGGCGGTGCGCAGCGTTCCCCGCTTATCGACATGCTGCCGTCGCGATTGCTCATCCACATCGGGCCACCAAGCACGCTGCCTTCATCCAGGTCGTTCTCGGAATTGCGGAACGGCGTCAGCTTGTTCAGCAGCGGATGCGCCAACGGGCAGTGATAGCATTCGCTGAAATTGTGGAAAAACATCTTCCAGTTCGCATCGACCTCATACACGCGACGGTCGGCTGCACGCAATTCCGACGGCTGCCATTGACCGAAGCGGCCAATCAATCCTGGCAGGGCCTCGGCAAACGGCTGCGGCTCGCTGGCCAGATTGACGAACAGAAAACCTTCCCAGTTGGTCAACGCGACACGATGCAGCGAATAGTCTGACGGATCAAAACCGGCGACGTCGCTCATCGTCGGCACGTTGCGCAGCGCTCCATCCAGACCATAACTCCAGGCGTGATAGGGACACACGATTGCGTTGCCCAGCGTGCCCGATCCCTCACGGCACAATTTGCTGCCGCGGTGCCGGCAATGATTGTGCAAGGCTCGAATCTCGCCGGTGTTGTCGCGCAGCACGATCACGCTTTCGCGCTCCAGTTCGAACAGGAAATAGCTGCCGGGCTTTTCCAGTTGCGAGACGTGTCCGGCCAGCAACCAGGAGCGAAAGAAAATCCGCTCGTGCTCGGCTTCGAAGATGTCCTTGGAAACGAAGTACGCGCGATCGAGTGTGTGCTGACCCAGGGATGTGCGCTGCTTCATTCAGGCGATCTCATTCATGCAATCGCACCGTTGCGGTTTGATACCGCCAAGAGTACCGCGGCTCCGGCGCCGCTGCACCTTGATGGCTCAAGCGCCTAGACGTCACGGCCTTGCGCCCATCGTGGATTTCAGCGGTACGCCAAGAAACGCGGCGATTGTCTCGGCTTTACGAAACAGCCCGGGGTCGGTGGATCTGTCGAAATACAACAACATCATCCGACGATCGTTCGCCAGGACCAGGGCCAGCGTGTTCATCACATAGATGCGCGGCGCAGCGTCCAGTTCCACACAGGTGACCTGGTTCAGGGCCATCGAGCGCCGCCCGCGCCGCAGGATGTTGTTGCCTGCATCCAGAACTATGCGCAGGCGCAGGATGCGGTAGCTGGCGAAGAACACAAGGAAGCCGAACGGCACCAGCAGGGCCGGTTCCCATTCGCTTAGATGACGCATGAGTTCTTTCTTGCGTGCGCTTTGCGGCGACTCGAACTCAACCAGTGGCGACAGCGCCAGTCTTCCCCCGCCTGGCAAGTTTTCATATCGCATCAGCGCCGGCTTTTCGGCGGCAACATCCGCAACAACGAAAAAGTATCCAGCCAGCAGCACAGCGGCGACCACGCCCAGCAACATGCTCAGGCCGAAACGCGGCACATGCAGGGTCATGCATCGGCCATCCGTCTGCAGCCTAAGGCGACGCGCAAGCTTGCTCTCGGCGGTCGCGGCCACATCCGCATTCATCGCATTGCCGAGCCAAAGCTCAATTGGTTCAACTGCCCATGCTGCTGCGTTGACCGCCAGCGCCGATGGGTCGGTGATGCGGCACGCATGCCATGATCGCGCTGCGCAAGGCAGCGACGCGCACCGGCTTTTGCATCAGGGTTATGTCCAGTTCCTTGAGCTGTTCGTCCTGATGCACAGCGACGTCGCCGGTGATCAGCAGCGCCGGACAAGTCAGACCGAGCGCCGTGCGCAGGTCCGCGATCACCTGGACGCCATTGCGCGATTCGGCCAGACGATAGTCGCAAATCAGCACATCCGGATGGCGCGCGCGTTGCAGGATCATTTGCGTGAGTTGTTCGCTATGAGTTGCCACGATGGTTTCGCAATGCCAGCGCTGAAACGTCACATCGAGCATGTGCAATACATCGGGAGTGTCGTCCAGCACCGCAACCAGGAGTCCATCCATCTGCAAGCCTGCGTCCGCCGCCGGTGCCGCAGCCGGCACTTTCGCCGCCGTCTTGCTTTGACCCTGCGCCACGATCACGCGAAACGACGAACCGCGGCCGGGTTCGGATTCCAGCACGATGCGGTGACCGAGCAGACCGACCAGGCGGTCGGCGATCGCCAGGCCCAGACCCAGGCCGCGGCTGCGATCGCGTTGCGGATTTTCCAGTTGCACGAATTCCTTGAAGATATCCGCCTGGCGGTCGCGCGGGATGCCGGGACCCGTGTCGTGAACTTGCACCATCACTTCACCGTCGGCGCCGCGCGCACTGAGCGTGATGCTGCGGCGGATCGCGTGACGCACGGCATTGTCGAGCAGCTGTCTCAGGATACGTTCGAGCAGGCGCTCATCGCTGACGACCCACAAGTCGGTAGGTTCGACGTGCCAATCTATGGCGGACTGCTGGGCCAGATCGCTGTAACTTTCCTGGAGCCGGGTAAAAAGCGGTTGCAACGGAAAATGCATCACTACCTTGTCAATGGCGCCGGCATCGAGTCTGGATACATCGAGCAAGGCGTCGAACAAGCTTTGCAGCGTGCCGACGGCTTCATCCAGGCGCGTGGCAGCCACATGGGCGGCCGGCGGCAGCGCGGTCTCGGCCAGTGCCTGAGAACGTAAAACGATCACCTGCATTGGTTGGCGCAAGTCATGGCTGGCGGCAATCAGGAATCGCGATTTCGCCTCATTGGCGGTCTCGGCCTCGACCGTGCGCCGACGCAGTTCGTCGAGCAGGCTGACATTTTCCTCGCGCACCTGGATCTGACGGCGGAACTGGCCGTTGAGGATGTAGATCATGCGCGCCAGGATAATGCCGTAGACCAGCGCCATCACCCCGACGGCGTGGTAGTAGCGCCCATCATGGGTGATGCCGAACAGGAACGGCGCGAGTATCGGCGGAATGAAAATCGAATATGCCGTAGGCAGCGACGCGACCGTGGCGAACGCGCCACCCGTCGCAATCGCCAGGCACGCGAACATGACCACGACTTGCAGGTGATACTGCGTCGGCTCGCCCAGCACCCAGACGCTGGCGGCCCAGATCGTGCCGCTGACCAGGGCGCAGCCGGTGAGCGTGCGCATCAGGATACGATTTCGCGGATCGTCGAGTGCGCGCGAGCGCAACAGCCACAGCACACTCAAGCGCACAACGCCGATGCAGTTGAGCACGACGAGCCAGATGATCCCGTCGGGTTCACCGACCGTCGTGTAGAGCAGATAGAGCAAGGCGCCGGACGCGAACGCGGTCGCCGCCACGGTCTGCACGAGGTTGTCTGCGACCGAGCGCAATTCCTCGCTGGCCCGCAAGTCCAGTCGCTTGTCGGTCGATTGCATGGATGCGCAGCCCCTGTGCACCGCTGGTTATATGCCGCCGCGATTCTCGGTGAATGCGGTCAGCGCAGCAAGTGCCCGCGCAGCAATGCAAAAACTGCCTGTCCGGCGGCGGTGTTACTTGCGCTCGGCGGCCGTCGCGTCGCGAATTTGACGGAATTCGGAGTCGCTGGACCAGTTCGGCCACTGTTCCGAATCGGCCAGATCGCGGCCGACCCGATACAGCACCGGCAGGTCATGGACCATGCCGGTAAACGTCCAGCTCGCCTTCCACTCATCCGAGGGCTGATGGTAGTTATTGGCGACGTATTCCTTCGCTGCCGCCTCGCCCGCCGCTATGCCGCCGTCAACAAGATCGTTGCCGGATTCGAACGACAGCGCCGGAACGCCGCGCTTGGCGAACGAGAAATGATCCGAGCGGAAGAATCCGCCGTGTTCCGGATGCGGATCGGGTGCAAACGCCAGGCCCGCCTTCTTCGCTTCGGCGATTACAGCGTCGAGCAATCCGGATTGCGCGCTGCCGGACTGGCTGAAGTTGTGCGCGGGCCCTTTTGGATCGAGCGCGTCGGTATTGATGTTGGCAACCGTCTTGGCCAACGGATACAGCGGCTTGGAAGCGTAGTATTCCGAACCGAGCAGGCCCCTTTCCTCGGCGGTGACATTGAGGAAGATTACCGAACGCTTGGGCTTCGGGCCATGTGCGAATGCGCGGCCCAGTTCGATCAGCGCCGCAGTGCCGGTGCCGTTGTCGATGGCGCCATTGTATATTTTGTCGCCTTTCGCGTCGGGAGCACCGACACCCAGATGATCCCAGTGCGCGGAGTAGATCAAGGTCTCGTCCGCATGCGTGCTGCCTTCGACGCGGCCGACGATATTCTGCGACGTGATGACCTTCTGCTCGACCGCATAGTGCGCGGAGAAGCTGGCGTCCTTGAACGCCACCGGTTTGAAATCGCGCGTTTGTGCCTGTTTCTTCAGCGCTTCGAAATCAAGCCCGCTGCGCTTGAACAGATCGACAGCGAGGTCGCGGGTGATCCAGCCTTCGACCTTGGTGTGGGCTTCGACGGGATTGTCGCGCACGATGTCGAACATCGCATTGGTGTTGGAATTTTTTACTGTCGCCCAACCGTACGCGGCCGGCTCAGTCTCGTGGATAACGAACACGCCCGCCGCGCCGCGCCGCGCGCCTTCCTCGTACTTGTAGGTCCAGCGCCCGTAGTAGGTCATTGCCTTGCCGCCGAAATCGCCGACGCCGCTTTCAAAATCCGGATCGTTGACCAGCACGACCATGATCTTGCCTTTCAGGTCTGCGCCCTTGAAATCGTCCCAGTTGCGCTCGGGCGCCTTGACGCCATAACCGCAAAACACCAGCGCGGCATTTTCCAACGCAACGGTTTTTGAACCATCGAGCGCCGCACGCACCGAGATTTCGTTGCCCTGAGTCAGAGCTTGCGCCTTGCCGGCGACGGTGAGCGAAAGACTCGCGGCACCGGTGATTTCCGCGCGCGTCAGAGGCACCGCTTGCGTCCACGCACGCTTGCCGTCCTTCAGATCGCCGCCTGGGGTCAATCCCGCAGCCTTCATCTGCTCGGTGACATAGGCGACGGTCTTGGTTTCGCCCTGCGTGGCCGGACCGCGCCCCTCGAACGCATCGGACGAAAGCATTTTCACTTCGTCCGACAAGCGCTTGGCATCGAACCTCATGGAGGCAGGAACCTTGTCTGCGGCATGCGCGCCGCAAGACAACGAAAGTGAAAGTGGAAGAGAAAGCGCGATCGCACTGGCGAGTAAATGTTTCAAGTTGATTCCTTATGGAGCAGGCCGACTGCGGATCATAGATGCGACGCCAGCGGGCGTCCACAAGACTATCGTCACGGTCACATCCGCTGCAACAACGGTAATAAATTGTCCATTCGCGCGTTATTCGAAGATGTCGAAAGACACAGGGACTTCCGGCACGCGACAGTGCGGCGTCGGGGGAGCAATTTGCCCCAGCGCTGACCTTGGCGACAACCTTGGGTGACCTTCATGCGACGAATCATTCCCACAATTTTGTGTCTCGCAATCGCCACCGTTGCCCACGCGGCAACTAGCGTGGCGGGCCGCTGGCAAGGACCGGTGCAAATTCCCGGCAACGAGTTCGAAGCGGTCGTGGATCTTGCCCAGGATTCTGCCGGAGTCTGGACCGGCTCGTTGATCGCGCCCGGGTTGAAGATCAAGGACGCAGCGCTCAGCGACATCGTCGTGACCGATGCGGAGCTTGCGTTCACGGTTCAAAACGCGCTCGGAAGCCCGCCGGCCGATCAGGCGAAATTCAAGGCGCACATCGATGCAGCCGGCGCGATCAGCGGAGACTTCCTGCAGGCCGGAAACTCCGCGCCTTTCACCTTTAGGAAAACCGGATCCGCGCAAGTCGCCTTGCCCGCGCACAGCACGCCGGTCGCCAAGGCAATCGAAGGCAAATGGGTCGGCGACTATGAACTTGGCGGCTATCCTCGGCACGTCACTCTGGATCTGGCCAACCACGCCGGCGCCGCTGCCACTGCCGAGTTTGTCGTGGTCGGCAAGAAGACCACGCGCCTGCCCGTCAATCTGATCACTGAGGAAGAAAACTTCCTGCGCATCGAAGCGAACGAGATCGGAATCGTTTACGAGGGCCGCTTCAATGCGACCAAGGGCGAGATCACAGGCAACCTGCAACAGGGTCCGTTCGAACCCAGCCTTGTCCTGCATCGGGTCAACTGAGCGAGCATATGAAAACCACAGCACAAACATTCGGCTTGATTGGATTCGGTCTGCTCGGACTGTGCGCAAGTGCACAATGCGACGCGCAATCGATGTTCCGCGGCGATGCAACGCATACCGGCACCTACGCCGCAAAGGCGCCGCGCCAGTTTCATGCGATCAAATGGAAATTCCCCACCGGCGCGCGCGTGGTGTCCTCGCCGGTGTGGGATGCCAATGTGCTGTACTTCGGCGGCGATGACGGCAACATTTATGCTGTAGACGCTGCCAGCGGTACGCAGATCTGGAAACACACTACCGGCGGGCCAGTGCCCGCCACGCCCGCAATTGCTGGAGGAATCCTCTACGTCGGCAGCTACGACGGCAAGTTCTATGCACTCAATGCGCGCACTGGTGCGACAAAGTGGAAATTTTCAACCGGTGGCGAGCGCCGCTTCGAGGCGAAGGGCTTGCACGGCATGCAGCCGATGAGTCAGACCTTCCCCGATCCATACGATGTGTATTTGTCGAGCCCACTGGTCGACAACGGCGTTGTCTATTTCGGTAGTGGCGACGGCAATGTCTATGCGCTGGATGCCGTGTCCGGAGCGCAACGCTGGAAGTTCCAGACCGGCGACGTCGTGCATGCCTCTCCGGCGCTGGCCGACGGCACCCTGTTTTTCGGCAGCTGGGACAGCTTTTTTTATGCGGTGGATGCGACAACCGGCAAGGAAAAGTGGCGCTACCATGCCGGCGAAGATGCCTTGACCCACAATCAGGTCGGATTCCAATCCTCTCCGTCCGTAGTCGACGGCGTGGTCTACACCGGCTGCCGCGATTCGAATCTGTATGCGCTGGACGCGGCAACGGGCAAGGAAAAATGGCGCTTCAGCACCGGATTGAGCTGGGTGATCACCTCGCCCGCCGTCGCCCATGGCAAAGTGATTTTCGCTACCTCCGACTCTAGTCTCTATCACGTCGTCGATGCAGCGACCGGCAAACCGCTGCAGGAGCAGCAAGGCAAGGCCTACGTATTTGCTTCTCCCGCAATCGCCGGCGACGTCGTGCTGGTCGGTGTCCTCAATGGCACGCTGCAAGCGCGTGACCTGAAAAAAGGTGACCTGCTCTGGGAGTTTCAGACCGATGCGTCGAAGAAGAACAACGGCTGGGTCCTGACATCGGAGGGCAAATTCAATGGCCCATTGCTGTACCGCTCGAGCTGGCGCGAGGATCCGATCGCCTCATCCATCCGGCAAGACAGCGTGGGGTCAATTTTTTCCTCGCCTCTGGTGGTAAACGGCGTGGTCTACTTCGGCAGCACGGACGGAAATGTGTACGCACTCGATTGACGAGCTGCACTCACCGCAGATGTACGAAATGCATCGTTGACATCATGCCTGCGCGGAGGCAGGATGACCCAGCCATTCAAAGGTAGCCAAGCAAATGTCCAAGCTTCTTGCCCTGATCGCACTGGCAATGATCCTGCCGATGCTCTGCGTCGCGGAACCAGCAATAGAGAAACGCCTGGTTGCGCAAACTCTGCAGGCATTCGATCAGGAAGCGACAAGCGTACGCGAGGGCATGCAGCCTGGCGGAGTGTATGAGCACATGAAAACTTCCGACAAGGATCGCGTAGGCGAGGGTCTGGAGCGGATGCACAAGTTGCTGCAGGATCGCGCCGCACAAGGCGAGCTGTCGCAACTGGAAAAAGTCGCCCTGCTCAACATGCAGGAAGAAGTGAACGCGGTCCTGCTGCACAATGACAGCAATCGCCTGATCTGCGAGATCGGCGCGCCCACCGGCTCCCGCATCCGCGTCAAGACCTGCAACACCTACGGCCAATTGATGGCGCGCCAGGATCGCGACCAGAATTTGCTCAACAACAAACAGCAGCAACCGCAAACGCAGCGTGCCGGTGGGCAGTAGCTGAGTGATCGCCTTGGGGATTGCGTGCTGAACCTTACTTGACCGGTTTGGCGGCAGCGAGGCCGACATCGTTGTTCCCTGCCAGTTGCGGGAATAGACTCGGGTTGCCGATGCCCTTTGCCGGCGTCGAGCCATCCACCCGAACGAACTTTCATTCAAGGAGGATCCATGAGCTACGTCGATTGTTTCGTCGTACCCGTACCGACAAAAAACCTCGCCAGCTACAAGCGCATGAGCAAGACGATGGAAAAAGTCTGGCTTGAGAGCGGCGCACTGCAATACCAGGAGTGCCTCGCCGACGACGTCAAAGCCGGCAAGGTCACTTCGTTTCCTCAGAGCGTCAAGCTCAAGGCCGGGGAAACTGTCGCGGTCGGCTGGATTACCTACAAATCGCGAGCGCAGCGCGATCGCGTCAACGCGAAGGCCATGAAAGACAAACGCCTCGCCGCAATCATGGATCCCAAGGCCCTGCCCTTTGACGGCATGCGCATGTTCATGGGCGGCTTCAAGCCGGTTTGAGTTTGCGCGATCAAAATCATTAGAGGTAGAAGACCATGAAGATCAATCGCAACGGTTCCGCGACGTGGAAAGGTGGCCTCAAGGACGGCGTCGGTTCGATCAGCACCGAGAGCGGCGCGCTCAAAGCTTATCCCTACGGTTTTGCCACGCGCTTCGAAGGCAAGCCCGGCACGAATCCGGAAGAGCTACTCGCCGCGGCGCACGCCGGCTGCTTCACGATGGCGCTGTCATTGATTCTCGGCGAGGCCAAGCTTGTGGCAGAGCAGATGGATACTTCAGCACGAGTGACCCTGGAAAAGGTCGAAGATGGTTTCAGCATCACTGCCGTGCAGCTGACGCTGAAAGCGAAAATTCCCGGCACCGACAACGCTACGTTTCAAGCACTGGCGGCGAAAGCCAAGGCAGGCTGCCCGGTATCGAAGTTGTTCAAGGCGGAGATTACGCTGGAAGCCACGCTATTGGTGTGAACTGACGGTGGTGCCTCCGTTTCTTTTCAAAAAGCGCCCATGAAATCGCGCTTGCCGATCTCGACGCCGTTGTGACGCAACAGCGCATAGGCTGTGGTCACGTGAAACAGAAATTGCGGTAGCCCGTAGTTCAACAGGTATCGCTCCGCGCTGAGGCGTTTTTCCTTCGGCGTTCCCGGGCGCAAGACAATTTCGCGTTGCGCACCGCCAGCAAAGCTCGCCTCATCGAAGCCGTCAACGAATGCCAGCGTCCGGCCGATCAATGCGCGCAGCTCATCGAAGGTTTGTTCCTTGTCTTCATTGGACGGCACCTCGGTGCCGGCGAGGCGAGCAGTTACACCGCGCGCGAAATCGCACGCGATTTGCACCTGCTTGGCCAACGGAAACATGTCCGGAAACAAACGCGCCTGGATCAACGCGCCGGGCTCGATCTTCTTTTGATCTGCATGCGCCTGCGCTTTGACAAGGACGTCGTCGAGCCCGCCCAGCAGTTGCTTGAACACGGGAACCGAAGCGGTGTAGAGAGAAATAGTCATCGTGTATTTTTCCGTTTGGAGTAAGTGGCGGATACGTGGCAGATGATGGTGCTTCTGCAGACGTCAATGCAGACGCGTGATCACCAAATGAGCCGATACCGGACTCGGGAAAAAACCGCCCGCGCTCGGAGTGATCGTCAACGCAGTGATACCCGCGGCGGGATTGCGCAGCGAAAGGACAGTATCTGCCACGGTCGTCGTGATCAACGTCGTGCCCACAATCTGACTCGAGCCCGTCTGACGCCCGACCGTCGTGTACGCTTGCTCCACTCCATTGGCAACGAGCACGAGTTGGCCGGGCTCGTTTACGCTGACCTGGAACAGCACCTGATACGTGCCAATGGCAGACAATTTGAAAGTACCGGGGCCAATGCGGGTTATTGCACTCGCCGATGTAGGACCGTTCTGCGGAAACTGCACGTCGGTGCCGGGTGCAACCGTCGCCACGTTGTCCGGTGGCATCAACGCAAAGAAATCGGCGAAGTCGCCAGCAGGTGAATTCAACGCGTATTGCGCCACCGGCGCGACATTGATCGGCTGGCGGCTTGCAAGCGTTTGTTCAGTCGCGACAGTGGTACCTACCTTGATCTCGAGCCAAAACTGCGTGCCGTTGAAAATCGGACCGAAGTCCAGGTCTGTCGTGAACAGCCCGCCGTTGCTGATCAGAATCGCCCGTAGGATCGGTGAACCCACGACAGTGCCGCCGGTGACCGCGTCGTACAGCGCGAATGTGAATTGAAAGGTCTGGCCGCTCGGGAGGATTCCTCCCGCATTGAGCTGGCCCTGATAGGTGAATGCCGTGGTCTGCGGAACGGCGATCGCGTTGGTGGCTACGACAGAAAGCAGAATCCAAGCGATGAGCGCAAAAAAACGATTGTGTTTCACGTTCAACACCTCTCGAAGCCATTGAAGAAAATCACATCCAGGCCGGTTGTCGGCGCTGCCGACCAGAACCCGGCGATAACGTACTCGGTACTTCCGCTGGAATAACCCGGCGCGGCCTGCCCGACTGTGCCACTCAAAAGAAAGCAGCTATTGCGCAGCGCACTGCCGCCGGAACTGATCGTGTGAAAATCGATGCTGTACGGCGGGATCGTTCCTGCATGCGTATCCGACCAGCGCGCAGCGGTGACTGCCGTCGCCGCCACGGCAGCCAGTACAGGCAACCCAAGGCCAATGCGCAGCCATGTTCGAAAAACCTTCATATCGATGACTCCCTTGAATCGAAGAACTTCACGGCGTGGTCGGAGTGTACGAAAGCGTGGCGCTAAACGAGAGCTGGGTGATGTCGGCTGCCGATGGATCGGTGAATTGGCTAGTGCGTACGCGCACGCCGATGCGATCCCCCGCGGCGACTACCAGCGGTGTTCCCAGGTTTACATTCGTTGCGCTGCGAAAGGTGCCGGCTGTGACAACGGTATTCGGGAATCCAAACCTGAGCGAGCTGGTCAGCGGTGTTGTCACGTAAGGCGAAGCAGGATGGTCAATTCCATTGTTCGGAACCGACGGTGCGCGGAACACAGTGAAATCGTATTGCAGGCCAAGGGTATTGATCGCAACCACAGAAGCAACCAGCAAATCCGCGCTGATCTGCAGGTCCTGAATGGTGCCGGCATACGGAACCGGGAACGAAAATCCGCCGGCTTCAGGCGGCATCGTGGATTCTCCGGTGAAGTCGATGACTTCGACGGTGTGATTCCCAAAACCCATCAGGATGGGAGCCGCCGAGACCACGGTCGCGCCGGAAAGTATGACGCCCGTCGAAAATTGAATTGATTTCTTGCCCGCACCGGCCGGAGAATTCAGCGCGTATTGCGCCACCGGCACCACGTTGATCGGCTGACGGCTTGCGAGGGTTTGTTCGTTGCCGACGGTGGTGCCGACCTTGATCTCGAGCCAGGTCTGCGTGCCGTTGGAAATCTGGCCGAAGTCCAGATCGGTCGTGAACAGTCCGCCATTGGCGATGAGGATCGCCCGCATGATCGGCGTACCCACGACACTGCCACCGCTGACTGCGTCGTACAGGGTGAAGGTGAATTGAAAGGTCTGGCCACTGGGCAGGACGCCGCCAGCGTTGAGCTGTCCTTGGTAGGTGAACGCCGTGGTCTGCACTGCCGGAAGAGCAATGGCGGCGTTCGGCGTAGCCACGAATATCAACACCCAGGCAACAAGTGCACACAGCCAATTGCGTTTCACGTCAACCCCCTCGATTCCGGTGGATCTCACCCAGCCCCTGTCGTCGGCGCTGTCGGCCGGACGAGGCATCAGTATGCGCCTTGCGAGGTCGCGCTTGCCGATCTGGATATCGGGTTGCAGCGAGGCAGTTTATGCCGAGCGACTCTTCAGCAGGCTGGTGCAGACCCGCAGGCGCCTCAGCTCACGGCACACAACCTTCGAACGAGGAGTTGAAGATGACGTCGACCTGATCGACTTCATAAGCTCCTATGTCAGCGAAAGCGCCCGACACGCGCACGTACGGCGATCGTCGCTGGTCGTAGGCGAAAGGAAGTCCGCTGAGAGGGTTGATCGCATTGTTGTTGCCGGCATCGATGGCGGGACTGCGACTGGACAGCGCATGTGTCAGCGTCGTTCCGCCATTGTTGCGCAACGCGCCAAGCACGGGGCAGGAAAGCTCGATCGTGCCGGGCGGCAGCGTGACGGAAGACTTTCGGACAAGATTGTTGGCTCCGCTGATGGTGATCGACGTGCCTGCGCCGACAATCGTACTCAAGTCGTTTTCGCTCATATCTTGGGTGTTGTTGGAGAGCAGCGAACTTTGCAGGTTCACTGCAATCGATGATCCACCGAGATTGTTGAATACCAGGCCTGGAGATAGGGGTGAAGCCGACGTGGCCGTATTGAACGCAATCGTGCTGTTTTGCAACGTCGTGGCAATATTCGAAGACATGCCCCCTATCCTGAAGGCGCTGTTGCCGGAAATGGTGCTGTTGGTTATCACCGCCGAATGTGACGCAGGCGCGGTGCTTGCGATATGGATACCACCCTCACGATTGAATGAATGGTTGCCGGAAATCGTCGACCCGGTAATCGTCACGCTTCCGCCCAGATACAGGCCGCCGCCGGACGCCGTCGTGATGTACGGAGAATATCCACCCGTCGCGGTATTGTTTCCGATCGTGCTGTACTTGGCGCTGAAGTTGCCGCCGACGAAAGCGCCACCACCCTGTCCGAAACCGCCGTTCGCATCGTTTTGCACGATGTTGCTGTATATCGCGGTGAGGGCATCCGCAGTAAAAATGGCGCCGCCTCGAGCGACATGGCCAGTAGCATGGGCGCTGCACACGTACACGTTGACGTGAGACAGGATCACGCTTCCCTTGGAATAGATGCAGCCGCCGTAGGTGTTGACCGAACTGCTGCTCAACGATCCATAGACGATCGAAAGATTCTGCACGTGCAGAATCCCGGTACCTTGATGCGTGAAGATACGATCGTTCTCGATCGTGGTGACGTACTTGCCGCTGATCGAAAGATTGTTCGCGCCGGGGCCGTTCAGGTTCAGGTTGTTCTGCAGGATCGTGATCGCACCGGTCTGCAGCGAGATCGTGCTGCACAGCAATCCGGTCATGTCGATGGTTTCACCTTCGACGGCGGCGCCGACTACCGCGCGCAAGCTCCCGGGGCCAGCGTCCATGCAATTGGTGACGGTGCCCGCGAGCGCAGCGGGCGCGGCCAGGGTGAATATCGCCGCAATACAAGCCGCCAGCGGCGTGAGTTGCAAGCCGGAGAATCGGGACTGCCCATGCGACCGCATACGCACCTCCGCAAGCGTCACCGTTACAGGATCAGTGTAGTCCCGTGCACAAGGTGTGAGATTTGATGCTTATGCCGGCGAATTGGTACGGCAGCGCCTGCATATCAGCTATCGTAGACATTTCGTTAACAGGTAAATCCATGAGTCTCGGCCGCATCTTCGCCATCCTCGCCGGTATCGCCATCGTCTTCGCGCTGATCCACTACGGGCGCGATCCGCAGCGCACCCGCCTGCCCTTTGGCTCGACCGACCTTTCTTCCGTGGAGAGCGCCTTGCGTCGTCTGCCAGCGGACGAGCGCGCCTTGGTCGAGGCCTACGTGAAACGCAGCAATGGCGACGTGTTGCTGCCGTCGATGGCCGACCCGGGCGACCCGCTCACCGCACGCACGTTTGGCGAAGCGATCGTGTTGCAACGCAAGTGGAATGAAAGAATGCACGCACAGGAAGCGGTCGCCGCTACACGTGCGGCCGAGCGCGACCGCGCGATGGCTCCGTTGCGCGACGCCGTGAGTGCGCGCGTGGCGCGACGCGAAATTCTCACCCGCGACGAATTGAACGAACGCCAGTCTCCTGGATATTTGCAGCGCGCTCACCGCGTCGATACCGATCCAGTCTTCGTCATCACCGTGGCCATCGACAACCATACGGATGCCGACATCGTTGCCTTGCAAGGCTCGCTGGAAGCGCGCGACCGCGATGCCTATCTGCCGTTGGATCTGTGCTGGGTCGATTTGACCGAGCAACGCACGATCTCCGCACACGCGCGCACAGAGATTATTTGCACCAATCCGCATCGCGGCGCCGTAGCGAACGAACGCGACTTCGTCGCCGACCCGCCAGGCCGGTTTACTGTGAGCTGGGAACCGAAACTGGTGCGCTTGGCCGACGGCAATGTGCTGGAGAGCAAGCTTTAGGCGGCATGTCTTCGAGCAAACAGCAGGCGCGCAAGTATGTTCCGCAAGATTGGACAATTCGAAATCTCAGCAGAAAGCGACCTGATCCTGGTCTGGTCGTCGCCCGAGTTCAATCTTGAGTCTGCGCTGGAATACGCGGCCGCGATGGCCGTGGTGATCGAGCGCATGCCGCCGAAGTTCGGCGTGCTCGTGCGATTCGACACACCGCCTATCCTGGCTCCCGACGTTGAAGCCGCCATGCACGAATCGGCAAGAGTGCGCAAGCAACGCGGCATGGTCGCGGTCGCCCTAGTGACTGATGACGATTTTGGCATGTCGATCGCCACTGGTCAGTGGAAACGAATCTACGACCCGATCGGGGTTCTGCATGCTTTTTTCGGCGACAGCGACCGTGCCCGCGCCTGGTTGCGCGAGCAAATCAGCGGCGCGACGTTGTAACTTGCGGCGGCTAAGCCAGGTGCTAGGATGCATGCGCGCGAAAGCATTCGGAGAACGAGGTGAATACGGCAGCCTTCAACTCACCCGGCATCAGTGTACCGAATCGCCGCAGACTTGCGGTGGCAGTACTTGGGTGCGTGTTACTCGCCACACTCGCGGCGCCGGCCACGGCAAATACCTACATGGTCGGCCCCACGCGACAGTATCTTAACCTCAACGCAGTGGCCGGCATTCTCAATCCCGGCGACCTCGTGCTCGTCGACGGCAACCAGACTTATCCATCGGCGCTGCTGACTCGTTCCGGAAATGCAGGGCTACAGATCACGATCCGCGGCGTGCGCGTCAACGGCAATCGTCCCATTCTCTCCGGTGGCACCAACACGATCGAAGTGCAATCGAACTGGACGGTGTTGGAAGGCTTCGAGTTCACGGGCGGCTCGTCGCGATGTTTCTATCACCACGCCGATCACGTGACGCTGCGCGATTCACTGGTGCGCGACTGCCCTGCGCACGGCATCCTCGGCGCCGACAACGGTTCCGGCTCGTTCACCATGGAGTACAACGAGGTCCGCAACTGCGGCCACCTTACCAATCAGCACGCGATCTACATGGCGACCAACGAGGATGACTATCCCGGCTCGGTGTTCCGCATGCAGCACAACTGGGTGCACGACCAGAACGGCGGCAACTCCGTCAAGAGCCGCGCCGAACGCAACGAGATCTACTACAACTGGATCGAGAACACGACCTACCACTTGCTCGAACTGATCGGCCCCGATCCCGCCGGCGGCACCGACCCGGCCCTGAAGCGCGAAGACTCCGACGTCGTCGGCAACGTGCTCATGCGCGCGAACGATTTTGCCTTCGTGCGCATCGGCGGCGACGGCACTGGCGAGAGCGGCGGCCGCTACCGGTTTCTCAACAATACCTTCGTCAGCAACAGTACGGCGAACGGTTCAGCGGTATTCCGCTGCTTTGATTCGCTCGAAAGCGTCGAGATGCACAACAACATTTTCTACAGCGTGCCCACCGGCGGCGGCCTGCGCATCGTGCGCGACGTCGAAGCCAACTGGGTCAGCGGACGACACATCTCAGGCCAGAACAATTGGCTCGAAACCGGCTCGACCGACCTGCCGACGGCGGCTGAATGGACCGCATCGGTCACAACAGGCAATCCAGGTTTCGTCAATCTCGCAACTCACGATTTGCGCCCCGCAGCAGGCAGTACCTTGATCGATGCGGGAACAGCAAGCGGCACGCCCGCGCCGGGCTTTGCGTTCCCCAATCCGCTGTTGTTGCCGCTCTATGTTCCGCCAGCAGCCACGGTGCAGACCGGCGATCCGCCGCCGCCACGCCCGATCAGCGGTCCGATCGACATCGGCGCGTACGAAGCGCTCGCGGATCTGATCTTTGCCGATGATTTCGAAGGACCCTGAAACAACACTAACGTAAAGCCGAAGCAAGCGCATGACGACCGCCACCCTGTTCAACTATTCGTTTTCAGTGACGCAACCGAGCACGCGCGCGCATGTGCCGCCGACGATGCGCAAGGTCGTCATCGTCGGCGGCGGCACGGCAGGCTGGATGACGGCGATGATGCTCGCCGACGTGCTGCTGCCGAAAGGCATCGAGATCGTGGTCCTGGAATCGCCGATAGTCGGCATCATCGGCGTCGGTGAGGGATCCACTCCGTGGCTGCGCGGTTTCTTCGACAAGCTCGGCATCGAGGAATCCGAATGGATGCCTGCCTGCCACGCGACCTACAAATGCGGCATCACCTTCGACAAATGGTCGACAAAGCCGGGCTTCGAGAGCTACTTCCATCCGTTCGCCTCGATGCTCGACAACCTGACGATGACCCAGTTCGTGCACAACGTGAATGCGCGAGTGAATGGCGCCGACGTACACGCACACCCGAATCGTTTTTTCATCGCCGCGAAGCTCGCCGAACAGAACCTGGCGCCGAAGCCGAATCGCAATTTCCCGTTCGATGTCTGGTACGGCTATCACTTCGATGCTGTGCTGGTCGGCCAGTTCCTGCAGAAGAAAGCGATCGACCGCGGCGTGAAGTACCAGAGCTGTCACGTCAAGCAAGTACAACTGGCTGAAAACGGCGACATCGCCTCGGTCGTCATTGACGACGGCACGTCGATTGATGGCGACTTCTTCGTCGACTGCACCGGCTTTGCCGGCATAATGATCCAGCAAGCGTTGAAGACGCCCTTCGTCAGCTTCTCGAACAATCTGTTCAACGACGCCGCAGTCGCCATGCCGACGTCGCTCGGAGAAGACATCCCGGCACAGACCGTGTCGACTGCTATGAAACATGGCTGGGCCTGGAAGATCCCGCTCACCGAACGCTTCGGCAATGGCTACGTCTACAGCTCGGCGTTCAGCTCGGCAGACGAAGCCGAACGTGAGTTGCGCGAACACCTTGGCCTGCTCGATTCGGATACGCCGGCGCGGCACCTGAAAATGAAAATCGGCCGGGTCACCAAACACTGGAATCGCAATTGCCTGGCCGTGGGACTGTCGCAGGGCTTCATCGAACCGCTGGAAGCGACTGCATTGTTGTTCATCCAGCAGACCGTGTCGAACTTCGTCGATGTTCTGGAAGCCGGCGACATGAGTGAGGCTGTACGCGACCGCTTCAATCAAGGCGTCAACGAGCACTTCGAAGGCACGCGCGACTACATCGTCACTCACTACAAGACCAATAGCCGCACCGACACCGACTACTGGCGCGCCAACACCGCGAACGGCAACCTCTCAGAACCGTTGCAGCAACTGTTTCGCATGTGGCTGTCAGGCAAGAGCATTGTTGCGGATGTGAGCCGGCAGACGCTCGGCAAGGGCTACCCGGTGTTCTCGTGGTACTGCATCATGAGCGGCATGGGCATCTTCCCGGACACGCTGCGCACACCGACAAAGAAAGAAGCGCGCTTCAAGATGACGGAAATCGACAACCTCTTGCAACGCAGCGCGATGAACTTCAGAAAACAGAAAGACATGCTCGCGCAGATTCCAGGCAAGTCACGCGAAGACGCGTTGCAGATTTATCTGTGGTAGCGCGGCGCCGCTACGGCAACGTCCAATGCGCCATCAGCGGAATAAGGTAGTCGGACCATTCGGAAGACGTACCGTTGTGATCGCTCGCGTCTTCCCGATATTGCAACGGAAAACCGTGGGCGAGGATCTTGTTTCGGTCAGCTTGGACTCCAGCGATCGGATAGCTCATGTCGTTGATTCCCGCCGCGTGGCCAATGTTGATCTTCCATCCCGCTGCGTCCAGAGCCGCATCGACGTTCGATGAGCCGCCGACAGCCGAGCTGAGCGACGAATGCTCGATCAGCACGCCTGCATACGTCAGCGAATCCGTCATCGCCAATTTGTAGGCCAGGCCGCCTCCGGAAGAATAGCCGCCAAGCACGATGCGTTCCTGATGCACGTAAAAACAGGATCGAACATGCGCGATCGCGGCGGCAACGAGCGGCGCATCATTGGAAACATTCCAGCAGTCGCCGTCGCGCCCGCCGACCGATATCGCAATGTAGTTCTGACTCGCGCGCAGCGCGAATGGCACCGCTGCCCAGGTGGCAAAGCTCATTGCGTTGTCGCCACAACCATGCAGCGCGACCAGCAGCCGGCTTGGCCGCGGGTGGGCGACTTCATACGCAGGCGGCAGCCGGACCGCATAGGTCGACATCGCGCTGGTCAGGGTGAAAAACCCGTTGAGGTCGGGATTGACCACGCAACTTTGTGTGGGACCGGATCCCGGATTGGAAAAATCGTCGGCGAATATGAAATCGCCTGTCGCTGCAGCGCGCGGAGACACCGCGATGAGCATGCAACCCAGAACGGCCAGCGAAGCCGGGTAACGCGAAATCGACGATGCCATAAGCGGCTCCCGTCAGCGAGAGCGGACTGTAGCACGCTTCGCATCGCCCTTTTTGCCTGCAGCTCAGAGCGCTCAGTCGGACGTCACCGACCCTTTTAGGTGAGTAAAAAGGCTCTGCACCAGGTCATCGGGCAGATCCGCTTCGACGTTGGGTAGCTCGCCGCCCGGCGGGAGCACAATCGATTCCTGATAGAACACGATGATCTCCGATTTGCCCTCGGCATCGGCGACTCGCGCAAGGCGGGCGATGTTCCACCAGTTGCCGACCTTGTAACCGTGCGCCTCGAGAAATCTTTGCGTTTGCGCAACTTCCAATTGTGGATTTTGGGCGATCTCGCGAGCGCTGTCGCCAATGAACACGCCGGACCGATAGACCGCACTGCCCCACTTCATCGGCGGCGTCGATGGATACACGAATCGAAAACTCGATCCGGCCAATGCATGTTCGAATTGCACGATGACGAGCCGTCGGACCGCCTTGTCCGCCGTGCTGTCGACGAAGATGTAGCGCTCGGCCCAGCTATCGTGACGGATCGGAAAACCCAGCACCGGCAAGGCGGTGAATGTCGGGTCCACCTGCAACCGGATCTTCGGCTGATCCGGGGAAACAAGCGTGTCTGCTCCGACCCGACGCACAACCATGTCGGGCGGCCGCGTTTGCGCGACGTCGGCAACGCACGCGAGGAGACTGCAGCAAATGATGAGGAGTCCACAGACACGCATTGGGCTGCGCCGAGGTGAGTGCGACGACTTCAAACTAGTCGCTATCCCTGCAGCCCACTACTGCCGGAAGTCACCTCGAAACAAACCCGGCCTCAGCGTGCGGCGAGCGCGTCGACGATGCTCAGCCGCCGTGCGCGCAATGCGGGCAGCAAACCTACCGCGATGCTCAACGCAATGATGGCGACGACGCCAGCGATCCAGACGCGGTAGTCCACCGCGACTGGAACATTCGTCGCGCGCGCCGCAGCGATTCCGCCGAGCGTGGCGAGCCCCAGGCCGAGCAATCCACCGAACGCGCACAGGAATGCCGATTCTGCGAGCACAAATCCCAACACGCTGTTGTTGGAAAAACCCAAGGTTTTCATCACGGCAAGCTCAGGGATGCGCTCGCGCACGGCTTGGGCCATGGTGTTGCCGACAACCAGTAACAAGGTGAAGAACACCGCGAACAGAATCCAGCGCACAATCATGCCGATGTCGCCAACCTGCTTGACGAAGCCGATGATGAAATCCTGCTCAGTCTGGGTCTTGGTTTCATCAGCGGAGTTTTCAAACAGGTTGTCGACCGCCTGCGCGACGTTCTGCGCCTGATTCGGATCGGCAACGCGCACGATAAAGAATCCAGCGTTGCCCGTGCCGAACTGGTTGGCCTCATCGACATATGCGTAGTTGAGATACGCGCGCAGTGTTTGTTTTTGCGAGGCCTCGTCGCGGCCGTCGAAGATGCCAACCAGGTCAAACGCCCAATCCTTGCTGCCGTTTTTTTGCGGAAATATATTCGACTTGATCGGGATCTTGCTGCCGATCTTCCAATGCTGCTGCTCGGCGAGCAAGCGACCGGCAATCATGCTGGTTCGACTATTGGCGAACGCACGCCATTGCTCTTCCGGCATCTGCCACTGCGGCGACACGCTGCGCAGCCGCTCCGGAGTGACGGCAAACGCGAACATCGGCGCGTTCTCGCCGATCAGGCCGCCGAACCAAAGCGAATTCGCCACCGCCTGCACGCCAGGCACCGCTTCGATCTGCGGCAGCAGCCTAATCGGCAGCGGCTGGGTAAACGAAACTCGCGCCTGCGTGATCAGGCGTGTCGCGCCGACAAAACTCACATCGGCCTGCAGCAGCACGTTCACTGCCTGAAGCAGGCCGAACAACAAGAACGCACACGTCACCGACAGCAAGGTGAGGATCGTGCGCACCTTGCGCCGAAACAGATTCTTGATGACGAATCCGGTTTTGGTCATGAATGGTCAAAACATGGCGGTCGAGCCGAATGATAATCCTCCCAAGTCCCGGTTTCTAATTTTTCGGACGAGCCCGCTTTTTCACGCTTCTATCGTTCTATCATTCATCCCTCACCGCCCAATAGGAGAGCCACAATGAAAATCACCCTAGCGCTTGCCTTCGCGCTGACCTTCGCCGCCAGCAGCGCATTTGCTGCAGACGCTTCCGTCAGCGGCTACTACCGCGCGGAAGGCAAGGAAGCGAAGTTGACCTTCGTGCGCTCAGGCAAAGGCGAGTCCTACTCGGATCAACCGGCCGTCGCCATTGCTTTCACCGAGAAGGACGCATCCGACGCCAAGGAAGTGAGCGCCGACGCCATCGCGTTCTCGCACAAATACGGCAGCGCGATCACGATGAACGTGTCAAAAAATTCCGAAGGCGTCTACGAGGTCGAGTCCAGTGCCTTCCATCACAGTGGATCGGAGAAGGCCGGCGGCAACGCCTCGGGGATACTGCAACTGAAAGATGTTGTCGTAGCGAACGGCATCATGTCCGGCGAGGTCTACACCAAGCCTGACACCGACATGTTCGGTGCAAAGATCGACATCGATCTGAAGTTCAAGGCGCCGATGCCGAAGTGAGTTTGCGATCGCCCGGATGACGTGCAACTCGCTTCATCCGGGCGGAGGATCGCTTTCCGTCCTCAGCAAAGTTCCATCCGCCCCAAAATATCTTTTGGTTGTCGTGCCGCTGTCATCGCGACATTCCTCGTGCTCGAACAGGGATTTGTCGTCGTAGAAATGCCTGCAGAACGATTCCTGATGACGGCTGGCATTCTTTGCGTAAGAAATGATTCGGCTCTGTTCATCGTAATAGGCCACGCCGAAGGCATCGTGCTTCTCCGCCTCGGACTTGCTGACGTCGTGGACGGGCTTCACCGGATGAGTTGAGTTCACGGCCACGCCGAGCGAATAAAAAGGTCCCCCGCCGGCGTGCGGCGGCTCCGGAGCGCTGCTGCACCCAGTGCCTAATGCCATAGTCGCCATGATGGCGGCCGCGCAACAAGATCGCAGAGCTAGGCGTTGCATTTCACTTCCGACAGGCGCTTGGTCCAAGAGTACGCTTTGCCTTTTGCGACGACCAAGCCCGCCCTAGAAGCAGCCTCGAGAGCCGAGACGATTTGTGTCCAAAATTGCTCTTGTGTCGAATGTACGAAGATATTCGTTGACAAACGCATTTCACTTTATCTAGGATATCCTACGTACGAACATATTCGTATATAACGGGAGATCCAGATGCGCGCATATGTCGTCTTCACCGCGTTCGCGCTGTGTGCCATTTCCGCCTACGCGCAGGATGGCAACCCTGACAAGGACGGCGTCATCCAGAAGCCTGTCCTCGCCGATACGCCCGACAAGTTCGCGGAGCAAACCGTACGCATTCACGCGGAAATGCAAGTCGGTGGCCGCTATGAATTCACGAACCCGACGGACAAGCGCACGGTCGACCGCTTGCTCGGCCAGATGGCGAACAGGCTGCAAAGCGCCGGATCGGTAGAGGCGATGAACCACGCTATGCGCCTTGCGCTGTTCAATGACCAGGAAGAAATCAACGGTATCCTCAAGCACAACGACAGCAACCGTCTGGTGTGCGAAAGCCGCGCGCCGATCGGCTCGAACATCCTCAGAACGACCTGCCATACCTACGGGCAGATTCAGACCACGGCGAGAAACACCAAGGAAGGTCTGATGCAATACGACCTGTCGCGCGTGTGCAATGGTCCAGGTGGCCCCGATCATGATGCGTGTGCGCCCGGCTCGCATCAAGCCGCCTTAGCCCCTGGAAGACGGCACTAATCTCACCCCTTTCCCCACCTGTGGGTGCCGCGCAGCCTCCTCTGCATTTGCGGCACCCCTTTTTTTTCTTTTTTGCCCCGTCCCAATTGACCAGCCGGATTGACGAGAGAAGAATGGCAATAGTTGGTCTCGGATAGAGCCGCGCGGTGTTGGCGCGGCGCATTTCGGGAGGTTGTCAAAATGAGACTTATTGCAAACAGTGTCCTCACCCTCGGCGTTGCTTTCGCCGCCACGCCGGCATTGGCCGGGCCTTACGTCTGCCTCAGCACGATCAGCGAACCCGAACTCGTGCATCGCGTGAAGCAGGATGCCTACTTCGTGCGCGGCGCGCCGCCCGGGAAAAACCTGCGGATCGAATACGACGGCTGCGGCTATCGCATCCACGTCGGTGAGGGTTCACCGAACTCGCGGGCTGGCGACCTGTTGCTCGTCGACAGACAGGGGCGCGTGATCAAGGTCGTACATCAGCGCTGATCGCGCGCAATTCGAACGAATCGCGGGTCTATGCTATTTTTCGATCGGGCGCACGACGGCACGCCTCAAAGTAGCGCTCGACGACGGGGGTACGTGATGCGCGGAGTGTCTCGCCGAATCGGACTGTGGCTTGGGATCGCGGGCCTGACCTGGGTGTGCTGCGCCCATGCGGATGATTACAATGCCGGCAAAGCCGCGTACGTGCGCGGCGATTACGCGATGGCACTCAAGCAGTGGCTGCCGCTTGCGGAAGCGGGCGCAGCGAACGCGCAGGCAGCGATCGGCGCGCTTTACGAAATCGGCCACGGAGTGGGTCGCGACGGCGCTGAAGCAATGCGCTGGTATCGCAAATCTGCCGATCAGGGCAACGCTGTTGGACAATACGATGTCGGTCAGATGTATTACGCCGGCACCGGCATCGCCGCCGATCATGCGCAGGCGCTGGCGTGGTTCCGCAAGGCTGCCGAACAAGGTGAAGTCAGCGCTCAGTTCAACCTTGGTGTGATGTATTTCCAAGGCGATCAGGTCACGCGCGATTTCGCGCAAGCTGTTTCGTGGTGGGAAAAAGCCGCCGCAAAGGGAGACCTGCAGGCCGAGGTGCTGCTCGGCCAGACCTATCTCGGCAACGATATAAAGCCCGACTACAAGCGCGCCGAGCATTGGTTGCGCAAAGCGGCCGCACAGAATTCACCGGAAGCCCAATACGATCTCGCAACGATGTACATCCACGGCGCCGGCGTGGCGCAGGACCACGTACAGGCGCTCGTCTGGTTGCGCAAATCGGCTGACCAGGGATACGCGCCGGCACAGTACGCCATAGGCGCGAGTTATTACGAAGGGCGTACTGGTGCCGTCGACTATACGCAGACACTGGCTTGGTATCGCAAGTCTGCAGCGCAGAACTATCCGCAGGCGCTCTACGGGCTCGGCTTGCTGTACGAACTCGGTCGCGGCGTGTCGACCGATCGGGTGGAGGCTCTGAAATGGTTTCTCAAGGCAGCGCGTCTGGGCGAGTCGGATGCGCAATGTTTCGCTGGGATGATGTTTGACGAAGGCCCCGCGGGCACGCGCGACGTCGTCGACGCCTACGTATGGATGAAGCGTTCCACTGCAGGCTCGAAGTTGTGTGCGCAACCTTTGCAAGCGCTGACTGACCGCATGACGGCGCAAGAGCGGGATCGAGCGGAAGCGCGACTCCAAAAACCCGATTGATTTCAGGTGGCGATGCGCTGTGCCGCTTGTGCGCTCCCCTCAACGCGAAAAGCCGCCCGGTTCCGGTGCGGCTTTTCGGTTGCTAAGGTCTGCTGGGTGTCAGTCGACTGTGAAGTCTTGTAGTCTGACGGGGGTCGTCATGCCGGTGGTTTTTGTAGCCTTGGCGGCTGCGTCAAGGGCTGCTGGCGCATCGGAACTTCTGTCGTGCAGCGCACCGATCTCGAACCATACGTCCGCATCGGCGGGTGACACCAATTGCAGTTCCGCAAGCGCTTCGCTGGTTCGTCCCTGGTCGGCAAGGCTGGCGGACAATTCACGACGGGCGCGCTTGTCATCAGGCGCTAGCGCAAGCGCGGTGCGCAAGCTCGCTTCGGCAAGGTCAGGACGGCCGTTGCGGCGTTGCACGATGCCAGATACCCGCAAGGCGAGCGGATGGTTCGGCTGTAGTGCAAGCGCAAACATCGCCGCGGCGTCAGCCGCAACGAAATCGCCTCGATCTGCCAGGCGCGCCGCTTCACGGGCGTGGGCGTCGGCGCGGGTGGGTCCGGGCGTACTGGTGTTGCGGAGCGACAAAGGTCGTATCGCCACGTCTTGTATAGGGCCGATTGTATAGTGCCGATGCAGTTGTTCGGACACGATTTATCGAGTGCAGATCCCACGATGGGCAGGGGACGGAGGTATCAGGCCGTTGATCTCGAACTGCGCGCCGCGCGCGGGGGAAGCCGTTGACCTCCCCTCCCCTGTCGCGGTCGATCAGAGCAAGTCGACACTTTCGACGATTTATCTACTCAGAGCCTGCACTGCGCGCGGTCCAGATCAGCAGCGGTTCGCCGTTGATGGTTCGTTGCGCCAGCGGGTATTGCAGATCGCCATCGACTAGTCGCGCGTAAAACCTGCGGCGCCCCACCCGGCATGGTGGAGCACAGCGATGGCCTGCCCCGCGGCATTCATTGGAAGCCGTTTCTAAACAGGAGGTCGCCACAGGTAGCAACTGTGATCGGTGCGCCGGTGTCCTCATAGGCGTAACACCACACAACCGCTGGGTGGCCGCTCGGCCCCGTAGTGGTCAAGCGCGCATAACCGTAATTGGTAGCGTTGCCCATTGTCTCGTTTTGTAACCGAAAGCCGAGATAGGCGTCTTGGGTGGATCTAAAGCCGGCTCCACTGCCGAATGCCGAGGCAGCCGAAATCAAGTCGCCAGGGTTGAGGACCGCGGGAGTGGTGCCGCTTACGACATACACGCCCCCTGGGGGCGCTGTCGGATTGAAGAAATTGAGACCAGTTGATCCAAACAGGTTCAAGTCCCAACCCGGAGCACTTGCGGGGGCGACATTCGTCACACCGGTGACCACATTGATATAGATGCCAGCGTTGGTCTGCGGCACCACGATATTCGTGTCTACCACAATGACAGCCGCCATCGTCGAGGTCGAGCACACGCACAAGGCCGCCGCTTCGATGAGAAGTGCCGTACCGCTGACGAGCCGTTTGGCGAATGGTTTTGCATTCATGGATTTTGCCTCCTTGAATTTCGAGTGGGTGCCTGATGCGCTATCGTGGTCAAGGGTGGGCGCAGCCCGAGCCAGCGAACCTTTGACGCCGAGGTCGCGACACTATGCTCATTCAAGGCGACTGCGGCAAGATGGCGCATTCTGCCTTGGAGCCCTGCAGATCGTGAGCAACACATAACGACCCCGCTGCTCGGGTAAGTATTCTTGCGGCGGAAAGTGGGCAGGGCCAGTCCCCTTAATCTCGAGGCTGGCTGACAATTCTCGACGCGCGCGCTTGTCGTCAGGCGCCATCGAAAGCGCGGTGCGCAAGCTCGCTTCGGCAAGGTCAGGACGGCCGTTGCGGCGTTGCACGATGCCAGATACCCGCAAGGCGACCGGCTGGTTCGGCTGCAGTGCAAGCGCAAACATCGCCGCGGTGTCAGCCGCAACGAAATCGCCTCGATCTGCCAGGCGCGCCGCTTCCCGGGCATGCGCGTCGGCGCGGGTTGATCCGGAGGTACTGGCGCTGCGGAGCGTCAAAGGTGTATCGCCACGTCTTGTATAGAGCCGATTGTATAGCGCCGATGCACTCGTTTAGACAGGTTCTATCGAGGGCAGATGCGTTTTCCGCAGATCGAATTTTAGCTTGAATGTCGCAAATCGATTCCAAGCGGCGTTCCACGAAAACGCCCCTCACACAGGAATCGGACGATGCGCTTCTATACACTTTGCTGCCTTGCAGTCTTGTCTTTATTTTCGCTGGAGAATGCGCACGCGGCCATTTCGGCGCAGGAACGCGCCGGATTGATCGCGCTGTACAACTCGACCGGCGGCAGCGCATGGACGCACAACACGAACTGGAACGGTGCCGCTGGTACCGAGTGCACCTGGTATGGCGTGACGTGCGATGCCACGAGTACCCATGTTTCGGCAATCGCATTGAGTTCCAACCACATGGTCGGGCCGTTCCCGGCGTCGACTTTCAATCCCGGCGCATCGGCTCATCTGGCTTTCGTCACTTCCTTCGACGTCGGCAACAATCAACTCAGCGGCCCGCTGCCGTCGTTCGCCAGCGCATCGAATCTGACGTATCTCAACCTGCAACTCAACCAATTCACCGGATCGATCGCGGCGCTGCAAGGCCCGGCATCGTTGAAAACGATGTTTATCGGCGGCAATCAACTGACTGGGCCGATCCAAACGCTGGCCGGCATTCCCAATATACAAACGTTTTCGACCAACAATAATCCGGTGACTGGATCGCTTCCGTCGCTGGCGGGAAATCAGACTCTCTATTCATTTCAATGCGCACAATGCCAACTCACCGGCACGATTCCAGCTTTCTCGAATATACCCAATCTGCGCGAATACTTTGTTTCCGAAAATTCCCTCAGCGGTTCGATTCCTGCGCTGGACGGCGCCCCCAGTCTGCAGTCGATTTATATGGAGGACAACAACCTGAGCGGCCCGATTCCGGCGCTGACCGGATTGCCAAATCTCAGGCAATTCGCGGTGTCGAGCAATCAACTTTCCGGTTCGTTGCCGAGCTTGACCGGATTGACGCAGTTGCAGGATTTTCGAGTCCGTTTCAACCGACTGACCGGACCGCTTCCCTCATTGGCCGGACTGAGCAACCTGAACGACTTCGAAGTCCAATCGAATCTGCTGGACGGGCCTCTGCCGGCCTTGGGCGAATTTGTAAACCTGCGAGATTTCATCGCTGGATCGAACCGGTTTTCCGGCCCGGTTCCCTCGTTGGCCGGACTGACCGTCCTTTCCTATTTCGACGTGAGCAACAACAAATTGACCGGCCCGATTCCGTCGCTGGCGGGACTGTCCGCACTAAACTTCTTTTTCGTCGGCGGCAACCGCCTGACCGGCCCGGCACCGGCACTGCCGACGCCGACCAATGCGCTATATGGCGGATATTCGACTTTGTGTCCAAACCTGCTCGACCTGACTGCGAGCGCGAACGACGCCGGATGGAATGCGGCTACAGGACTCGCCCCGTGGTGGAGTGAGCATGGGAGTCGGTGCGATATCTTGCTGAGGAATGGATTTCAGCTCTTTTGAGACGACGATTTGAAGCCGCGCAGATACCAACTCAAGCAGGGTCCGGAAAAAGGGTCAGACAACATTTCAGAGACAGGAAATGTTCTGAGCCCTTTTCTTATAAACGGCGCGTGTACTTCACAAAGAGCAAGCAACATCGGCAGCCGCGCGTCGCACAACACTCAGAAGCGGTACTCAGCGGCGAGCGACCACACGCTGCTGGTCAGATCAATCTGATCGTTGCGGCTCAACGCCTTGTAGCGGTCGTAAGCCACGCCGATGCCCACGTGCTGCGAAAAATCGTAGCCGACGCCGGCCCCGGCGTACCAGTCGGTGCGGCTGCCAGTGTGGCGCCTCATGATCGGGGCGCCGGTGCCGATGTCGTTGAAGCCGATGTAGGTGAGCTCACTGCCGTTCCAGTGGAATGCGCCGGTGCGACCGCTGACGTACCAGTTCGGCAGGAATTCGTAGTGCGCGTTGATCCCGGCGGTGACGCCGTGGATATGTCCCTTGTCGGTATAGGAAAACGAACCCCCCGCCCCACCGATCGTGAATGTCTTGCTGATGCTGCCTGGGTCGGCGTAACCGGCTTCCACCCCAAACCATCCCCAGCGGTAGCCGACGTTGATGTCATAGGCCGTTGCGTCACCCGTGAATTGGTTGAACAGATCGCCCGGCACATCGAACGCATCGACATGCGACTTACCGATGCTGCCGTTGACGAAAAAACCATCCTGTGCGGCTAACGCCGGCGTCGCGCTGACGGCGACCAGGGTTGCAAGTACCCACGAGTTTGGCTTTTTCACGCGCGCTCCTTCAGTTGCTGACCGGGGCCGGGATGGCAGGACTACTGTGCAATAGTTCTATGGCGATTGCCTTGTTGTTCGTCAACGACACGACGTCGCGCCACCGAAACGAACCTCGGTCGTCCGCGCGGTGTGGGAATGACGCAAGACTAAGGACGAACCGTTGGCGGCAAACGTTGCAAAAAATGGTGGGCCGAAGTCCACCGAACGGTCCTACCAATCGCAGAACATTTCGCCGTAGTTGAATCCGCTGCGGAAAAGCGCGTCCGGTATTTCACCCTGCCACTCATAGGCGCCGATGTCGGCGATGCCGCCGACCACGCGCGGGAAGCCCGCGCCGCGCTGGTCATACGGCAGAAAGGTGGGATTGGCTCCCGCATCGATCGCCGGGCTGCCCGGTCGCAGCGCAAGGGTTTGCGTGAGGCCGCCGTTGTCGCCGAGGTATTGCAGGCGCGGGCAGCCGCCAAGCGTCCCGCTCAGCGTCACGTTGCCATTGTTGATGAAGTTCGCCGCGCCGCTGGCAGTGGTGTACTGGCCCGCGAAAACATCCAGCGGAATGTTTTCCGCAACAATCGACGTGTCCAGTTGCAGCGTAGCGCCGCCTACGACCAATGCCGCACCGGGATCGCCGGAGTAGTCACGGTTGAAGGCGATGGTGCTGTGAGAGATCGTCGTCGGAATCAACGACACCAATCCGGGCGTCGAATAATTCGACGTGCTGGTGTTGCCCGAAATCGTGCTGCTGCGCACGGTCACGGTTTTCCCCGCCGGGCTTTGCGGTAGCGCCATATAGATGCCGCCGACGGAGTGTCCGCGATTGCTGGCAACAGTCGAGTCCTGCAGCCAGAGTGAACCGCGTCCTTTTATTCCGGCGCCGGAGTCACCGTAGTTATTGGAAATGCTGCTGGAGTAGATGGCCAGGGCACCCGCCGCGTAGATGCCGCCGCCATGCGTGGCGCCATTAGAAAGTACTGAGGTGCGCGTAAGCTTTATCGGACCGTAGGCAAACAGCCCGCCGCCAAACGTGGGATCGTAATAACCGCTGCTGCCGATCTCGGCGCCGCTGGTGACGTTGCCACTGACTACGCTATCGGTAAGCGTCAGGCTGCCAGTTGCAAACACACCGCCGCCGCGCGCGCGCGACTGGTGTCCGGCCGACATCTGGCAATCGGTAATCGAGGTCCGGTTCAGGATTACATTGCCGCTCGAGGATATGCAGCCGCCGCCCAAATGCAAGTTGCTGTCGTTGAGGTACTTGTTGCCGCGGGTCACAGCAAGATCGGTGATCTGAAGCGTACCGTTGCCATTGTGGAAGAAGATGTTGTACGCCATGGTTTCCTGGGAGCCGCTGATCTTCAGATTACCCATTCCGGGACCAGCGATCTTCAGCGAGTTCTGCGCGACGATGATGAATCCCGACGTCAGGGAAATCGTGCTGCATTGCAATTGCGTCGCGTCCACCGTGTCGCCCTCGGCCGCGGCGAGGACCGACGCACGCAGGCTGCCCGCGCCGCTGTTGTTGCAATTGGTGACCGCGAGCGCAGCACACGCCGTGCCTGACCCAGCACTGAAAAGCGCGGCAAAAGCAGCAGCCAGCGGCCGCAGCGGGGCACGGGTCATTGCATTCGTTTGTGCCACGGGAACCTCCGCATCGGAAAGATCGGTCGTTATCGTTCTTCCGAGAAACGCCGGTTGATCGCGAAGTGCGACATGGATTGCGCTGCAGCTGACGCCAGCATCGCAGCAAGTAGGGTGGGCCTTCAGCCCTTCATTGCGGCAATCGACCATGACGATGGCGGGCTGAAGCTCACCCCACGGTTCTAGCGCATCATCGCAAACTTTTCCGCGAGAAAGTCACATAGAAACGCCCTCACAAAAGAGGCGGAGGAATAATCTGTTTCAAACGCATAGTTCCTCCACCCTCTTTTTTCGATCTCTTCCTTGACCCGGCGTGTGCGCGCACGCGCGCCACCCCGGCAGCGCAGCGTCAATCCGAGCAAATTCTGGGGTGCGCCCGAGAAGCAATGACGCTGCCGGAACGCGCGTGTTTCGCGCGTTGCATACAAAGGCCAGGAAGAATTTCACTGAGAGTGGCAAACTCATCGCGGGACAGGAGGGAGATCTGTCGTCCCGCAGCCGACACCCATGTGCTCCTTGAAGGTTCTTATCACTTGAAATACATCGAATCTCAACCAGAGGCTGTGCTGGCAGAATTTGTGGAATGCCTGTGGGTGGTTCGCGATGAACGGTCGCAGCGCGAGCGGACACCGGACAGGATTCTCCCCGATGGCTGCCCCGAGTGGATCATTCACGCCGGCGACGCATTTGAGCGATGGATCGGCAGCCGGTGGGTGCGACAGCCGAAGAGCTTTCTGGCGGGAACACTATCGCGGCCCTGGCTGGTCCGCGGCAGATCGCGGGTGCGCACGCTCGGCATCCGCTTCCGACCTGGCGCGGCCGCGGTTCTGCTCGATGTGGATTTGTCAGGCACCGCGGATCGCGAAATCGATCTGCTCCCGATCCTGGGGCAGGCCGCTACGGAAATGGCTGAAGCCGTGTCTCACGCGTGCACGACACAACAGATGTTGTCAGCAGCACATCGCGGGCTAATGAGAATCGCAACAGGCCGATTGCATCAGGTGCCACGGACCCGAGATGCGGTGAGTCGACTCAGGAGCAGCGAGGGAAGGACACGGGTCGAAGTACTCGCCGCATCGCTTGGTCTTTCGCGCCGTACTCTGGAGCGCTCCTTCCGGAGTGAGCTGGGAATATCGCCCAAGCGTTACGCCCGTATCGTGCGACTCACCGCGGTGCTGGCCTCGTTGGCGGCCGAAGCACGGACAGAGGCGATCGATCTCGCAGTGGCTGCCGGCTACTTCGATCAGGCACATCTGCTGCGGGACTTTCGTTCCCTGACGGGCGGCAGACTTCGAGGACATCGCGAGGCAGACGGCGACATGGCGCGCCATTTCACGCGCCCCGAACGACTTCTGGCGCTGTTGCAAGACTGGTAGCGGTCGATGCTGACGCATTTTTCCAAGCGGTTGCGCGGCGCTCTGGCTGATACTACCTGCACACTCAGGAGCCGCCATGCAAACCCTCACGCTTGTCGCTGCGATAGTTTTGACCGCCGGTTTCACCGGTAACATCGCTGCGGGCGAGGCCCCGGATCTCAATCGCCTCTCGTGGTTGGAAGGCTCGTGGGCTGGCAGCAAGGATGGAATCGAATCAGAAGAGCACTGGACATCTGTCAATGGCGGAGTGCTGCTCGCTATGCATCGGGACGTTAAGGATGGCCGCATGACGTCCTTCGAATTCCTGCGCATCGCCACCACGAAGGAAGGCACTTTCTACTTCGGCTCGCCGAATTCTGCCCCGCCGACGCCGTTCCGCGTCGTCGAGATGGCGGACAAGCGAGTCGCGTTCGAAAACAAGACCCACGATTTCCCACAACGCATTCAGTACTGGCTCGATGAGCACGACGCTCTGCATGCCCGCATCGAAGGCCCAATCAACGGGGAGGGTGTAAGCGAGGAGTGGGTCTGGAGGAAGGTCGCGCGCCGACACTAAAGCTCCACTTCACTCGATGACGTCGGAAGAGCGGGATCGAGCAGAAGCGCGACTGCAAAAATCCGATTGATTTCAGATGGCCCTGGGCGCCTGCAAATTCTCCTTCCCTGTTTTCGTAACTTGCGACGCGCCTGCTGGCGTTTCACTTTGCCGCTAGTAAAGCGAGACCGCCGCCTTGCCATCCGGAGTAGTGATAACGTAGTCGTAGCCGAGCAATATAACGCGTGAAAACGGTTTGAGCTTCTCGATGCCTTTCGTATCGAGTGCCTGCCGGATCGGTTCGAGTGGAATCAGCGTCCAACTGTCGCGGGCGAGTGTGGCCGGGTCGATGCCGATGGCGGGGAAGAACTCAGTCGCTTCCTCACCCTTGTAGACCTGTTCCGTTGCCGGATTGCCGGGCTGCGGACGGAACGCAAGGTTGTGTCCTCCTGTCGGCAGGAAAGCAACCCGCAATGCCGTCTTGCCGCGGATGCGCGCCATCTCCGTGGCCAGCGTGCCCAGATCGATGGTATTGATTGACGTGGTACCGAGCGTCAGATGTTCGATGCCCATCTTGAAGACGACCTTCGGTTCCTTGTCGGCTGCGGAGTGGTAGGCCGTGAGGAAATTGTTCGCCAGCAGGCGCGCACGGCGCGCGTTGTTTTCATAGTTGTGGCCGTGCATCCACAGCTGGTAAACGGTGGCGCTCTCCTTCAACTCCGCGACGATGCGTGTGGCTTCCGCGTTGCTCTTGAACTGTGATGCCAGCGCATCGAAATCGGCATCTCCCGCGTGCACGAGAAGAAAGTCCTGCTGCGCTGCCTTGGCAGCTGCAGCCAATTCGGCGTCGAGCAGTTTCTGCGCAGCAGCCCGCGCTGCATCGTTCGGCGCGATTGCAACAAGACGTCGCAGATGAAACGGCGGCGAACCGATGAATTCCTGGTCGACGCCCCAAAGATACGCAGCGCCCTTGGCGTCGTCGCCGAGAAAATCCGAAGCCAGCAGCAAATCGTCCTTCAGTGACAGGAAAGGGACTCCAAGCGGGGTTTCATGCACCAGTTTGTGGATGCCATCCACGCCGTCGCGCTTGAGCGCGTCGCGGATCATTCGCACCGAAAGCGGACCCACCTCGACGACGTGATACTTGAACCCGAGCGGACGTGCTTCGTGCGCGATCGCACGCAGGATGATCGGCGAGTCCGCGAAGCCGTGGTCTTCACCAAACAGGATGAATTGCGCATTCGTCAATTGCCCGCGCAACACCTCCGCGCCGGGTCCCGCCAGCGTGCCGCCGCTGACCGTCAAGGCGTAGGTAGCAGGTGGCGGAGTCGCTTGGGGTGGCGCCGCCGTCTGCGTCGATTCGGAATGGGCCAGTGGCAGCAGTGCAAGCAACACAAACGCGTTCAGTATTTTTCCCATGACGCCCCCTTGCGCACCAAGTTGTGCCATTGATCGGATGCAGAGTCTAGTCGCATGGTTTAAGTACGAAGCAGAAAAAGCATGTTTTCCACAACTATTGCACCATGCAACTAAACTCACTACATCTGCGCAAGCCCAGATTTTCCGAACATTTTGTCCAAAGGCTTTTGTGAAAATGCAGCCCTGCAGCCTTCACACTTCGAGGCCCGTTAGTCGTGTCTAATCCTTCCCATCCCCATACACCTTCACCACTTCATACAAAAACCTTCTCCCCTCCATCAACGACTTTACGCGCATGCGCTCGTTAAGCCCGTGGATATGATTGCCTTCGGCGTCTTCGAACATTCCTGACAGGCCGTACGTCGGCACGCCGCTGGGATTGAGATATTTGCCGTCCGAGTAACCAGTACTGAGTGTCGGCACCAGGACGACGCCGGGCCAGATGCGTTCGGCGATCTTGCGCGCGGGCTGCAGGATCGCGTCCGTCAACGGCGGGACTGAAGACACCACACCGCCCTCGCCTTTTGGTGTGATCGCGATCGTGTCGTCGGCCAGCACGGTTGCGATCTGCTTCTGCACATCGGCCATGGGCACGCCGGGCAGGATGCGGCAATTGACGTTCGCCTTCGCTCGTTGCGGCAGCGCATTCGGTGCATGGCCGCCTTCGATCTGGGTGGCGATGCAGGTTGTGCGCAGCATGCCGTTCCAGGTTGGGTTGAGCGACCAAAGGCGCTCTGCTGCAGCGTCGTCCAGTGGCGATTTCAAAACGGCTCGGATATCGGCAGCGACTTTCGCTTCGGCCAGTTTCGCCTGGGCTTCGAAATAACTGCGCGTCGTTGGATTCAGCGCGATCGGGAAGTTGTAGGCGTTGAGTTTCGCCAGCGCGATGCTGAGACGCGCGATCGGATTGTTCCTGGTCGGGTGCGAGCTGTGGCCGCCTACGTCGGTCGCTTCGAGTGCAAAGTCCTGGTACACCTTTTCGCCGGCCTGGATCTGCAACGCAACGGGTTTACCGTTCTTGTCGAGTTCGCCTTCTGCGCCTTCGTTGATCGCGAACGCGGCGCTGAGTACTTCAGGCTTGGTCTTCGTCAGCCAGCGCACGCTGTCGAACAGGCCAGCGCCTGCGGTTTCCTCGCCGCAGGTCAGCGCGAGCTTGATGTCGCGGCGCGGCTTGAAGCCTTCCTTTTTGTAGCGGATGAGGTTATCGGTGAGCACGGCGGCCATCGCCTTGTCATCGCTGGCGCCGCGCGCGTAGAACCAGCCGTTCTCCTCGACGAGCTTGAACGGATCGCGCTTCCAATCCTCGCGCTTGGCCTCGACCACATCGATATGCGCGAGCAGCAGGATGGGTTTCGCGGATTTGTCACGGCCGCGCAGCACGGCAATCAGTGCGCCGTCGTTCGGCGCTTCCGGCGGCGCGAGTATCTGGGTGTCGGATTCCGGAATGCCCGCGTCCAGCAGATGCTTGCGCATCGCCTCAGCCGCCTGCGTGCAATTGCCGACCGAGCGCGTCGTGTTGATCTCGACCAGTTCCTTGTACAAGGCGCGGAACGCGGTTTCGTCTGCGCTGGGCGTCTGCGCACTCGCGCTGCTGACGGCAGCGTATATCCCGACGAATGCAGCAACAACAGTTTTGCATTGGGCAAATACGTTCATGAGAAGTCCTTAATGTTTCCCAGGTCCTACTGCTTGCAATGCCCTACGTTGCACTAGCGGCGAGGTAGAGTCAAAACCAGCCCGGCAGGCACAATGGCGGCAACACAGGGTCGAGAGCTGGCAGGCGCGACCGACTGCAGGTGGCCAGCAACGGACACGTGCAACGTTCAAGGAAACAGGTTGATGTGGAGTGTGATAAAACAATGCGGAAACCCTGGCAATCCAAAGGAGGGCGTAAGAAGATGCCGTTCGACCTCAGCCTTTCCTACCCACAATGGCAAGGATCCGGGCGACACGAGAACCTCCCGCGCGGAGCTGCAGCGGCGGCTGCGATCTGCGCGCAGTACGCCCCGCAGGTCCAGGTGCCGCTGGGCGGCAACAATGTCGATGCCGCTTGCGGCGTCCGCCGCTGGGAAGCGATCTTTGCGCAGTTCCGCAGCGCGCAGGACATTCTCGCGCGCTCCGGAGCCAAACGCGTTCTGACCGCCGGCGGAGATTGCGCCGTGGATGTCGCCGTGATCGGCTATCTAAATAGCGTGCATCCAGATCTGCGCGTGATCTGGATCGATGCGCATCTGGATGCCAACACGCCTGAGACTTCCCCCAGTGGCAACTTTCATGGCATGCCGGTAAGCGCGATCCTGGGGCGTGCACCGGAGCCGATGCGGCCCTTCCTGGGTGCGCCGGTTGATCCGGCACGCTTCCATTATTTTGGCATCCGCGTCGGCGATGATGGCGATTGGGCATTGCAGCGCGAACTGGATTTGAAGCTGCTGGATCCGCAGGCACCCATCAGCGGGCCTGTGCACATCCACTTCGACCTGGACGTGCTTGATCCGCGCGAATTTCCTTTCCTCGCGTATCCCGACGGCGGTCTGGGGATCGAAGATGCAATCGCGTTGGTCGGCCGTATCGCGCGCGACGCCGACGTCGTCGGACTTACCGTCACCGAATTTGCTCCGTCCGATGAAAATGAAGCGCGCAAAGGCAGCCAGGTGATTGCGCGGCTCTGCGAGGCAGCGATCGATCGCCAGGTAGCACTCTAAAGTCGCAGCGTAAAGCTGGCGATCGCGGGCGTCGCCTCAGGGAAGAAGCTGCCGTCGATCGTGAACGACTGCGATCGGTCGAATCCGGCCGCGCCGAGTCGAACCTGCGGTACGATTCGCCTGAAGAAGGAACCCAATCCCATGAGTGGGTCGATAACCGTAATGAAATCCTTTGGCCTTCGTGCACGCGCGCGCCTGATTGCTATGCACCGTTCGCATCGCGTGCGCGTTGTCGCACTGATCTTCGGCATTCTTCTGACGATCTACGCGCTGCTCGGTTTCTTCGCCGTGCCGGCGTTGGTGCATCACTGGGTCGACACGCGCGCAAGCGCGTTGATCGGCCGCCCGGTTTCGGTCGGCGCACTGCGCTTCAATCCTTTCAACCTCAAGCTCGATGCCGATCAATTGCACATAGGCGAGGCGGACGGGCGCACGCCGTTTGTCGATATCGAACAGCTCACCGTGAACGGCTCGTGGAGCTCGCTGTTCCGGCTCGCGCCGGTACTGGACGAGATCGCCATGCAACATCCGCGCATCGTGATCAGCCGCAGCGCACCGCAGCGTTTCAACTTCTCCGACCTGATCGAGCGTTTAGTCGGCGCGCCTGCGAAAGCGGACGCCGAGCCCGCGCGCTTCTCGCTGTCGAACATTGTCGTGCACGCCGGCGACATCAGTTTCGACGATCACGTCCTGAGCGCCACTCACCACGTCGAGAACATCGAAATCGGCATTCCGTTCATTGCCAACCTGCCCCGCGACGTCGATGTATTCGTGCAGCCGTTGCTGGCGATGACCGTGGACGGCAGCCCGCTGCGCATCGAGGGGCAAACCAAGCCGTTCGCGAGCAGTCTGGAATCGACGATCCAATTGCATCTCAACCAGCTCGACCTGCCGCGCTATCTGGGCTATGTGCCGACTCCGCTGCCAGTAGCGATCCCGCATGGCCTGCTTTCGGGGAATCTGCAATTGCGCTTCGTGGAAAGCAAGGCCGCGCCGCAGCTGAGCGTTAGCGGCACACTTGTCGTCCACGACCTTGTCCTGACCGACACCGACCGCGTGCCGATTGCCGAAATCGGCTTGGCTATCGCCGGGTTCACCGATGTGCAGCCTCTAATTTCACGTTTTCACTTCGGCGGTGTGCGGCTGGATCAGGCCGCGCTGCACTATGCGCTGCACGCGCGCAGCCGCAGCAATTTCGACGCGCTGATCGGCGCCGGCACCAATCCAGCCAATGCCAACGGCGCGAAGAAGGCGCCGGCCGACATCGCGGTTGCCAATCTAGTGCTGACAGCGAGCCGCTTTGACTATACGGATAGCAGCGGCGACGCACCCGTGACCGTGGCACTTGATGCCCTCGCTGGATCGGTGACCGATCTGGAAACGCTCAAAGGCGTCGCTGCGGTCGATGTGAGCGGACAGTTTAACGGCGGCACGCTTGCGACAGACGGAAAACTCGATGTAGCCGCGAGTCGATATACCGGAAACCTGAAACTGAAAGATGTCGACCTTGCTCCACTGCAGGCAGTGGCCGCGCCGGATTTCATGGCTGCCATTCAGCAGGGCCGGATCGACGCGTTCGGCAGTTTTTTGGCCGACTGGCATGGCGCTTTCAATCTGCATATCGAACCGGCGACGCTGGGTCTACGCGATGTCGCGATTGGGCACCGCGACAGCGAACAGGCTCCGGTCTCGTGGAACGCGCTCGATGTCGCGCTCACGCGTTTCGACCTCGCCAAAGCCGAAGCCCAGCTGGGTAATGTCGCGCTGCATGGTCTGACGGTAAGTGTCCAGCGTGGTCGCGACGGCAAGTTCGACGTCACCAACCTCGTCGACAGGACAGCGCGTGCGAAGCAAACGACCGCAGCTCCGGCTTGGCACTGGAGCGTCGATCGCTTCGCCCTCGACAACGGGGCGCTCAACGTGAAGGATCTGTCGGCACAAAAGCCGGTCGAACTGGACGTCCAGGCGATCAAGGGCGAGGTCAGCGGACTTTCCGACGACCTGCAACAGCCGCTCAAGCTGGTGTTGTCCGGCGCAATCGAGAAGGGCGATTTCGACCTGGTCGGTCAGGTTCAACCCGAACCACTTAAGGTCGACATCAAGATCAAGACACGCGCGCTCCAGCTATCGGGCCTGCAACCTTACGTCACGGTGCCACTCAACGTTACCGTCGCCCGCGCACAGCTAACCAGCGATGGCCAGCTGCAGTACGCGAGTGGCGTGCCGATCAAGCTCACCTATAGTGGCCGCGCAGGTCTGGGCAGCGTGCGCGTGCTGGACAAGCTCAGCGACGACGATTTCCTCACCTTGCGCGCGCTAGACCTGGCCAGCATCAACCTCAAGCTCGACAAGGACCCGCCGCGCCTGACCGTGGGCGATGTCGTGGTGGACGACTTCTATGCGCGTGTGATCATCAACCCCAACGGCCGGCTCAACCTCGCTGACGTCGCCGGCCGCGGCGCCGCCGAGCCGGTCTCGGTGACACGCCCGGAAGATGCGGCGACGCCTGCCGCACCCGCGGCCGTCACAGCAAAGGCGGGAGTGCCCGCAGGTGCACCGACTGCTTCGATTCAAGTCGGCGCGATCACGTTGAAGCGCGGTCGGCTCCACTTCACCGACAACTTCATCAAGCCAAACTACACCGCCAACATCACCGGGCTGAACGGTAAGATCGGCGCGTTCGGCACGAGCGCAGGACCACCCGCGCCGGTCACCCTGCAAGGCAGGCTCGACGAGAAAGCGCCGGTCAATATCGACGGCAACATCAATCCGCTCGCGCCGGTCGCGTTTGTTGACATCACCGGCAAGGCCACCGGCGTCGAGCTGACGAATCTGAGCGCCTATTCGAGCGCCTACACCGGCTACCCGATCGAGTCAGGTCGACTCAACGGCGACGTGCACTACCTGCTCGATCAGCGCAAGCTCAAGGGGGACAACCACCTCGTCATCGATCAGCTCACGTTCGGCGATCGCATCGAGAGTGCTGGCGCGAGCCATCTGCCGGTGAAGCTCGCAGTCGCGCTGCTGAAGAATGCGCGCGGCGAGATCGACGTGAACGTGCCGGTATCCGGTTCGCTCGACGATCCCCAATTCAGCCTCGGCGGGCTCGTGTGGCGTGCGATGGGCAATATGATCGGCAAGGCCGCGACGGCACCGTTCCGCCTGCTTGCGTCCGTGTTCGGCGGTGGACGGGAGGATCTGGGTTACGTCGAGTTCGCGCCGGGCTCAGCAGTGCTCGACGATGTGGCCAAGGCGAAACTTGCGCAGATCGTCACCGCATTGAGCGAGCGCCCGTCATTGAATCTCGACATCATCGGGCGCATGGACTCCGCCTACGATGAAGCCGGCCTGCGCCAGGCGATGGTGGACACTCTGATTCGCAAGGAGTGGGTCGACGACAAGGGCGATGAAGGCAAACGCGACGCTACCTCAGACGGCGACAGCGCACCCGCCCCAACGCTGACACCGGAAGAGACGGAACACTACCTCGAGCGCGCTTACAAGCACGCGACGTTTCCCAGGGAACGCAACCTGATCGGCATGGTCAAGTCGCAGCCGGCCGACGTCATGCGTAAGCTTTTGGAAACCAACATGCCGGTCGATGAAAACGCCCTGCGTCAGCTTGCACAGAGCCGCGCTGACGCCGTGCACAATTTCCTTCAGGGCAAGATCGACGACAAGCGCTTGTTCCTGCCCACGCCCAAGCTCGACGCCAAGGGGATCGAGGATCAGGGCAAGACCACACGCGTGGATTTCTCACTGCATTGAGCCCTGCGGCCGTGCACTAGGACGAGATGGTCTGCCTAGTGCTGGTGTACGATGCAAGCCGCCATCGGCAATCGAGGAAGTAGGTCATGACCCCCCGCGCGCTCGCGACAATCCTGCTGTTGGCCTGCGCTGGTGCCTCGGCCGGGACCATGACGACCGGCGTGCGCGGCATTGTGCACATCGCGCCGGCCCATGCTGGACCGCAACGTATCGGTGAATCCGGCAGCGCGCCGATGGCCGGTGCCGCCGTGCAAGTGCGCAATGCAGATAACCGCGTCGTGGCGCACGTCGTCACTGGTGCAGACGGACAGTTCTCTGTACCCGTTCCTGCGGGCGAGTACCAGCTCAAAGTCGACGTTGGCAGCGCGGTGTTGCCGCGCTGCGGGGAGGTTCACGCGATTGTGCAGGAGGGCCACGTCGCACAAGTGGAGATGGAGTGCGATTCAGGGATGCGATAGGCGTCGGTACAAACAAGTTGCCGTGTCGGAGTGCCGCAATGTCCAACAACAAGCTCTCCTCTGGTGTCGTGCATACAGTGCCAGCGGATTTGCGCAAGGCGCTGGTATCTGCTCCACAGGTGCGCACGGCATGGGAAGACATTACCCCGCTTGCGCGCAACGAATGGATCTGCTGGGTTACCTCCAGCAAGAAAGCGGAAACGAGAAGCCATCGTATCCAGGTAGCGCTCTCGAAACTCAATGATGGGATGCGCCGACCGTGCTGTTGGGCAGGTTGCACGCATCGTTCTGAAAAAGTTTCGGCGTCAGTGTCTGCACAGAAGCGTTCAAGCTAATGCCGTCGCCGCGTCGCCTGATCGCGATCATCAACTCGGCCGCAGGCGGAGACGGCAAAGACTCGATCGGGAAACGTTTGTCGGAGGTATTTCTAGCCAATCAAATCGAGTCGCGCATCGTGCTTGTAGGCGACGGTGCCGAGATTACATCGAAGACGCGCGAGGCTGTCCGCGAGAAACCCGACATCATTGTTGCCGGCGGCGGCGACGGCACGATAAACGCGGTGGCCTCGGAGTTGGTGGGAACACAAATTGCGTTGGGCGTGATGCCTCTTGGCACGCTCAATCATTTCGCGAAGGCGCTGCACCTGCCAATGGACGCCGAAGAAGCGGCAAAGGTCATCCTCTCGGGGCGCGTTGTCCAGGTCGACGTAGGCGAAGTCAACGGGCGTATCTTCCTCAACAACTCCAGTCTCGGGCTGTATCCAAGTCTCGTGCGCCGCCGCGAAGCGCAGCAGGAGGAGCTTGGACGCGGCAAGTGGGCAGCCGCTACATTTGCTGCATTGTCCCTGTTGCGCCGGCATGCCTTGCTGCGCGTGCGCCTCAACGTAGACAGTGACGAAATCCAACGACGTACTGCACTGGTCTTCATCGGCAATAACGAATATCAGATGACCGGATTGCGCATTGGTGAGCGCGAACGGTTGGACGCAGGACAGCTTAGTCTTTATGTGCCACATCGATCAGGGCGAAGAGGACTGCTCGCGTTGGCAATCCGCGCACTTTTTGGGCGCCTTCGCAAATCTGCAGACATCGATGCGATGTTCGCAACGTCGATTGGAATCGAAACCCACCGGGCGCGATTGCCGGTTGCGATCGATGGCGAAGTTGCGTTGATGGACGCACCGCTGGCGTACCGAATTCGACCGCATGCGTTGCGCGTCATAGTGGCGCAGACTGCGCCTGATCCTGGTCCGGCTTGAGATAGTTAATGCGCACTCTCGTTCACCTGTCGGACCTTCATTTCGGTCGAGTGGATCAAGAACTGCTGCAGCCATTGATCGATCAAGTCAATCGTATCGGCCCCAACCTGGTTGTCGTGTCGGGCGATCTGACGCAGCGCGCGCGCAGCGTGCAATTCCAACAAGCGCGGGAATTTCTCGACAAGCTATCAGCGCCCCGCATCGTTGTACCCGGCAATCATGACGTGCCGCTGCACAATATTCTTGCGCGTTTTTTTCGGCCATTGCGAAAATATCAACGATATATCACCAAAGAACTCGAGCCGTTCTTCGCTGATGACGAGATCGCAGTGCTCGGCCTGAACACCGCACGTTCGTTGACGATCAAGAATGGGCGTATCAATGAAGACCAACTTGAGCGCGCGCGCGCTCGGCTCTCGCCACTGCCTGCGGACGTGACAAAAATCGTCGTCACGCACCACCCACTGGATTTGCCGCAGGATCAAAGCGGCAACGCTCTGGTGGGGCGTGCAGGAATGGCGATGGCATTGTTTTCCCGGTGCGGAGTGAATCTATTGCTCGCGGGTCATTTTCATGTTGGGGAAACCGGAAACACAGCCGCACGCTATGCGATCCCCGGGTATAGCGCACTCGTCGTTCAAGCGGGTACCGCAACGTCCACGCGAGGCCGCGGACAGGCCAATTCATTCAACGTGATAAAAATCGAGCGTCCAACAATCATCATCGAACGTTGGGAATGGATTCCGGCCGCAGCAACATTTGTCGCTACGGCGTCCACACGCTATCGATTGAATGAGGGGACTTGGAGCGTAGAAGAAGGTAGCTAAGACTCAGTTGCTTGTGTTGTGCTCGCTCGTTGTCTAGGTTCTCAGCTTGTACCCCGTCCTGAAAATCCACCACACCGCCACCAGGCACAGGACCATGAATCCCAGGGTCATGCCCAGGCTGACGGCGACATTGACGTCGGCGACGCCGTAGAAGCTCCAGCGGAAGCCGCTGATCAGATATACCACCGGGTTGAACAGTGTGATCTTCTGCCACAGCGGCGGCAGCATGTTGATCGAATAGAACGCGCCGCCGAGGAAAGTCAGCGGCGTGACAATCATCAATGGGATGACCTGCAGCTTCTGAAAATCATCCGCCCACAAGCCGATGATGAAACCAAACAGGCTGAAGGTCACTGACGTGAGAATGAGAAAGCCAAGCATCCACACGGGATGCGCAATCTCGTAGGGCACGAACGCGCGCGCCGTGACCAGTATCAGCACACCCAGCATCACTGATTTGGTTGCTGCGGCGCCCACATAGCCAAACAGCGCCTCGATATACGACACCGGAGCGGACAGCAGCTCGTAGATCGTGCCGGACCATTTCGGCAGATAGATGCCGAACGAGGCATTGGAGATGCTCTCGTTGAGAAGCGACAACATGATGAGGCCCGGAATGATGAAGGCGCCGTAGCTGACTCCGCCAACCTCGCCCATGCGCGAGCCGATGGCTGCGCCGAACACGACAAAGTACAGCGACGTGGACAGCACTGGCGAAGCGATGCTCTGGGTCAGCGTGCGGAATGTGCGCGCCATTTCAAACCGATAGATCGCGCGGATCGCATGCACGTTCATTGCTGCGCCCTCACCAGGTTCACGAAAATGTCTTCCAGCGAACTTTCGCTGGAATGCAGATCCTTAAACGCGATGCCCTGCTCGTTCAAGGTGTGCAACAACTTCGCGATACCGGTCTCCTCGCCTTGCGCGTCGAACGTGTAAACCAGCATGTCGCCGTTTTCGGAAAGTTCCAGCGGCAATCCGGCCAGGGTCTCGGGAAGTTTCGTGAGCCGGTTCTGCAAGGTCAGAGTCAATTGCTTCTTGCCGAGCTTGCGCATCAGCACGGCCTTGTCCTCGACAACGATCAGTTCGCCCTTGCTGATGACGCCGATACGATCGGCCATGTCCTCGGCCTCCTCGATGTAGTGCGTGGTCAGGATGATGGTCACGCCGCTCTCACGCAGGCTGCGCACCATCTGCCACATGTCATGGCGCAATTCGACGTCGACGCCGGCAGTAGGCTCATCCAGGAACAGGATCGTGGGTTCGTGCGACAGCGCCTTGGCTATCAGCACGCGGCGCTTCATGCCGCCGGAGAGCGTCATGATCTTGCTGTCTTTCTTGTCCCACAACGACAGGTCGCGCAGCACCTTTTCGATGTGTGCCGGATTGGGCGACTTGCCGAACAGGCCGCGGCTGAAGGTCACCGTCGCGCGCACGGTTTCGAATGCATCGGTGTGCAGCTCCTGCGGCACCAGACCGATCTTCGAGCGCGCGGCGCGATACTCGCGCACGATGTCATGGCCATCGGCCAGCACGCTGCCCGAGCTCGCCTTGACGATGCCGCAGATAATGTTGATCAGCGTCGTCTTGCCCGCACCGTTCGGCCCCAGCAAGGCGAAGATTTCACCCTGGTGGATGCTGAGGTCGATATGCTTGAGCGCCTGGAAACCGCCCGCATACGTCTTGCTCAGGGCGTTGACCGCAATGATTGGTTGCGCGTGATTCGTATTCATAGGCACGCGATCGTAACGCATCTTCGGCAGTCGGCTAAAGCAGCGTGAATATTGCTGCCAGGAGAATTGTCGCTGCGAGGGTGTAGTTCAGGAGGCGCTCGGTCAGCGGCCGCAGCGCCGCTCGCCGCAGCTTCACGCCGACGAAAAGCCAGGCGATGTCGACAACAATCGCCACAATCACACAAATGACCCATTTCAGAACTGCGTCAGCGTGAAGGTCGTGCTCGACCAAGGTCTGCGATGCCAGAAGCGATGCGAACGCGATGTAGGCTTTTGGGTTCGCGATGCCTAGCAAAAACCCCGACATCACCGATGACCGCGCTTGCGCACCGGATTGCTTCGATCCGACGGGCGCTGTAGCAATCTGGTAGGACAAATATATGAGGTACGCGACTGACGCGAGCGTCATTGCTCTCAGCGCGAAGGGAATAACCTGCAACAGTGACAGCAGGCCCGCAGCCGTCGCCCCAAAGGCAATGGCTAAACCCACTTGCAGCCCGGCGTAGAAGCGAAGGCCGCCCCACCCCTCCACACGGCCGACCGCAAGCAGGGCGGCGATGCCGGGCCCTGGTGAGCCCAGAAGTGCCGTTGCGGAGGCGAGAAACAACCAGTTCGCGACGCTATGCATACATGGCCTCCACTCAAGCGAGATGACCTAGCGTAGGTGGACGCTTTACATTAGAAAAGCTAATATTTCTATTGCATCATATTAGTTTTACTACAATGCCAAACGACCAGAATATCGACGTCGCTCTCTTGCGCGCGTTCATCGCCGTCGCTGAAACCGGGCGGATGACCACCGCTGCAAGAGTCGTACATCGCACGCAAGGCGCGGTCAGCCAACAGATCAATCGTCTCGAATTACTGTTCGAAGCGCGGCTATTCGATCGAAAGGTCGGCGCTGCGCACCTCACGCGCGAAGGCGAGAAGTTGCTGGTCAAAGCCCATCGCCTGATCGCGCTCAATGATGAAGTGATGGATCAGATGCGTGCAGTCGACTTCATCGGCGAGGTGCGCGTGGGTGTCGCGCACGACATTGTTCGCGCAATGATGCCGCCGATCCTGCGCCGCTTCCGGCAAGAGCATTCCAACGTGCTCATCACCCTGGTGAGCGATACGACGCAGGTACTTCGCGCTGCCCTGCGTGACCGCAAGATTGACCTGGCGTTGGTGACCGAACCCGAACGCGGCGACCGTGATCAGTATCTGCTCACCGATCGGCTGATATGGGTTGGCGCCAAGGGCGGAGACGCGCATCGACGCCGCCCGCTATCGGTGGCGCTGGGTCAGGAGAACTGCGGATTCAGGGCGGCAGCAATCAAGGCACTGACGAAAGCCAGAATGCCATGGCGCGCGATTTGCCAGTTTGGCAGCCTTGAATCCGTGTTTGCCACACTGGAGGCGGACATGGCGATTGCCTTGTTTCTGTCACGCACCGTGCCGGATCGTCTGACCGTACTGCGCGGTCGCGAGCTGCCAGAACTGCCGCGCTTCCACATCAACCTGCGCCTTCCATCGACCGGCACGACATCCGTAGTAACGGAATTTGCACGCCACATTCGCGAGGGGTTCTCGAGCCGGTATGCATAAGGTATACAAATTATTCAAGGAACCGACGTAAGGCGCAAACTATGAAGTTTTTCGCCGTAGAACGTGTCATCGACGTTCAGCGCGTCTGGCTCGACACCATAGCTTTCAAAGCCCATCGATTGGTACAGCGCTTTTGCTGCCGGGTTTGTGGCGTTGACGCCGAGCTTGACCTGGCGAACTCCGGGTATCGACCGGATGTATGCGATGGCAGTTTCCAGCAACGCTCGCCCCAATCTGCGGCGGCGAAACGCTGGGGCGACGTACATTCCTGCAAGCTCCGCGCAATGCCGCAATTTCTCGCGCTGCGGATGAACCACGGCCACGAACCCGCACAGTTCATCCTGCTCGAAAATGCCGAACATGCAGATTGAGCCATCACTGGCCGGAGTGATTCGAGCAACCACTTCATCAATTGAACGGCCAACTTCGTCTTCGTAGCTGGCACTGAAAGCGGTTGGGCTTTCTTGCAGCGCCTGGAGTCGAAGAGTTTGGTAAGCCTGAGCATCCGCACGATTGAGCTGCCTGACATTCATCGAAAAACTCTGATAGCTGAATCAACTTGCCTCTGCGATCAGCTCGCAAAACTTCGCCAGATCGATGTTGCCGCCCGACACGATCGCCACGATCGGCCCCTGCCCTGCCTTGCCGGTCAACGCCGCCGCCAATCCGAGCGCACCGGCGCCCTCCGCGACTACCCGGGACTTCTCCGCCATCAGGCGCATCGCATGTTTGGTTTCTTCGAGACTGACAACGATGACGCCGTCGACAACCGGTTTCATGCGTTCCCACATGCGCGGGAAAACGCTCTGGCCACCGGCGCCGTCGACGAACGACGTGATGCGTTCGAATTTCTGCGCCGATCCCATCTTGAACGACAGTGCTGCCGGCGCGGCGGTTTCGGGTTCCGCGCCCCACACTTTGACGTCGGGCTTCAGCGCGCGCATCACGCTGCCGACGCCGGAAATCAATCCGCCGCCGCCGATGCCGGCGATGACGGCCGCGGTGTCGGGGGCGTCTTCGAGAATTTCCAAACCGACGGTTGCGTTGCCGGCGATGAAGTCGTGGTCGTCGAACGGATGCACAAAGGTGCCTTCTACGCCTGGATATGCGCGATCGTCCAGCGCCTTCCACGCGACCTCGTACGACACCGGAATCAATTTTGCACCAAGCGCCTTCATGCGTTCGATCTTCGCGGCCGGCGCCTTGTCCATCACCACCACGGTACACGGCACGCCGGCCTTTCGCGCAGCATAAGCCACGCCCTGCCCCGCATTGCCGGCACTGATCGTCCACACCCCGCGCTGACGTTCGGATTCGGACAGCAACGCCACCGCATTGGCCGCGCCACGCAATTTGTACGCGTTGATTGGCTGCAGATTCTCAAGCTTCAAACGGATATCCGGAAAGCCTGACCCCATTTCCAGCCGCACCAAAGGCGTGCGCAGGATCGTGCCCGCGATGCGCTCGCGCGCGGCGCGAATATCGGCGATGTCTATCGGGCGGACGGGGGCGAGCGATGCGGGCATTGATGGTCTTCCTTTACTGCGATGCAAAGGCGGAATTACCAGCGACGGGAGCGTCGTGGCTCAGCTCAGGCGGCGATTCGCGTAACGTGGTCAATGCTTCTGCCAAGCGCGCGGCGTGCTTCTTCCAGATCGTAGTCGGTTTGCAAGCCGAGCCAGAAACGTTCGCTCGTGCCAAGTGCCTTCGCCAGGCGCACGGCCGTATCTGCGGTGACACTGCGCTTGCCGAGAACAATCTCGTTGATACGCCGTGGTGGCACGCCGGCAGCACGCGCGAGCGCGTTCTGGCTGATGTCCATCGGAGCCAGAAATTCTTCCAGCAGCACTTCACCGGGATGGATATTGGGTAAAGCTTTCATGATTAGTGGTAGTCCACAATTTGTACTTCGAATGCATCGCCAGACTTCCATTGGAAGCAGACGCGCCATTGATCATTGATCTGGATGCTGTGCTGGCCTTTACGATTTCCCTTCAGCGCCTCAAGCCGGTTTGCCGGAGGAATACGCAAATCGTCCAGGGTCGCCGCGTTGTTGAGCATACGCAGCTTGCGTCTCGCGACGCTCTGGATGTCGCCGGGAAGCCGGCGCGAAGCTGTGCCTTCCCAGATTTTTTCCGCTTCCTTGTCGGCAAAGCTTCGGTTCACGCGAATATTATAACGCCATGCGTTATATAACGCAATGCGTTATGGTATGCTGTCGACGTAGCCCTAGCTGAGCCATAGATACTATTTCATGTAGCCAACCGTTCAGGAAGCACGTCACAACCAATCTACCCGGCCCGAAGTTTGCATCAACAACACGAGACTGTTGCTCCAAGGAGGAACGCCTGTGACGACTGCAATCTTGACCGATGTGCCGCAAACCGCCCTCTGGGTCGACTTGGTGCGCGAGGCCGAGGACGGCGCCGCGATCCGGCTCGACGAGGAGCTGGAAAGCTACCTGGTCTTCGTGTTGATGGGGCACACGCGCGATTTGCAGTTGCACGGCAACATCATGGCGCTCGACTACCTGGCGGCGCGTGCGCAGCGCGGGACGCAACGCAAACAGGAATTGCGCGAAGTGGGCGATCGCTGTCTGCTGCTCGCCGGGCTTTATCCCGAACAGGCAGAGCGACGACTGGTCAGCGTCGACTATTTTCTGTCGATGGGCAGCCGCGCCTACGATGAACTGTCCACGGCGTTGAAGGCGGCAGTCGCGGATTTGTACTGCCATCTGGCCAAGGCCTTCGCACGTCTGGTCCGTGTGCTGATGGAACTGCGCCGGCACACGCGGGATGTGGCACCGCTGCTGCTGCACGAAGTATGCACGTCAGGACAATGCAGCGAGCACGACCCGCAGTTTCCCGGTGCCGTCTTGCTCAGCGGCAATGCGATGCGGCACTGAGGCCGCGCCGGGTCACTGGAATCCGTCGGCGAAGATGATGTCACCGAGGCCGAGACTCGCGGGATACCAGTAACTTGTATACATTGGATAAGAATATACCGACAGTGTGAACGGTCAGTTGCCGGCGGCGTGGTGTACGTCAAGTCCCGACAACGCCACCAGCGCCACCGAGTAGCCGCTACCGCTGATCGGCGTCCAGCCGCTCACCGCCGAGCCGTCGACGTTGATCGCCGCGTTGGCCGGCGCCGCCACTTGCGCGTACCACGGTGCAAGCTGCGATGGGGCAAAGAAGTCGACGGATCGACGCGCCTTTGATGTTGGTATCGCAATCGATTGCGACGGATCGCCGAAGCCGCCGAAGCCGGCGGTCTGCGAGCCTTCCATGGAATGAAGTTGTTCAAAACGTCGGCGTGTCCACAGTTTGTAGTTATTTCTCCGCGGCACGGCGCCTCCGGCGCTGGATCTGGCGCCGGCAAACAACCATGGCGTGCCCGCATGACGTCTGGTTCAAGACATTTCGAGCCTGCATGAAATACACTGCGGCTGTAACGCCTACAGGGGTGCAGCGCGTGGTTACGGAAATCGACGAACTCCGCATCGATACGAAGGATCTGCGTATCGGCATGTTCGTCTGCCGGCTGGACCGGTCCTGGGAGGGAACCCCCTTCCCTTTGCAAGGCGTCGAGCTGCGCAGCCCGGAAGACCTCCAGACGATTCGCGAACTGTGCAAGTTCGTCTACATCGATACGCATCGAGCTGTCGTCGATGGCCCGCGGCCGGTACTAACCCGGGAAAACCTTTCCGCGTCACGCTTCAGGACCGGCATCGCGTATGTCGACCGGGCCAGCGTCGAAGAAGAACTGCCACGCGCGCAAGAGGCGTTGAAGAGCGCGGCACAGATGGTGGATCGCATCTTCAACGACATTGCCAGCGGCCGCGAACTATCCGCTGAAGATGTAGAGCAGGCAGTGCGGCCGCTAGTCGCGAGCGTCCTGCGCAGCGCCGATGCATTCCTGTATGTGGAAAGTCTGCGCCGGCACGATAGCTATTCGTATAGTCACGCCATCAGTTGCAGCGCGCTTGCCGCCGCGTTTGGCCGTCACATGGGCTTCGCGCATGAAACCATTATCAGCCTTGCCGCCGGTGGCTTGCTCATGGATGTCGGCAAAACGCAGTTGCCGGAATCGCTGCTTCACTACAAAGGATCGCTGTCGGCCAGCGACGTCGAACTGGTTCGCTCGCACGTGGACCACGGGCTGCAGATTCTGACGAATTCCCGAATCACTGACCCCGATGTCGTGGATATCGTCAGCACCCATCACGAGCGTCATGACGGCAGCGGTTATCCTGTGGGCCGCAAAGGCACGGCCATTCCCATCGCTGGACGCATGCTCGGAATTATCGACGCCTATGACGCGATGGCGAGCGGAAGACCGTATCGCCCGCCCATTTCGCGCCATCAAGCGCTGCAACACATCTATGCGGCGCGCGATACGCTGTTTCAGGCGGAGATGATCGAACAGTTCGTTGTATGCCTGGGCGTATATCCGACCGGCTCGCTGGTCGAATTGACATCCGGCGAAGTGGCCGTAGTCATGGCGCAGAACCAGGTGCGTCGCTTGCGTCCGAAAGTGCTATTGCTGAGCACGCCGAACAAGCAGCCGCTGACCGATTTCCGGGTCATGGATCTGATGGTGCAGGACGCCGAAAGAGCAACCGTGGAAATCGCACGCAGCCTGGCATTGGGCGAATACGGCATCGATGTCGCCGAACACTTCCTGCGCTGAGGAGCAACCGTTCATGCTGAATCGGGTACACATACTGGAGGCGATCAGGGAACAGATCGATCGCAGCGCTGCCAGCGCAGGGCGGTTTGCCGTACAGATCGTGCGCGTGCGTGGGCTGCGCGACATGCATTTACGCTTTGGCTGGCAAGAAGGTGAACAAGCCGAAAACGATGCGCGCCTGCTGATCGAGCAGTCGCTGCGTCCGGTCGACCGCGTTTTTCGTTCCGGCGATGAAAGCTTCACCGTGCTGCTGCCGGAAATGCGCAACCAGAATCATGCACTGCTTGCCGCCACTGGACTGGTGAAAGCGTTCGAACAGCCGCTGAACCGTGCGACCTCGCCATGGTTTGGACGCCCGATCATCGGCATGGCGTTTTTCCCGGAACACGGCGCGGACGCCGACCAGCTTTGCCGGCGAGCCGAGCTGGCCCTGGACGACGCGCAGCGGCGCGGCGAGCAGTGCACGTTTTATCAGGCAAACGATTCCAGGAAGGAAATCTTCTATGAAGAACTTCGCGAAGCGATCGAGTCGAACCGGCTGCGCACGTTTTTTCAGCCGGTCTGGAATCTGAAGACGCAGACTGTCGTCGGCGCCGAATCGCTGGCACGCTGGAACAGCCCGAGCCATGGCGAAGTGGAACCGATCGACTTCGTGCAGTTCGCCGAGCGCAGCGATTTGATCTGGGCACTGACACGCTGGAGCATAAACGCCACGCTACGCCACGCATCGGCGCTGCGCGGCGAGCACAAGTTCACGTTCGCGATCAATCTTTCGGCACGGGTTTTCAGCCGCCCGGGCTTGGTGGAACAGCTCATGGACGCGTTGGAGATATGGGGATTGCCGCCGACCGCCATCGTGGCCGAGGTCACCGAGACCGCGCTCGTCAACGATCTGGATTTGACCGTGCAGGTGCTGCAGCGCCTGCGCGACAAGGGCATGCGTATCGCGGTGGACGATTTTGGAACCGGATATTCTTCGATCGCTTACCTGAGCCGCTTTCCTGCTACGGAATTGAAGATCGACAAGTCGCTGGTGGGCGCAATCCACAGCGATGCGCATACGCGCAAACTCGTCGGCGCTGTCATCAAGCTCGCTTACGAGATGGATCTGGCCACGGTCGCCGAAGGCATCGAGGATCAGATCACCCAAGACACTCTGGTCGACATGGGCTGCGATTTCGGTCAGGGCTACCATCTCGGCAGACCGGCGCCGGCTGAGGATTTCGTCGCGAGATTCGCGCCACCTGCTTCACGCTTTTAGGTGAATATGTAGTATATATTGTTATATATTATGTAGTTGAAACGCTTTACTCAAGTACATTCGCCGGCTATGGCGCGAACGCCTCACTCGAACCCAGAGCCGAATAGCCGATCCGTACCCAGCAAGGTTCCAACGATCAGCGACGGCACAGCGACAACCGGCGGCGGCGGATCAAGTGCTGCCAGAAGCGCCACGATGCCGCCACTCAGGGTGTGCGCAGCCACATCGTACGATCCGAATTGTTCGACCGACGCACCAGGCAGGGCCTGCGCGAAGAATTGATCCGACGTGAGCGGCAATGCGGCCGGATCTTCGAACGTGGCAGCGGTCGTGTCCAGCGTGTTGGTGAGTACCGACATCAATGGACGCGCGACCGCTTCTACCGGACCACCGATGCGCACTCCGGTCAAATCCGGAGCACCACGCAGGCGCGCACGCGTGGCGAAACGATTGCCCAGGTGATCCAGGTATCCGCGCAATTCGACCTGGCGATTCTGGTTGATGCCATTGAGGTAGATGTTGTCCTCGTCGCGCAGCTGCGCGCTGCGCCGCACGCTGTTGCCGAGCAGCTGCACAGTGCCAGCCGGGCCGGGTTGCACGTCGGCCGGCGAGGCCGGGCCTTCGAGCCGGATCATCGGCGCGGTAAATTGTATACCGAGCGCGGCGAATTGCAGGTTGGCGCCGAACGTACCATCGACCTCGATTGCTGCACCCGTGATGATGTCGTCCGCACTGCCGAAGCGAAACGTCGTGGACGCATCGGTCGTAATCAGATACGGACCAAATTGAAATGAGGTCGGCGAAAACACCTGGCCGATGATTCCACTGAGTGCGCCCAAAGCGCCAGGCGTGCCAATAGGCACGGGATCGACGCAGCGCAGGGAAGTGATCGTCTGCAACACAGAATTCGCATTGAACGCGGGCACGGCCGTCGCGCGGATTTCCACAAAGCGTCCGACGCTGATTGCCGCACCGCAGGCAACCAGGATCACACCTGCCAGATCGACCTGCTGCGGACCGATGCTCGCCTGAGTTCCCGGACCCAGGGCACTCACATAGCCCGACAACAACCAGCGCTGCGGCGCCACCGGCAGAAATTCAACGAATGAAGCCGCCAGGCTCGCGTTGGTGTCGACGTAGCCGCTGACGTCCAGATGTTGCCCAGTCGTGAGGTTGGCGAACGAACCGCCCGGCAGACCGGTCGAGCGCGTATCGGCAGTGACGCCGACTTCCTGGCCGAGCACGCGCAATGGCGCAATGCTCGTGATCGGTCCGCGCACGGCGTAGGAAAACACGACGGCGGCCGCGGCAGCCGCTCCAGCCGCTGGAGCCGGAGCGGCACCCTGGGCCCCGGCGGCATAAGTGACTTCGACGCGCATGCCGGGCTTTCTCGGAACCGGCGATCCAGCGGGAAGTACCTGGTCGTCGACAATGATCTGGGTTTGCGGGCCGACAATAACCGAGCGGCCCTGCACGTCCAAAACATCATCTGCGACGGCCGTGGAGGCAACGGCGAGCAGCGTAAGCAACATCAACCTTGTCATTGCGATTCCTTTTTTAGCAATGACATCTTGCGCTCGCGCGCGAGCAAACCTCTTGACGTCGATCAAGCCAAGTCGTGTTAGGTAGTGTAGCCGTCCGAGACTGCGAGGCGGGCTGCCGCGTCAATCGAATCCGTTGGCAAAAATCAGATCCGGGTTCGGAATACCGCCGGCGCCGACCAGAATCAGATCCACGTTGGAGATCGCGGTGGCATCGCTGGTCTTGAACTGAACGATGTTGTCGCCGGGCTGCACTTCGGCCAGCGGCACCGCGACGGAAAGAGTTTTTGTGCCGCAGCAATCGCCGAACGGCCACGGTGCGTCATGCCAGGCACCGCCGTTCAGGCGATAGCTCAACGTGACCGGATCTTCTGCATAGTAGTTGAACGTGAGTATCGCGCCGGCCGCTTTGTCGATGTTGTATACACCCGCCACTGTCAATGTCAGTGGCTGCGCATCGTTCTGAAACAATCCCCAGCCCAGGTTCAGCAGGCCCGCGTAAATTCCGCCCATCGGCGCCAGCCGATCCGGCACATCGAATGCGAGATCGCGCGCCAGCACCGGTCCGTCGAATCCGACATTGTCCCAGGTGAAGGTGTGGGTGCCTTGATCCGGTCCGTCCTTGTCGCCGTTGTAGTGGACGTCTTCGATCCAGATCAGTCCGCGGGTCAGCGGCAAGGTGACGTTGCCGATCGTCGCTATCTTCTTCAGCGGTGCGAGCGTGCCGGCGTCAGTGGCGTAGACATCGATACCGCTCTGCGCGATGCGCAGTTCGAAGTGATTCATGTCGCCCGGGCCGGATGAAGCCCTGACGCAATCCACCGGGGTCACCGCGATCGTGCCGATGTTGATGTCAGTGAACGAATCATTGCTGACGTAACTGCTGACGACCACAGCCGAATCGACCGTGATCACCGGCACGTTGAGCGGTTCGTTGTGGCATACGAAGCGCACGCCGCAGCCCGGATCGCCAGGAGGCGATGGCGGACAAAACGCCGCGAAACGCACGCCGAAGCCGTTGAATGGCACTTGCTGCAACGAACTGAAATGCGTGAACGGCGCCGGCACCGGTTTGTCGGTCATCCAGAATTCCGGCCACGCACGATGGCTGCCGTGGCTGTCATCGCTGACGTCGAATACGACCGTGCCGGTGCGCCCGGCGAAATCGAATGGCTGCTTGGGATACATCGCCAGCGAAGTAACACCATGCTGATCGTATTGTGCCTCGACGAGTCGACCGTTGCAGATCGCGACGTCGTTCGGCGGCTGCACCAGAACGTGCTGGCCGCAGCGATCCATCATCGTTGGCGACGTAGAGTTGTACTGGCCCTGGCCGAAATTGAGCCCTCCGAGCGCACGCGACACGCCCCAGATCGTGCCATTGAGATCGCCGGAGCGATTGCCGGTTCCGGCCGGCGCATCGAAGGTGTCGCAGAACGCGGCTTGGGCCAGGCCGCAATTGCCGGCACCCGTCGCTCCCGCCTCGACGCCGGTAAGTACCAATGCGACAAGTATAAAAAAGCGCACACGAATGGAGAACATGGCCGTCTACTCCGCGCAAGCGATCGGATGTGTCCCCCTTGGAGCGCTATCGTCCCCGACCTGCACACGCGATTTCGTGCCGGGCGTCACATACGTGACAGCCAGGTATGTTCCAATGCGCGCTGAATCCGAACCGGATCCATGCAAGAGGAGTAGTGGTCAATGTTCAAACAAGCTTTGTTTCTTGCCTTGCTTGCCCTGCCTGTGTTGGCTGTCGCTGCCACGCCTACAATCAACAATTGCACTCCGGCGACGACGACCGACATGACCGGCCAGAGCTCCGTCGCCATGCAATTCGGCGGCGCGCTGGGCTTTGCCTACTCGACTCCTTGCCTGCACGTCACGCCGGGCACGACCCTGATGTTCAGCGGCGCATTTGCCTCGCACCCGCTGGTCGGCGGCCGGATTGTTGGCACTACGAAAGTGCCCGACGCCGCCAGCCCGATCCCAGCGACAAGCACCGGCAGCACGAAAAACTTCGTGCTCCCCGCGCAAGGATTCTTTGGCTACTACTGTTTTAACCACGGCCCCATTGGCATGAACGGCGCGATCCTTGTCGGCCAGGAAACGGTTTTTACGGACGCCTTCGGTGACTAGGAATTGGCGCTACCAATCCGTAGGCCGGTAGTCCTTGAGGAACTTGCCCCACACATGCTCGCCGGTACGGACGCCGTCGATGATGGGATCCACGATGCGCGCTGCGCCATCGATGATATCCAGCGGCGGATGGAAGCGTTCCTCGATGATCTTGCGCGCCGCATGTTGCGCCGGATCCTCGTCGGTGACCCAGCCCGTGTCGACCGCATTCATGTGGATACCGTCGTTGTAATAATCGGTTGCTGAGGTCCGCGTCATCATGTTCAGCGCGGCCTTGGCCATGTTCGTATGCGGATGTCGCGTGGTCTTGAAGTTGCGGTAGAACTGGCCTTCGACCGCCGACACGTTGACGACATGTTTGTCGCGCCCGGGCGTGCGCAGCATCAGCGGCTTCAGGCGCGCGTTGATGATGAACGGCGCAACGGCATTGACCAGCTGCACTTCGAGCAACTCTACGGACGACACGTCGGCCATCAGCAGGCGCCATGAATTGCGTTCGCGCAGATCCACCTGCTGCAAATCCTGATCGAGCCGGCCCTGCGGGAACAGGTGCGAGTGGCCGGCTAGATCTTCCGCGAGCAGCGGAATCTGCGACATCTGCGCGGCGCGCGTGATCCCTGGCGCGTTGCCGCCAGGATTCGCCGCGGACATCGCGCCGGCCTCGGGCAACATGTCGTAACGGCGCAGGCCTTCGTAGTGGCCCAGCAGTTTGCGCACGTGCTCGGGCACATCGTGCGCCGCCGCAGTTTCGCCGGCCATCATGTGCGCGTAGAAATCCGGTGGACGGCGTACGGTTTGGCAGGCGTTGTTGACGATGAAATCCAGGCGCTCGCGCGTCGCCAGCAATTCATGGCAGAACGCCTCGACGCTGGGCGTGTGGCGCAGATCCAGTCCGAAGATTTCCAGCCGATCGGCCCATTCGCTGAAATCAGGCTCTTGCGCGTAGCGCGCCGCGGAGTCGCGCGGAAAGCGCGTCGTCACGATCAGGCTCGCGCCGGCGCGCAGCAGTTTCAGGCCCGCCTGGTAGCCGATCTTGACGCGGCCGCCGGTCAAGAGCGCAACCCGTCCACGCAAGTCGGCCGTCTCGCTGCGCTTGGCGAAATTGAATTCGGCGCACACCGGGCACAGTTGATCGTAGAAGTGATGAATCAGCGAATACTTGCGCTTGCACACGTAGCAGTGCTGCGGCTCGACCGATTCGCGACGCTCCGGCTCGTTGTCTTCGCTGTCGTTCGCGACGAAGTCTTCCGGAGGAAACACATTCGGCGTGGTGAACACCGGACGACGACGCAATTGGCGGATACCGGTCGCGTGCAGCAACGCTTCTTCGCGCGCGATCTGCGCGGCATTGCGTTCGCGTTCGGCCGCTTTCACGCGTTGGCGCCGCAGGACCGGATCGGGATGGTAGACGCGTGCGATCGCCTGGTGCAGACGTTCGCGTAGTTCCGGCGGCAGGCGCTCGAGCAGGCTACGGTCGGCAGCGATGGCTTGCAGAAGTTCGATGCTCGCTTCGACATTGTCGGCACGCAGGTCTGCCAAGCTCGTGGCTTGCGCTGACTGTTGCTTCGCGTTGCGCGTATTCACATTCAATCCTGCAGCGCCGCTTCTTCGCGGCCCTGTTGACGGATCATGGCTTCCTTGCGCGCCTCATCAATTGAGGCCATCACGCCGCGCACGTCGGCCTTGCGCTGATCGAAGACGAAGCGCCCGGTCAATACGGTGTCGGCGAGCAGTTCGCTCTTTTCATACAACGCCCACATTTCTTCGCCGAAGTGCGTGGTCGCAAGTTCCGGTGCGAAGCGCGCGAGCGTATCGCGCAGATTGTGTACGTCGCGCAGCAGCATCGCGCGCGCAGCGTTGTTGCCGGCGGCACTCACGACTTGGGGCAGATCAATGATCACCGGGCCGGCGGGCGCGACCAGCACGTTGTATTCGGACAGATCGCCATGAATCAAGCCCTGGCAGAGCATGCGCACGACATCGCGGACCAATTCGGTGTGGTACAGCCGCGCCTGTTCCGGCGTGAGCTCCACTTCGCCCAGACGCGGTGCGCTATGTCCACCTTCATCCGTGATCAGTTCCATCAGCAGCACGCCGTGGAAAAAGCCGCGCGGCTTCGGCACGCGTACGCCGGCCGCGGCCAGACGGTATAGCGCGTCAACCTCGGTATTCTTCCACTCGGTTTCCTGCTCGCGGCGGCCGAACCTGGTCGCCTTGCCGATCGCACGCGCCTGGCGGCTGCCGCGAAACTTGCGGCCTTCCTGATACTGCACGCGCGCCTGGAAACTGCGCTGCGCCATGTCTTTGTATACTTTGGCGCACAATACCTCGTCGCCCAGCCGAACTACGTAGACCGACGCTTCCTTGCCACTCTTCAGCGGCCGCAGCACTTCGTCGATTACGCCATCATCGATCAGCGGCTGCAGGCCTTTGGGGGTTTTCATCAAGTCACAGCGGGAGAAAAAGGGGCGGCATTATCGCCGATTGGCGGCTTCCCGTCGCGATTTGATCAAAACGAGCCTCGCCGCCGGCTTGGCCCGCCGTCTGCTTAGCGCAACTGACTGTCTTTGCTGCCGCGCCGGTTGTAGCCGCTGAATGCAGCCTCTTCCTTGTCGCGCGCGTCCTGGCAGGCCACGCACAGGCGCACGCCGGGTACCGCCTTGCGTCGCGCTTCGGGAATCTTCGCATCGCACTGTTCGCAGCGCTTCAGGCTCGGGCCTTTCGCCGCCTTGCTGCGCGAACGCTTGATCGCGTCGTTGATGGTGGCGTCGATTTGATCCTGTACGGCGCCGTCGCCTGCCCAACCGGTGGCCATGGCTGTCTCCTTACGCTCTGCCCAGTTTACGCCTGCCGGGGGCCGTTCACGTCAATCTCGACGGTCCCCCAATATAACGTCGATGTAACAGTCCGCTTACTCCTTTTGGCGTAATTTACAAAGTCCCCCCAAACAGAACAGGAGCACCGCCATGGCCCTGTGGAAAGACCCAGTCAAACAGTCCCCTTCCGTTTTGCCAGAGTTTCTGAATCCGGCACGTACGGATGCGCCAGCGGGGCTCGCGGAGGCAAAAGCAGACGTCACGCCTGCGGCGCCATTAGCGCGCGCGCCAATGCGCGAAAAGGCCCGATCCGAATCCCTGATCGCGCCCGACATCGCGATCGAAGGCAAGATCGAAGGATCCGGTCACGTGCGCATCGCCGGGCGTTTCAAGGGCGACGTCAATGTGCAGGGCGATCTGAGCATCGAAGCCGGAGCGCAAGTAACCGGAAGTGTGCGCGCGGACAAAGTGCTTATCGCCGGTGAACTGATCGGCAATATCGATGCGGCTTCGCACGTGGAATTGTTGCAGAGCGGCTCGCTGACCGGCGATCTGAAAGCGGCGTCGCTGACCGTGGCTGCCGGTTCGCGGATGCGCGGTCAGGCCGAGTTCGGCTGGGATGACGCCAAAGCCGACAGCACGAAAAAGCATGCCGATCGCAACGGTTCGGATCGTAACGGTATAGAACGCAGCATCGGCACGTGACCGCACCGCGCGCGGGGTCACCCGGCGCGACGCGCAGCTGTCCGCACTGCCAGGAAACCATACTGGAAAGTGCGGCAGTCTGTCCGGCGTGCCGGCATCATTTGCGCTTTGAACCGGCGGCCCCGGGGTTGGGCGCGGACGCGGTCACGCCGCTGCGTGTGGAGGGCAACATCCGCAATCCGGCCGAGGGCGGTACGTGGGAATACTCCATGGTGCTGACTATCCGCAACGAACGCGGCGAGGACATCGCGCGGCGCATCGTCGGCGTGGGCGCCATTCAACCGGAGGAACAGCGAACCTTTACCTTGAGCGTCGAAATGGCCCCGGCCAAGGACGCCGTCAAACGCGGGACGCGGCATTGAGCCGCGCACCCGCGCCTGTGCAGCTTGCTTAGTTGACCTTCAACGCTGCAGCAAACGGCTTGATCCCCAGCGCTTCGTGGATCTCGCTCGGGTAGTACGCCTTGTCGCCTTTCACGACCAGAGCCACGTTGCGGATGTCGCTGATGTTCTTGGTCGGATCGCCATCGACCAGGATCAAATCCGCGCGCTTGCCCTGCATGATGATGCCGCGATCATCCAGCACGCGCGAGTACTTGGCGCCATTGTAGGTCGCCACCTGCAACGCCTGCGCCGGCGTGAGGCCAGCCTGCACATAGACTTCGAGCTCGCGCTGCAAGGTGAACCCGGCCAGCCCGTCGGTCCCGGCCACGAGCGGAATGCCGGCCTTGTACATGCGTCCGGTGAACTCGATCATCTTCGCGTACGACTTCTCATAGCGGGCGGCGGTCGCGTCGTCGGGAATCTTCATCTGCGCCTGGAAGAAACCGCGGCGCACATCGGGCGGCATGTGATCGGCCACTGCGGCATAGGCTTTGGACATGTCGCCGTCGCGCTGACGGACGAAATCGAATGTGCTCAAAGTCGGATCGATTACGGTCTTGTGCTGCACCAGGAAGGCGATGTAGTCCTGCACCGGCTGGCTGTCGAAATCCATCGCGCCAACTTTTTCCGCCGGCAGATAAAAGCGTTCCAGCGTGCGCGTATCGGTCGTGTCGGTCACCAGGAAATTCAGCATTACCTGATTGATGTGCTGAATCTCGTCGTAGCCCTGCTCCACCGCTTCATGCGCACGCAGGAACACCGGAATGTGTCCGCTGACACGCATGCCCTTGCTGTGCGCGTAGGCCGTGGTTTCCGCCAGGATCGCTTTCGGGAACGAGTTGTAGATCTTGATCTGCGGGTAACCGTGTTCGGAGTACCAGTCGATCGCGTGCTTGGCTTCGGCAAGATCCTTGATGACAAAACCGTTTCGCGCCGACATCGGGCTTTCGCCCTCGATGAAGCCCGCAGGCACCACGTGCGGCGCCAGCAAGGTGCCGGCCTGTTCCTGCGCGATCAACTGCTGCAGCGTTGCATTGTCGTTGCCCATGTCGCGGACCGTGGTGACGCCGGCTGCCAGATGCAGGCCGCCTTCCCAGAAGCTGGTATGCGCATGCATGTCGAACAACCCCGGCAGCAGCACGCGCCCGGCCGCATCCACGACATGATCCGCCTTGCGCTTCTCGTCGCCGGCCTTGCTGATCGCGATGATGCGGCCATCCTGCAGCAGCACGTCGCTGCCGCTGCCGAGCGTTGCGCGCTCGCTGTCGAACACGCGCGCATTGCGGATCAGGGTCGTGCCGGGTAGGGGATGTGCAAGGCGCTGATTAAAGGCGACGAGTAACTCTTTTTCCGCGGCTTTCTGCTGCGTTTCCAGCGCAGCGCCGTTTTTCTCATAGCCTTCCTCGATCAGCTGGAGGACGCCGGGGAAAATAAACGCGAACAGGCGCGGTTCGGCATCCGTCGTGGCCCAGGCGATCGTCGGCGTAAAACCGATGCCGGTCAGCGCCATCAATTGCACCTTGCGTTTGGCGCTGCCGTTCGTCACTTCGGCTTCGGCGATTTTGCGCATGCTCAGCATGCCGCTGGGGATGAGCGGCAATTTGCCGTCGCTACGCTTGGCAAGGGCCGCGAATGCGACCGACAAACTTTCCGGCGTGCCGCCGAGCGGCGTGTACAGCGCCGTACCGGCGACATCCTGCTCGCCTTTGTCCGATGTCGATTTCCACGTCGCCTTGTCGCCGGTGCGGGTGAAGGTTTCGTCAACCACGGCACCAAACGTCGACGTGCCGGCAACGTGGTAATTGCTGAATGTGCCGTCCTTGTTGACCTTGAATTCTTCCTTCAGCTCAGGCCCACGGCCGTTGTCCTTGAAGATGAATTCGACCTGCGTTGTGCCGTCGCCGTTGCGCGTGACGGTTTGATGGCCGGCCTTGGTGGTGCCGCCATTGACCAGCGCGATGTAATTCGTGGTTTCTGCATGCAGTGCAGTACTGATGAGCAAGGAAAGCCCGACGCCGAGAATTGTTTTCATGTGTCGTCCCAGAGTGAAAGAAGTCGCGGGCCAGCCCCTCCCGCGCCACGGCAAGCATGCAGCATTTCGGCGTCCACAGCCTGTGGCGAGAGTCATGGGCAGCGACCGTACAGGCTCATCCTGCGGGCTGACTCAGGCGCGCTGTCGTCCCTGGTAGTTCGCCAGCATCATCGCCTGCAGCGCAGGCCAGACTTCAATGTGGGTCAGCACCAGCGCCATAACCGGCACCAGCATGAAGCCCAGACCGACATGCGCGATCACTTGCATCGCGACTGCGCGCGCGACCAGGGCGAAGAAATCCGTCTGCACCTGCGATTTGAGTTTGTCCGGCGGCATGCTCAGGTAACCGCCGGTAAACGCTTTCCAGAACTGGCTCAGCGTCAGCGTGATGAATGTGACCCAGAGCGCGGGCGATTGCACGATTTCCAGCGCGATCTCGGGCGGGCGCAGCACGCCGTGTACCGAATCCAGCAGGAACCAATACGGCATGCCGAACAAACCGAAGATGATGACCCAGATCAGCACGCCGCCTGCGACCAGACGCATAATTCCGGCGCCGGAGACCATGCGTGATTCCAGCACTCCTCGCGCGATAGCTGCGGCGAGAATCGCAGCAAGCGCGGTCACCCCGTCGAACCAGTAGTTGAACGTCGTCAGCGCGACCGACCAGTCGAACAAATACACACCCACGACCGGAATGAGATTGCGCCCAAGCACAATCCAGGCTTCGCGCCGGCTCGCGAAAGCACGCAGATAATCGGCAAACGACGTGGAACGCGTTGCACGGGACGAGCTGATGCTCATGGTCGGACCTGCGAAGGAAAGGTTCGCTTATTCTTTCGGCGGTGGCGCATCCAGGAAATACGGCACGACCTCGCCCTTGAATTTCAGCGTGATCGGCCGCCCGCGCCGGTCCAGCGCCTTGCCCACGCCCATGCGCACCCAGCCTTCGCTGATGCAGTATTCCTCGACCGTGGTTTTTTCCTGTCCGTTGAAACGAATGCCGACGCCGCGCTCAAGCAGTGCCGCATCGTAAAAAGGACTTCTTGGATCCAGCGAAAGGCGGTCGGGAAGGGTCTGCGTCATGGACTCAACTCATTGGAATTGTCGCCACTTTATCGGTTGCATGCGCAACTCGCAAAAACATCTGGGTCAACCCGCTCACATGCCCGGGTAGTGCCCGGAATAAATGATAAGAAAATCCACGCTGTCGGTAATACCGTGCGCGACGATGGGTACCAATAGATTGCGGCCACTTGCCAGGTACAGAATACCTAGCAAGGCCCCATCGATGAAATTTTCCACAATTCCAGTGACGTCCTGATAGGAATGGGCCAGGCCAAACGCCGCGCTCACCGCAATCAGGGTGACGGCCCACCCCGCAACCCTGCGTCCGAACAAGTCGGCGACTCGGTTCATCAGGTATCCGCGCCAGACCAGTTCCTCGCCGACGGCGGCAACCACCCACGACGCGGCAATGAGGATCAGCAGCAATTTGAGGTTGCCCACGACATCGCGGAAGTCCGACAGGTCCGGATACTTTCCGGTCAATCGCACCAGCAACGGTTGGGTAACGAATAGTTCAAGTGCCTCGATCGCTACGCCGGCAACGACCCCGACCAGCAAAAGCACAGGCCAGCGCGGGCTTCCATGCAGCCCCAGGTCGCGCCAGCGCACTCCGCGCAGCGCCATCGAACTCCATCCAAGTACCAGCAAGTAAGGCGTCTTGCTGAAATAGATCAGATGGTTCTCGTCGGCCACGAAAACGGCAGCGACCAGCACCAGTTCCAACGCAATCATGAGCCGGCTGTCGCGAAGTCGCAGGCGCCACTGGCTGACGCCGGAATCTGAAGTGCTCATCGACACGCTCCCTCGGCCTACCTTATGACCGCCGCGGCAGGCGATTTCTCGCACGCGATTTCCACGAAATCGATCATGCGCCTGTAGACTTTGGCGGCGCACGCGCCGCGCATGTCTAACCGACGAAAACATGATCCTCCAGAAGCGTCGCGCAGCGAACAGTGCAGGATGATACCGGTCACGCTTGAGGTCGCGGTCGCCGTGATCGCTAGCCTGCCGATGGGATTCTACGGTCGAGGATATCGGGCCGAACGACATCTTCATCTCACTCGATCCCAGATTAAACCCTGACCTCGCCCAGTCCCTGCCGCGCAGCCTGTACATCGTGCGGCACTACGCAGATCTTCATCCGCTGCCGAAAGCGGATTGATTGCGAAGCGGGAAACTCCAGTTTTTCCCCCTCCCTATTTCCCCATATACTTCGCGCACTCGACTCGGGGGAAGCAACCATGCAACGAATCACGGCGCTTGTAGTCGGACTCCTGTTGGCCTCAGCCAGTCACGCGCAAGACAGACCTGGCAAACCTGCAATCTCCACGATCACGGTGTTGAAGGCCGCGCACCTGTTCGACGGCCGCAGCGGCACACTGACTTCGCCTGGCCTCGTCGTAGTCAAGGACGAGCGCATCGTTGCCGTCGGCAAGGACGCGGCGATTCCTGCCGGCGCGCAAGTGATCGATCTTGGCGATGCGACGCTCGTGCCGGGCTTCATCGACGCGCATACGCACATCACGCAGGATCACGACGACAACTGGGCGAAAGCGTTTTACGAGAGCACGCTGCGTTCTGCGGTCGAGCAATCGTTCCACGCGGAAGCCAATGCTCGCAAGACGCTGCGCGCTGGCGTCACGACGTTGCGCGACGTCGGCAGCAATGATTTCATCGACGTCGCCCTGCGCAACGCGATCAACGATGGCCTCGCCGAGGGCCCGCGCATGCTCGTCGTCGGTCACGCGATAGGTTCAACCGGCGGCCACTGCGACAGTTCGCCCGTACCGCCCGAACGCATGAAACCGTCAGGCACGCTTGAAGGCGTATGCAATGGTCCGGAATCGTGCAGGCTGGCCGTACGCGAACAGATGAAGTACGGCGCCGACTGGATAAAGATCTGCGCCTCCGGTGGCGTACTTTCCGAATCGGATCCTGTCGATGTGCCGCAGCTCACGCCTGAAGAACTCAAGGCGATCATGAGCGAAGCGCACGCCTGGCGTCGCAAGGTCGCCGCACACGCGCATGGTGATCTGGCCGCGAAGCAGGCGCTGGAGGCCGGCGTCGATTCGATCGAGCACGGCAGTTTCCTCAGCGTGCCGACATTGCAGCTGATGAAGCAGAAAGGCGCTTACCTCGTGCCGACGCGCATGACCCAGGTGTGGGTGAACAATAAAGCCGACACGTATCCGCCGAAGATCGCAGGCAAGGCGCGCGCCGCCTACGCTTCGCACGGCGACATGATGAAGAATGCGATGAAGATCGGTGTACTCATGGCCTTCGGCACCGATGCCGGGGTCTACCCGCACGGCATGAACGCAGAGGAATTCGGCGACTACGTCGATCTGGGCATGACTCCCGCCGCTGCGCTCATGACCAGCAGCCAGGGCTCGGCAAAACTGCTCGGCATCGATGTGGACACCGGCACCTTGGAAGCCGGCAAATACGCGGACATCGTTGCCGTGCCGGGCGATGTGCTCAAGAACATCCGCGCGACCGAGCATCCGCTGATGGTGATGACGCGCGGGAGAAAGGTGCCTTGATGAGAATGCTTACAACTCGACGATCCATTCCAGCCCTGATCGCCGCAATTTTTGTGAGCCTGATGATCGCAAGCTGCTCTCACTCGGCGGAAGAATTGGCGGGTTATCAAGCGGCATGCGTTGGAGCTCCTCTGCATACGATTGAACAACGCGAACAAGCCATGGTGGACGGTTACGAAATCCTGCGTACGTACGATTGCATCAGCAAGGCTTCATTCGTGGCTGTCGCTGAGCAGAAAGCCAAGTGGAAGGCTGCCAACACGCCAGAAGCGATAGCGAAGAGAGAAGCAGAATTTGCGCGGCAGCGTCAGGAATATGCCGCCAAGCTGGCTGCAGAAAGTGCCGCGCACGAAGCCCAGCCAATCGAATCTGCGCCCGTCATTGATTTGCGCGCCACGGACGTGAATACCGCGACAGAAGCGGAAATTGCGAATGTGATCAGCGTTGGCCCTGAGGTGGCTGCGCAAATCGTCACTGAGCGCAACAAACGCCGATTCGACGACTGGGCGGATTTAGTCAACAGGGTAGTTGGTCTTAGCGCAGCACAAACTGCCGCCTATGCTTCAATTTGTGGGTTGAACGTGAACGGAAAAATCTTGGATGGCGCACCGCCCAATGCCACGATTGCGGCCTCTATTGCAAGCAGAACTCACTACGAGAAGAAATAGCAAAGTCTCTCTTGACAGGTATTCGTGAAATAGACAAATACACAAATGTATAAATCCACATCACGGGCAGTCCACCAGCGGCGTGATCGGCGAAAATATCCATGGACTCAGGTTCATTGCGTCGTAGTTGGCTAGACCGCTGGTGAGGTTACCGACGATGTCGCCTAACGTCTGGCCCAGTTTGTTCGATAGCGTGCCACCGGATTCGGCCACGCAGGCGAACTTGGGAACGCCACAAACATCGATCGCGTCGCAGCCCGGCACGGATGGCGCCGCGAGTTGCATCGATGTGTCGCCATAGAGCGGCACGCCGCCGACCATGACCAGGCGGACATCGCGCGGGCGCGCGCGGACCAGCGGCGACCACGCATCCGAGCAAGCGCCTGCGACCACCGTGAGGTCGGCTTTCTTGCCCACGCCAATCGAACCCAACACAGCATCCAGATGCAGCGATTTGGCGGCATTGACCGTCACCATCTGCACAAGATCGTAGGACGAGAGTACGTTGCCCCAGTTTGTGTTGTCGACCTGGTCGGCATAACGCAACTCGGCGAGCAGGTTGTGGTTGCCGCTGATGGACCAATTCGTTCCGAGCGATACGTTGATCCCTTTTGTACGTGCCAGCGGTACGTTTGCCGTCTGACCGTACAAAGCTACGTCCGAATGCGGCACCCATACCAGACTCATACCGTGCGCGCTCATGACCGTGAATTCGGCGTCGCCGAGTGCGGTGCCGTGGACGATCGCCGTTTGCGGCGCATACAGGCAACCATCGTTCGTGCTGACGGTTCCGAGCTGGGTGAACTCGTTCAATGCACTCGCGTTCGTGCCTTCCCCCACGTTGACCAGGTAGGCATGCGTCGAGTTGTTGCCAAAAGCTGTGCAGGTCTGGTCCGCTGACATGGTGGTGGGCAATATTGAGCTGACCCGGATGTAGTCGGCGCCGAGGTCGTTGGACGAGCGGTCGATCGTGCGCGCGAGAGATCCGTAGCAAACTCCGCCGAGCGTACCGGTGTAACTCATCGTCGAAGTCGTGCCGGCCAGCAGCGCTTTCAGTTCGCCGTACTTGTCCGATTCGCAATCGTAGTCCACAGGCGAGCCGCTTTCGCCATTCAGGTATTGCTTGGCATTGATCAGCGCCGAGTACCGAGGATCGTTCAACCACCCGCTGGGATTCACATAGATCTGTGTAGGTGTCCAGTCGCTTTCGTCAAAAGCGTCGAACAAGACGTGGTTGTGAGTATCGATCAGGCCCGGGTATATCAATCCTTTCGTTTCCACGATTGTCGCGGAACTGGCGCCGGGCTGACCGGCACACGAAGCCGCTACGCAGACGATTGTGTCGCCCTGCACGAGCACCTCGCCGACAAAGGCAACGGTCGGCGACACGACCGTGCCGCGCAAAAGCAGAGCGCTGCCGATGCCGGGCGTAACGCCCACTGCGGCGCCGGGGCAAGGGAGTTCGAACCCGTCCGCGAAAATCGAATCGGTGGCCAGCACCGCAGGAGACGTCAGAGCAAGCGCACTGAGCGCTGCTAGACGCCGCAATGGACATCGATACTTTCCGGACCGCGCCATGATCCCACCCCATGCAGTCGACAACGTCGATAGTAAGAAACGTCAATTTGCGCCGAACTGCGACATTGGAGCGTGGAGCGAACACGTACTGAACGCGAGGAATCGGCCATCTGCCGCCAAAAAAGACTTCCCTACCCCATCTCCGCAATCTCGACTGGCGCCTTGCGTGCACCAAGCACGGCGCCGATGGAGGCGGCGATGACTGCTGCGATCGCCAACCACTGGAACGCTGTCAGGTGCTCGTCGAGGAATGCAAGGCCCAATACCGCGCCCATTGCCGGCTCCACACTCACCAAGATGCCGACAGTGCGCGCCGGCAGTCGCGTCAGTGCGTGCATCTCCAGCGAATACGGCAACGCAGAACTCAGCACCGCGACACCGAGCGCGAACGGCAGCGCGGACGCAGTGAACAGCGCGGCGCCCGCGTGCATCACGCCAAACGGCACGGCTACGAGCGCGCCGATCGCCGAACCGAGCGCCACCGCGTCGCCGCCGAAGGCTGCGCCGGCGCGACGGCCCAGCAGAATATAGGTGGCCCACCCGACCGCGGCGGCCAGTGCGTACATCACGCCCACAGGATCAAGCGCCTGCGTTTGCGTCTGCCAAGGCAGCAACAGTGCGAGCCCGGCGACCACCAGCGCAATCCACAGGAAATCCAATGCGCGCCGCGAGCCGAACAGTGCGATCGCAAGCGGTCCGAGGAATTCCAGCGCCACGGCGATGCCGAGCGGAACGGTGCGCAACGCCATGTAGAAGCACAGGTTCATCACGCCAAGGGTGATTCCGTAGCCCCACAGCGAAGCCCAGTCGTGCCGACCGGACAGGCGCCTCCACGGCTGCCGCAGCAACCACAGGATCAGCGCGCCCAGACCCAGGCGCATCGCGGTGGCGCCCTGCGCGCCCATGATGGGGAATAGTTGCTTGGCCAGCGCTGCACCGAACTGGAACGAGAGCATGCCGAGCAGCAGCGAGCCGACCGGCAGCAGAGGTGAGGCAGATCTTGAGGACATGGCGCGGATACTACGAGGGTTCGGGGCACGTCATCATGGCTGCGCGCGGCAGCAATGAACAGCGTGCGACGTCGCGTCGAGCGTATTCTGCTGACAGTGGGTTGTCAGCAGTGATTGCCGCATGCGCTGCGGTTAGCGGTAGCGCACCTTCATGGCGAGAATTGTCACCGCCAGCAAGAACGTGATCGCGTTGGAAAGTATTATTGGCCACGATCCCAGCATCAAACCGTAGACAAACCAAAACGCGATGCCGGTAGTGAACGCGGCATACATCCAGAACGAGATCGCGCGGGTATCGCGGCTGCGAATGGTCTTGATGGTTTGCGGTACGAACGCGACGGTGGTGAGCGCCGCGGCACAGTAGCCGATCAGGTTTGCGTCGATTTGCATCGGATACCACGTCAGAGGAGGTCAGGTCAATTCTAGCAAGATGAACCTGCTGTCTCACTCGCCGGTGATCGACGAGTCCTTGTGCTCGAAGCATAGCGTAACAACTCTGTCGCCCGCAGGCCTAGTCCTGTGCAGTACGTTTTTCGGCACAACGACGAATTGGCCTACGTCGAGGGTCATCGACTGGTCTTCGAAATCGACGATCAGACTTCCTTCCAGCGGCAGAAGCACTTCGTCCGAGTTGGAATGTCGATGCCAGTGAAAATCGCGAGACATCACGCCGATGCGGACGACGTGATCGTTGACGTTCGCCAACACCCAATTTTTCCAGTCGCCCGAAGCGGAGGACGCTTCACGATGCAGGTCGATCTTGGCGATGCTTGTCATTGCTGGAACCTCACGGTGTCGAATGAATCCGCCACCCTACTATCGCTCGGTGGTCAACGAGAAGTGAAGTTCATTGACGCCATGTGTGAGGGAAATTCACCCGACCCTTGGGTCAGGGTCACGCCTGACTTTTTTTCAGCAACGGATAGATATATATCCTTCCATGCGCGGCGTCGCGGGAGGAGGAGCATGGCGAAAGCGCGGGTGCAGCATGCAGCGGCGGTCGGCGTCGCCGAGCACGGCAATTCGGCGGTGCTGGTCACTGTCGCGCGGCTGGTCCGTGTATTGGTACGACCGCGAGCAAGTGTTTCGCGACGCGGCGATGGCGCTTGACGGCGAAGATGTCGATGCTTTTCTGCGCGCGATGGGGCGATCGGTCGGTCCGCCCTGGCAGGCCAAACACAAGCTTGCGGCAGCGGCGGCAATTGCCGCGTTGAAGGATTCAAACAGATGATTCCTCCTTACCTTTTTTCCTCTGCACACTGGCGAGAAATCCGGGCTTTTCTCGTAGTAACCGAATGACAGGGAGCAATTTCGCGTCAGCGAGGAGGCAAGATCCAGATGCAAGCACATCGATCCGTTATGGCAAGGACAGCAGTTGGGGCTGCCGATGGCAGTCACGGTTGTAGTGGTGTACGGATGCTCGTGTTCGGCGAGTGCCGGCTCGATCTTTCGCGCGAACAGCTCATCGGGCCGCGTGGCAGACAGGTTCTGCGCCGCAAGACATTTGCCACCTTGCGACTGTTGCTCGACGCAGCGCCTGGCGTGGTCAGTCTGGATCAGTTGCTGGATGGCGTCTGGGGGCGGCACGCGATTTCGCCCAGTGCGATCCCGAACGTGATCGTCGAACTGCGTCGCGCCCTGGGCGATGCCGCGCAAGCGCCGCGCTATATCGAGACACGGCATCGGCGCGGATATCGGATGATTCCTGCGGTCCGGCGCGAGCTTGACTCGAAAGCGAATAGCGACGAATTCAACCCCTCACAAGAGGGCGCACATCCGCTGCTGGCGATACTTGAAGAAAGTCGCCGCATGTCGACGCAGACATCGCCGCGACAGCAACTGGAACGATTGCATCGTGCGGCGTGCGAGCACGGTCTGTCGTTTCTCGCGCTGCAAGCGCAACTTGCATTGCAAGCGCAAGCCGATGGATTCACACCGCCAGTCGATGCTGCATTGGAGCTATCCAGCTACCCGCAACCCGCTGGAATTTAAGCGGGCGCATTCACGGCGCGGATGCATCGGCTTGCGCAAGGCGCGCGTCGAGCGCCGCAAGTTCCTGGCGCGTGGCGTCATACGCCGGGCGCGCTGGCAATAGCGTCCGCGCGCGCGCGGCCTGCTCGCGAGCGGCGCCCACCTTGCCGTTCGCCAACGCAGCAAAGCCGTGTTCGATCGCCAGCGCGCCGCGACTCGGATGCTGCGCGGGAAGTTCGCGCCACAGCTCTGTGGCATGTTTCAGTTCGGCATCGGCATCATCGGGCCAGCCAAGTTTGCGCAGCACGCGCGCCTCGCCGAGTGCCAACTCACCGCCATCCCAGCCGAGTTTCGCGCCGAACAGTTCGGGCTCTTGTCCGTGGCGATACGCGGCAAGACTAGCCGCAAAATCCTGCCTGCGTTCCTCGGCGCGGCCGAGCAGTTCATATTGCAGCGACAGCGCGGTGCGTCCCATCGCACCGTTGGCTTCATTGATGGCAATTGCCTGGCGGACTAGGGCGAGTGCTTCCTCGGTTTTGCCGATTTGCAAGCGATAGCTGGCGACGAGATACAGATGACGCGCGAACTCGGGATGCTTTTCGCCCCACAAGCGTAGACGCACTTCCCCGTCGCTGGCGATGAGCGCATCGGCTTGCGCGTAGTCGCCGCGATCGATCAGCAGGCCGGCCACGCCCACGGCGGCCAGACTCGTGTCCGGATGGTCGACGCCCTCCAGGCGCTTGAGGATTTCGTAGCCTTCGCGCTTGAGCGCCAATGCCTCGTCGTCCTGGCCGGCTTCGGCTAGACGGCCGGACAGATCATGAATCGCGCGTGCCGTAGCGACGTTTTCCCGGCCGAGGCGCTCGGTTGCGCTCACCACCGCCGCGCGATTTTCCGCAATCGCCTGATCGAGCTTGCCGTTCTGATTCAGGCGAATGGCCTTCAGGCGCCACGCGTGAATGCGTCGCTCGGCTTTTTCCGGACGATCGCCGTACAGCGCCATCGCTTCGTCGATCAGGGCCAGCGAGCGCTCGCGATCCTTGGCATCGGACAACTGCGCGGCCAGACCATACGCCGTTTCGGCGAGCAACAGCGGATCGCTGGCCGGATCCTTGTGCAGCAATTCGTAGGCTTCGCTGTAGAGCGCGCGGCTGCGCTCGCGATCGCGGCGCTGCGAATATACCTGGCCGAGCATGTAGAGCAACTGTGCGCGCGTTGCCGGCTGATCCTTGACGCTGTCGCGCAATTGCTCGACGCCGTATGCCAGCGCCTCGGCCACCGTCTTTTCCTCGCCGCGATGTTTCTGTGGCGTTGCCCATGCGAACAGGCCGGAGAGAAATTCCAGCACCGATTCGGCGCGCGCTGCCTGAGCGGTTGCGCGACTCGCCTGCTGCCGCGCAACTTCGCTTTCAACCGCGAGGCGCCAACCGAAAGTCGCCAACAGTGCCGTCGCCAGCACCACGCCGGCGACGGCAACCGGCTGACGTCGCAGCAGACAACCGAAGCGATACGCCGTGCCGCCGCTACGTGCGGCAACCGGGCGGCGTGCGAGAAAACGCGCGATGTCGTCCGCGAGCGCGGCCATGCCCGGATAGCGCGCCGCCGGGTCCAGCGCCGTGGCTCGGCGTAGAATTGCGGCGAGATCGCGCGGCAGATGCGCCAACTGCGCGTTGTTCAAAGGTGCTGGTCCGGGCTCCAGGCCGGCATCACCGTTTTGCATCGCTGTCACGTGCAGCGTCGTTTCCTGCGCTGTCAACACGTCGAGCAAGGTGGCGAGTAGCAAACCCGTTTGATAGATATCCGAACTGACGGTCACCGATTCGCCGCGCCATTGTTCCGGACTCGCGTAACGCGGCGTCAGCGCAAAATTGCCGAGCAAATCGTTCTGATCGGCCAGGCGCGCGATGCCGAAGTCCAGCAGCTTGATGCGACCTTGCTGATCGACCAATACGTTGGCCGGTTTGATGTCGCGATGAATCAGCAATTGCGCGTGCGCAAAGGCCAAGGCTTCGCACAGCGCAATCGCAAGACGCAGCCGCTGCGCTGGTGAAGCATCCCGCGACCGGCACCATGCATCAATCGACTCGCCGTCGACCAGTTCCATTGCGAACCAGAGCATGGCATCGGAGGTGCGTCCGCCATCGATCAAGCGTGCGATACCTGGATGTTCCAGACCGGCGAGCGTTTGCCGCTCGCGCCGGAACAGCACTTCCGCCGTGGCGCGATCGGCACTCACGGCCATCCATTTCAACGCGACACGCTGACTGAATTCACCATCGGCGCGTTCGGCCAGGTACACGATGGCCATGCCGCCGCGGGAAAGTTCCTGCACGATGCGGAACGGGCCGATGACATCGCCGGATTCGAGTTCTCGCTGCAACGCTATGTTCGGCAGCGCACCGCGAAACAAGGCGCCACTGAGCGCGCCGCCGGTGCGCAGGCGATCGCGATCGATGCTCATGCTTGGCCCTGCTCCGCCAACCAGTCGCGCGCCTTGGCCCATTCGCGCTGCACCGTGCGCGGCGACAGCGACAACGCAGCCGCCGTTTCCTCATCGCTCAATCCAGCGAAGAAACGGCACTCGACGACCGCCGCCTGTTGCGGCCGCTCGCGCTCCAAACTGCGCAGCAGCGCATCGATCGCCAGCAGTTCTTCGGCGTCGCGTGTTTGCGCAACGTCGATTTCATCCAGGTCGACCCTCTCGGCATCGCCACCGCGCTTTTGCGCGACCCGCGCACGCGCCATTTCGATCAGCAGATGGCGCATCGCCTGTGCAGCGATCGCCAGGAAATGATCGGCACTCGCGGCATCCGGGCGACCCTTGATCAAGCGCAGATAGCACTCGTGCACCAGGCCTGTGGTGTTCAGCGTGGCGGCGCCGCCAAGACGCCGGCGCGTCAGGCGCGCGAGGTTCTGCAGCTCCGTGTAAGCCGAAGCGAAAACGCGATCGTAAGCGGCGCGGTCACCGTTGCGCGCGAGCGCAAGCAGTTCGGTGAGTGACGGCGTGCTGTTGACGTCCACAGCTTGCGATTATGGACCTGCCAGACCGGCCGTACTGCGAACGCGGTGGTAATTGTGTGGAAATCGTATCGAAATTTCATCGTACTCGGGTCTGTCCGCCATGACTCGAGGGGCGTGAACGCCCACGCTGCGCACTGCAGGGCAACGCGGGAGACCCGTGACAATGGCAACACACACATTCAGAATTTTCGCGGCAGTGGCGGCATACGGCGCCGCAAGTTTCGTTCAGGCGGGTGGCGTCTACAACTCCGCCACTACCGTCGACGACGGCGCCGGCTCGGTTGTCGGTATGTACAGTTCGATCGCCATCGGTACTGACGGCTTTCCCGTCATCAGCTACTACGACGACAGGGCACAAGCGCTGAAAGTCGCGCACTGCTACGACGTGGCCTGCATCCAGCAGCCACAGATCACCTTCGTCGACGACACCTCCACCCTGATCGAGGGCCGCTACAGCGCCATCGCGATCGGTGACGACGGCATGCCGGTGATCAGCTACCAGGGCGGCACGGGCGACACGCTCAAAGTCGCCAAGTGCACGGATCTGGCCTGCACGCTGCCAGCGACCATCACCGAGGTCGACAATCCGGCGAACATCACCGGCACCTTCACCTCCATCGCGATCGGCGTCAATGGCCGCCCCAGCGTGAGCTACACAGGCAGCGGTCTGAACGTTGCGCATTGCACGAATACCGACTGCACCGGCACTGCCACCGTCACCAAGGTTGACACCAGCTCGGTTCTCACCGGTTATCACACCTCGATCGCGATCGGCAACGATGGCTTTCCGGTGATCAGTTACTACGACTTGACGAATGAACTTCTGAAGGTCGCCAAATGCGGCAATGCCTCCTGCAGCACAGTTACGGCTACCACCGAAGTCGATGCGGCAGGCAGCGTCGGCGGATACACCGCGATCGCGGTGCGCAACAATGGCCATCCTGTGGTGAGCTACTTCGATGCCGCCAACGGCACGCTGAAAATCGCCGAGTGCACCAATAGCGCGTGCACGGGTTCGGCAACCGCGATGACGCTGCTCGCGGTGCCCGGCGAAGTCGTCGGCCAGTACTCCGACATCGCGATCGGCCCCACCGGCAAGGCCTTTGTCAGTCATTTCAATGCCACCGTCGGATCGTTGATGCTGACGGTCTGCCAGACCTCCGACTGCGCCGACGGCACGATCACGACCACGCTCGACGCCGCGCTGCCGGGCGACGCACCACGCGGCGAATACAGCTCGCTGGCCATCGGCGCCGACAACCTTCCCGTCATGAGTTATTTCGACGCGCAAGCCGGAACGCTGAAGGTTGCGCACTGCGGCACGCGCAATTGCGACGGGCTGTTCCACGACGGCTTCGACGATCTGCCTCCCACTTCGCGGCCAGAATCCGCGGAGCAGCCATGAACAAGACGCGAGTCATGAACGCCATCGTTCACGCGTGCGCGATCGTCCTGCTGCTCGGCACGGCGGTCAGCACCAGCGCCGCAACCAATCCCGGCCGCAGCCTGTTCGACGACAACTTCAACAACGAGCCACTGGATCAGCCGATTGCGGCCGGCGGGCCAGACCTGGGCGAACCTGTGGAAATAGACACCAGCCTGTCCGCCATCATCCGCGGCGTGCCGCGACCGACGCCGTCGCTCGAACTGGCGCAGACCCTGCCCGGTCAAGCCCGCACCCTGCGTTTCGAGTTTCTCAACAACGAAGAGGTCACGCATGGCGACCTCGTCATCCGGCTGACCTTGTACCCGGAGCAATTGGATCGCTGCGTGGTCTATGTGCGCGAACCCGTCAGCAGTGCACAGTCCTTCACGTCGATCACACTGGAAGACAGTGGCGACATCGAGATCCATGATAAGAGCGGATCGGCGGGAATTGTCGGAACCTACACCAGCGCCGCCGATCACCAGTTCGTCTTGCGATTCCACATGGACCTTGGCACCTATGACGTCGACATGGATTCAGTGCCGCTGCTAACTGGGCGCAGCCATGGTGTTACGGGGCACGGGATTGGAGCGCTGATGGTGGGTGTCGACAACACGACGCTCGTGACCAGCCGGTTGTATCTGGATCGCATTCACGTCACGCGCGGGGATGGGATTTTTCGCAACGGGTTCGAGTAAGGATGGCTTCGAGTGAGAATGGAGTGGGCCATTCTCCTCAGCCCTTTCGGCGCAACGCCTGGTTCACCACTTTGCGGATCAGGCTCGGATAGGTGATGCCGGCTTTCAGCGCCGACTGCGCCAGCTCGTCGTCTTTCGCGATACAGGGATTGACGTTGGGTTCGATCACGTAGACCTGGCCGGCTGCCGTCACCCGCAGGTCGAAGCGCGCATAACTGCGGATGTTGAGTGCGCGATAGGCACGTTTGCAGACATCGTGGATGCTTGCCTGCAGCTCTGGATCGAGAGCTTTGGCAAAATGGTTGTTGATACCCCAGCGCTTGCGATAGGCGTCGTCCCACTTTGCCTTGTAGGTGGCGATGCGTGGTTCGTCCTCCGCCATCTCGCCAAACGTCATCTCGCGTGGCGGCAGCATTCGCAGCGCGCGGTCGCCGATGATGCTGACGTAGAGTTCGCGCCCGTCGATGTACTCTTCCGCGATCGCATCCAGATTCATGCGCTCGTGGATCATCTGCACGCGGGCGAGGAAGCTCTTCTCGTCGTCGACGATCGAGGCCTGCGAAATTCCGCGCGAGGCTTCTTCGGTCAGCGGTTTGATGATGCACGGCAACTTCAGTGTTTTCGGCAGCCACACCTTGTGACCTTTGTAGAAGGCATGAAATCGCGGCGTGCGCACGCGATGGAAGCGCAGGATCTTCTTGCACAGCCCCTTGTCGTTGCACAGGAACAGTGAACTCGACGTGGCGCCGGTGCAGGGCACGCCAAGCAACTCCATCACCGCGAGGATGTTCTTGTCCCAGTGCGTGACCTCGTGAAATGTTTCGCAGAGATTGAAGATGACATCCGGTTTGATGTCGCGTACGGCATCGAGCAGCGGCCGCACGTCGTCGTACAGGCTGAGCAGGTGCACCTCGTAGCCGCACTCAAGCAGCGCCTGATGAACATCGTTCTCGGTATAGCTGCCCTCTGGGTCGGCAAATTCTTCGGCGTAGTCATAGCCGGGCTTCACCGCATACGGCAGGTCAAAGACCATCAGCACGCGTGTGGCCATCAGAGTTCTCCACGCAAACGGGTGGTGTAGCGGTAGTTCATCATCAGCGTCGTGAGATACGTCGCCAGCTGCAACACCGCCACCGTGTCCGCATCCTCGGTGACCAGGTGCAACGCCCGGCTGCGCTGGAGAACCGCTTTGTATACCTCGTTGACCATGAAGCGTCGCTCGCCGGTCCAGTTTGCCACCGTGGTCAGCAACGATTTGCGGTGTGACTGCAGCAGCTTGGCGACCGCGCGCCGCGTCTCGCCCTTGGCCTTGCCCTCACTGAACATGCGGTGCAGGTTGGCATCGTGGAATTCCGGGAAGTCCTCGGCTTCGGTGATCCGGCGTTTCTGGTAGTAGCGGCCGAGCGTGCTGCGGATCGTCGTGACCTTCCACAACTGGCGACCGCCGGCGCGCAGCGGTGGCTTGCCGGCGATGCTCGCCATCAGCTTGTCGACGAATACCAGTTTTTCGAGCGCCTTCCAGCCGGCGTATTTGCTGCGCCAGTCCAGGCCCGGCGTCAGCCAGACGGCGAATGTTTCGACAAAATCCTCGTCCGGATGATACTGCGCGTAGTAGTAATCAAGATGGCGCACGAAGCTCTTGCTGTACGGGCGGAAACGATATGTTTCTTCATACGCCTCGGACGGATGTCCGAATACGCGCTGCCAACTGCGCTTGCGATTCAGATCATAAGCATAGGTGAGCGCATGACCGGCTTCGTGGCGCAGCAGCTTCATGCACCAGTCGTGGTTGTCGCCTTCTGCCTCCAGCAGCATCTTCTTCTGCAGCTTGATCAGCCGCGGATGTGCCAGATAAAAGGGAATGCCGATCACCGGCTCGTTTTCCGGCGTCAGCCATTCGTCGGCAAGGTAGCAGCGCGGTTCGAACGGGATGTTCCTTGCCTTGAACTCGTCGTACAACTGCGCGATGCACGCCTCCAGCCCCGTTCCTTCGATCTGCACCGGCAGTTCCGACAGGCGCAAGCCGAGCAGTTCCTCTTCGGGAATCGTCGCCAGATCGATCTCCGGCTTCGCGGCCGGATCGATCCGATCCTTCGTAGCATCCTGTTCGGTGGGCATTCGGTTTCGTCCTCCACGCCGGGGCGACTGTCGATAGTCGCGCTACAGGATGCACCAGAAAACGAACCTGGGGTACTGCGCGATGACTGGTCGGCTCACCATTGCGTCCGCTTCGGCAGCAGCCCACGCAATTCCAGTTCGGTCAGATTGCGCCACTGCCCCACCTTCAGCGCGCCGAGCTTGATATTCACGATGCGGATGCGGCGCAACTGGTTGACGCGGTAGCCGAAGGCTTCCGCCATCAGGCGGATCTGCCGATTCAGGCCTTGCGTGAGCACGATGCGGAAGCCGAATTTGGCAATGCGTGTGGTCTTGCAAGGCTTGGTCAATTCACCGTGCACGAGTACGCCACGCGCCATGCCTCTGAGAAATTCCGGCGTCACCGCTTTGGTCACGCCAACCAGGTATTCCTTTTCGTGCGCATTCTCCGAGCGCAGGATTTCGTTGACGATATCGCCGTTGCTGGTGAGCAGGATCAGGCCTTCGGAATCCTTGTCCAGCCGCCCAACCGGAAAGATGCGCTCGCGATGGTCGATGAAATCAACGATGTTGCCTTTGACGTCCTGCTCAGTCGTGCAGGTGACGCCAACGGGTTTGTACAACGCGATGTAGACATGCCGGCGTCCCGGCGCAGCGTCGCGACGCTCACGCAGCGGTTGACCGTCGATCAGCACTTCGTCGCCATCTTCTACCTGACTGCCGATACCGCCGGGCTTGCCATTGATGACGACACGTTTGTCGGCGATCAATCGGTCGGCCTCGCGCCGCGAGCAGAAACCGGTTTCAGCGATGTGCTTGTTCAGGCGCATGCATGCACCGAACGAATAGCCAGCGAAGGACTAATGTTGGCCATTATTTTTTCGGCGCCGGAGAAGCTGCGGTTGGCGCCGCGATATCGGAATTCCACGTGTCACGGACGTAGAGCCACTTCCCGTCTTGTTTCTTCGAAACGGAAAGATACTTTCCGCTATCGACGACTTTGCCCGACGCATCTGTGACCGTATAGGTGCCGGACGCCCAGCCCATGTCGCCATTCGCGCCGCCATCCGGATTCGGCCCAAGGTGAAACATCATGCCGGCTTTCTTCGACGCGGCAACGTCCGCAACAAAGAACGCGCGAATGGCCGCGCGTCCATGCGGAGCCGGCGCGCCCGGCGGCAGGAGAATCGCGTTCTCGTCGTACAGACCGGCTAGTGCATCGGCATCGCCGCCGTTGTACGCCTTCAGCCACGCCTGATCTACAGCATGTATCGCCACCACTTCTACCGCCGAATCCGCGGCCAACACATCGGCACTGAGAAACGCCGACACCATACACAGCAACGACAAGCTCACCGTTTTCATCATCGTAATCATTGCAGACTCCCCAAGAGGAAACGTGGACCCGAAGGTTTGCGCCGCACCCGCACCAGCGATGCGACAACATATTGTACGCTCCTGCTCTGTTTCACCTTGGCCCCGTTTCGCTGGCGCCTGTTTTCCCCTACATTCGGTGCATGCTGAAAAACGAACCCGACCCCGATTTTCCGCCGCGCGCTGGCGAACCATCGCTGGCGCATCGCCTCGCCAGCGCTGACGATCTCGACGCGATCGGCGCGCTGATGGAAATCTCCATCGCCGAGCTGCAGAAACCCCACCTCAACGAGCCGCAGATCGCATCGAGCCGATTGATCATGGGTTTGGATACGCAGCTGGTCGCCGACCAGACCTACTTCGTGGTCGAAATCAACGGGCAGCTCGCCGGATGTGGTGGATGGAGCCGTCGCGCGACGCTCTACGGCGGCGACCTCACACCAGGCCGCAGCGCGGCGCTGCTCGATCCGAAGGCGGACGCCGCGCGCATCCGCGCCATGTACACGGATCCGGCGCACGTGCGCAAAGGCGTTGGCCGACTCATCCTGCAATTGTGCGAGCGCGCCGCGAGGACCGAAGGTTTCCAGCGCGCAGAACTCGTCGCCACCTTGTCCGGTGAGGCACTTTACGCCGCATGCGGATATGCGGCGATCGAGCGCTTCAATGACGCACGCGGCGGAGTCGCGGTTCCGCTGGTTCGGATGGCGAAGGCGATCTAGAAGCAACCGCTATTTGCATTGTGTACGAATGTATTTATTGCAACAGCCCGCTTGAAACATGACGGCGGCTGAATCTGACGAGCTACAACGGAGGATTTTTGCCGACCCGACGAACATTCATGGCAAGATCCCATGGCGCGCTCATCGCACGCTTCAAGGAGTCCATCATGACAGCGAAGATCCAGTCCTGCCTGTGGTTCAACAAAAATGCCGAGGAGGCAGCAACGTTCTACGCCGCCACTTTTCCGAACAGCCGGATCGATGCCATCCACCACGCTCCCGGAGACTACCCTTCAGGGAAGAAAGGCGACGTCCTCACCGCGGAGGTGACCATTCTGGGGATGCCCTTTCTGCTGCTGAACGGAGGTCCCCAATTTACCTTCGACGAAGCGATCAGCTTCCAGGTCGCAACCGAAGATCAAGAGGAGACCGATAAGTACTGGAACGCGATCGTTGGCGGCGGCGGCAAGGAAAGCGCATGCGGCTGGTGCAAGGACCGCTTCGGGCTCTCCTGGCAAATCACGCCCAAGCGCCTTACCCAACTCATAACCGCCGGTGGCGAAACCGCGAGCCGCGCGTTCACGGCGATGATGGATATGGGAAAGATCGACATCGCCGCGCTCGATCGCGCGGTCGCTGGCGCCAAGTAGCCAGCTGGTAAAACGGAGTTGAGTGCCTCTGGCTGATCAGAAGGCACTCTGCTCCTCAATCTGACGTTCAATTGTGTCGCAGCGCCTCCACCGGCGCGGCGCGACGCGGGCAATGCCGGCCAAACAGCGTCCCGATCGACGCGATCGCCAACGCGAGCGCCAAGACCGAAACCACGGAAAATCCCGGCGTCCGGGCGAGCGAGCGCAGTGCGCGGAGCAAAGTGGACATGGCGGGGCTTCCGACTGGGCGACAGCTCTTGGATGCCGCCACAGCGGATTCGTTTTGCTGCGCGATTGACAGGTTTCTCAGCCCAGCCAACGCGCTGGGAAGTGGCATGGGTTATCATCAGCTTTGACCGTCACCCTCCCCCATTTGCTACAAGTCATGCCGCATTGAGCAAACGCCTTCTAATCTTCTTCGGCACCTTGAGCCTATTGCTGTCTTGGTGCGCGAGCGTCAATGCGCAAGTCATGGAGGATGCATGCGATACCGTTGATCCGGAAATCCTGCGCTTGTTCGACGCGACAGCATTCCTGGTGAATCTCAACGTTCAACAGCTCGTGCCGAATCCAGATCAGACATACACCTTGGTGCCGATGGGCACCTATACGGATTCTCCGTTCGGGCCGCTCGATCCAGCCGCCACATACTACGGCACGCCGCAGGCGCCGGCGGGACGCACGGGTGTGCTGATATCGGGCAACACCGTCTTGACCAGCTCCCACCAGGTCCCATTCGACTATACGTTTTTCGCCTACGTGTTTGGACTGAATGCGAAAACTGCCCACGGGAATTGCCAGTATCCCGACGTAACACATATTCCCGCAGATAACGTGTATTTCGCCTCGACCGATGCCGGTGGTCAGTACAACGGCGTCGTGTTGAACACGCATTCAGACACCGCACCCGGCGATTTCGTCGTCATCACGCTGAACCGACCTGTCGTCGGACGGGCGCCAGTAGCCGTGCGCAAGAGCGGCTTTCCCTTGCCGCAGGATCGCTTCGCCGGCGTGGCTTTCAGTCTGCGGCTCATACCAAACAAGGGCGATTTCGCAATCCAGCACATCAACGAGACTGCGTCCAGCGGCGTCGCAATCGCAAATACGTCGATGATGGGCGGTGCCTCAGGCGCGCCGGTCTACAATCTCGATGCGCGCGTCGTCGAAACAGTCGGTGCCATCACAAACTCGTGCGTGTACTTCTACCCCGGAACCAACGGACTGTACCTGTCGCAACTGAATTGTCCCGGCGCCTTCTATCCCGTCAACGGTCCAGTGACCGTCATTTCGACGCTCCCCGGTTTTCACGATGCCGATCTGATCTTTCGTTCGGCGTTCGATCAGTAGGCGTGTGGATTGCAGGCACTCTGACGTAGTTGTTGTCAGGAGCAATAGCCTTCCTTGCCTTTCACCGCGTGCATCGCGTCGAGTTCTGATTTATCGAGCATGCCGTCGTCGTTCTTGTCCCATACCTTGAATTGATGCTCGCTGAACTTTCCTGCCTTGGATTCTTCAGGCGATACCTTGCCATCCTTGTTGATGTCCATCATCCCAAGACCGCACTTGCCCTCGCCGCACCTGGCTTCGCTGTCAGCGTGTGCGCCCTTCCCGGCGGCAGCGGTCAGCGCATAGCCGGAGACGAGAGGCTTGATCTTGAACAAAGTGCTCACTGCAGCGGCATCGGCGAGGGAAGTCACACCGACGAACACCACACCCAAGGCGGCGATCAACGGTTGGTGAAAGACATATGACATGACGGGCAACTCCTGCGGTCCGGAGAATTCTTACAGACCGCGACAAGGCGATGCGCCTTTCATCTGACGCTGTTCTGTCCGAATATGGCTAAAACGAATCCGGGACCGGTACTTCCATGGGCGGCTCGGACTCGTCGGACCCTTGGCGAATGCGCTCGCGGGCCGAATAGTAACGGCGATAGCGGTCGCGCAGCGTCAGCGCCAACAGCCGATCTCCCGCGCGCAGACCCTTGTTCTTCACGATACGTGCGTGCAGCAATTTCAGATAAGCCGCTATCGCGTGCGACGCGATGCTCAAGTCTTGTTCGCTCAGTTTCATTGACTACTGACCTTAGTGCCGAACGCAGAAGCTTAGCAAAGAAAGGTGGGCTGTTCGTCGGCTGTACAACACAAAACGGACCGAGGAATTATGCGTTGGAAGTAGATGACTCCTTGGTTCCCCTTTTCTACTTTTTGTCTCCGCCGAGGTCCATTCACCGACGACAGGCGTTATGAGAGTCTGCGGATAAGGCACTCTGACCCGTTTTGATCGCAGCGTACCTGTGCTGTTGATGCAGATTTTCGCTCCGGTAGGTGCGGGAAAGAAATAGCCGATTCCCTGCACACCTCGTCGGTCGTTTCGCTCTCGCCGCTGTGGATGGTGAAGGTGTCGGGACTGAAATATTCGCAGTGATAGGTCATGCCACTGCCGAATGTAACGAAACCCGGTGCCACCGCCGGATCCTCCCAATCCGTGCTCACGACCACATCGGAACCGGCGTTGATGATCGTGAACACCGTCGCATGGCGGTGCGTTCGCGTGGTCAGATGCCAGAACCGGGAACCGGCCGGCGTCGCGCAGGTCAGCTCCGCGGTGCTGTTGCTCAGGCCAGCAATTCGCGCCAGCCAAATATCCAGCCACTGCGCTATTGTTCCGCATGATCCAGCTCGTTGTGTATGAGCAAGACGCACTGCGACGCAAACAGCATTTTCGATCCAAGCCCCAGCTTCTCGGCGCCCAGACGTTCAAGGGTGTTCCAGGTTTTCTTCGGCATGGGCATGTGGTCGGTAAGCAGGAAACACGGGTTGTCGGCAATGGCGTTGCCACGCATGGGCGTGCCTTTCTTGTCCATGACAAACAGTGGATGGTGCACAGCCAATTCCTGGGCGAGCTTTTCGAAACTGATCGTGCGCACGGTGATGCCTGATTCGACGTGACGGCTTTCTTCCTTGCCCATTCCTCTGGAGACATCGAGACCTTTGGCAACTTTTCCGAGCAAGGCCTGCTCGTGAAAGCCACCGATGTCGCGCATGTCATTCGAGTTGAAACTGATCGTTCGTGAGTAATCCTGGGTGCTTTCCAGTACCAGATAGACCTTGACGTCGGGGCGATGGGATTGCGCCACGAAGATGGCGTTCATCAGCGCGTGGGCCAGGATTTCGGTATGGGCCTGCTTGCCGACAGCATCCAGAAGACCCTGGCTGTCTGTCGGCGCTGACCTTGCTCTGAGTACGAAGACGCGCATTGCAGTGGGTCCTCGCAAAAAGGTGATAGAGGAATTATTTGTTTGAATGCTCGCGAACAGGAATCAGATTGCGTTCGTCGGGAATCCGGTTGACTAACGGAATCTGACCAATCTCGATTCAAGCCGCACCGAGCCGTTCACTTCTGATGCGCCGCCGCGTATTCGGCCAATTCGACCAGTAACGCACGCTGCTCGGTCGTCGGTTCCTGTGTCGGCACAAATGTAAGATCGAACATCCTGCCCTTCGCAATGAACAGAATCTGCGCACGCGGATTGCCGCCCTTGCAGGCGTAGGTGATGCCAGCGGGCTTGCCCAGGCGTGACAGTTGTTCAACCGTGCATCCGCTGTCCTTCAACATGTTACCAACCGCTTGCGCGGGATCATTCCCGCCGGAGGAAACACTGATCATCACCACATTGCCAGCCGCCGAGACGATGCAGCTGCCAGGCCCGGGTACAGCGATGGAAAGATCGTCGAACGGCAGCAAGTGCTTGATCAGCGCGGAATCGAAATACGGGCAGTTCGTGGCCGCCGCCAGCGCTTTGCTGTTTTCGGCGATCGCCATCGAATCGAATATCAGTTGAGCGGCCGCATGGCGCTGCGCAGGCGTCACCGCCTTCGGCAGATTCAGATAACCGGAGACCTCGACGCTTCCGCGATGGCCGAACAGGAACACCGATTTGTCATTCGCTTCGCCGGAGGGCAGCTTGACGCTGTAGCTGAAACCGTTCGCGCCAAGGATTGTCTCGTCGTTGACGCGATTGTCGGCAGCGACGGTGTGCTTGGAATCGCCGACGGAAGCTTGGGCTTTGTCCGCGGAAGCGTCTACTGTCTGGCTGAACCCGAAACTGTTCGCCGAGCCGCCTGCTGCGAAACTGCAGGATCCGTTTCCGCCGCCTGAGACTCGCCACGGCGCAGTGACAGGAATCGCCTTGTTCAATTTCGCTACGTCGAGCGAACGACACTTTTCCGCTGCCGACGCGGCTGCACTGCAGACCAATAATCCCAAGGCGATCAGAACTTGTGCTTTCATATCGAAGTCCCGTTCAATCATTGCCGCGGCGCCTCTTAAGACGCGTGTTTCGAGCTTAGCAGGGGCGCGGATTTCGTGCCGCATATTTTCGAGATATAAACATCCTATCGGCTTATCAGTCCAGCTTACGCGCTGGACAAAATCGCCTAAAAAAAAGGGGGCCGCTCGCGCGGCCCCCGATGTTCCAAAACAGCCTGTGCAACAGACTGCTTCGTTTCCTCGCTGGTTCCTATTGGATCGTGCCGGTCAACGTCACGCCCGAGTACGTCGAGTACGCACGCACACCAACGTAGTACGTCCCCGCCACCGGCGAGTTGAACGTGCACGTCTCGTTGTCTCCGTTGAGGAACGGACGACAGTCGTAGGTCGCTGTTGTCGGCGCCGAGCCGATGCGTACATACAGATCCGCATCGCCGGTGCTGCCGGTTATCGTGAACGTCACCTTGGTCTTGCCCGCGGGCACGCTCAGCGTGTAGATCGTGCCGAAGGCGCCGGTTGTCCCCGACAGACCCGTCACCGGCACACCGCTGGTCAGCACAGTGTTGCCGCCACCAGTGGTGTAGCTGCCTTTCAGCGTAACACCCGAGTACGCGGCAAACGCATTGACCATGACGAAGTACGTGCCGGCCTGGATGTTCGAAATCGTGCAGGTCTCGCTGTTGCCCGAAACGAACGGACGGCAGTCATAGACCGAGGTCGTCGGCGCCGCACCGAACTTCACGTAAAGGTCCGCATCGCCCGTGCCGCCGGACAGCGTAAATGTCAGGCCCGTCGCGCCGGCTGGAACGACCATCGTCCAGGCCTGCTGATGATTGACGGTTGCATCCGAGATCGATACACCAACGCCATTCGACAGCACGCTGCCGCCCGGATTCGTCACGGTCACGGACGACGTCTTGCTGCCGGTCGCACCCAAATTGTCAGTCACTGTCTCGGTGACGCTGTAGGTACCCGCGACAGCATAGGCGTGACTTGGGTTCGTCGCGGTCGACGTGCCGCTATCACCGAACGTCCACGCGCGTGAGGCGATCGTGCCGTCACTGTCCGTGGAGCTATCGGTGAAAGTCGCGGTCAGACCGGACGTGGTGAACGTGAAGTTCGCCGTCGGCGGATTGTTCACCGGCGCCGTCACTGTCACCGACTTGGTGATGCTGTTGGTCGCGCCACCATTGTCAGTCGCGGTCAGCGTTACGCTGTAGGTGCCGGCTGCGGCATAGGTGTGGCTCGGATTCGTCGCCGTCGACGTGCCGCTATCGCCGAAGGTCCAGGACCGCGACGCGATCGTGCCGTCGCTGTCGGTGGAGCCATCGGTGAAGCTCGCGGTCAACCCGTTCGTGACAAAGCTGAAGTTCGCGACAGGCGGCGTATTGGCGACGGGCGTGCCGGTAAAGTTCTTGCCGGTAACGTTGGCGCCACTGACCGTCACGCTGCTGCTGGTCGGCGAGAAGGTGTAGCCGCTGAGCGAGGGCGTGAGTGTGTAAGTGCCGTTCGCCAGTGAGCCCAACGTGTAGGCGCCGCTCGAATTTGTGGTCGTGCTGGTCGTGCCGGTGCTCACAGTGACACCGGCGATGCCGGCGCCCGCGCCCGTGCTGACCGTGCCCGACACCGACCACGTCGTCTGCGTCGTGCTGCAATCGCTGAATTTGAAATCGGCGATGCGCGTGTTCCAGCTGCTCGCCGGGCGATACATGCCCACCGTCCAGAACGTGCAATCGTCCGTGGGATCGACCACGGTCGCATAGTAGTCGCCCCAGCGGCCCGAGGTTTCCACCGCGGTGCCGGCGGCGATGTCGGTTGCCGGCGTCGTCATCACACTGAGCGGATCACCGGGCTTGCGGCCGGTGTAGCGCAGCGTTGCGAACACCGTGGGCGCGCTGGTCTTGCTGACGTTGTAGCCCATGCCGATGTTGCCGTTCTTGTCGACGGCGAGCGACCCTTCTAAATGGTGGGTGCTGGTGTCGCCCGGACCGTAGGTGCCTTCCTGGTAGAGGCTCCACGCCGTGTAGCTGCCGTCGCCGTTCTTGGTGCGACGCAGTTCGAACCAGCGGATACCGGCGTTGACGGTGCTACCGCTGCGCGCGGAATTCATGTTCGTGGCGAAGTCACCAACGATCTGCTCGTAGCTGCCGAAGTTGCGATAGTTCATCGTGTTGAAGATGACCTCGCGAATCGGATCGAGCTTACTGGTGGAACCCGGCTGCGGCACGGTGGCGAAGGTGGAATAGTTGGTAAACCAGCTGTTGAATTCCGTGATCGCGATGTGCGGCAGCGTCGTGATCGCGCTGTTCGACGGCGTTGTCCAGTCGAGCTTGAGCGAATACATGTCGATGAAGTCGTGGCTCGGATCAGCGCCGGCGCCATCGTGCGCTTCGTCATCGTGATGACGCGCCAGGATTTGTTCCTCGCCCGCCGGCGGCGCGAAGCCGCTGCCGCCCATGAAGTTGGCGGGCGTCAGCGCCTGGAAACCGTAGCCGGCCAGCGACGGAACACTGGAGAAGCGCTGCTGCGCGCGCGCCGTGCCGCCGTTGAGCATGTTGGCGCGATCGAATGCATAGAAGGTGACCGTGCTGCCGCCTTCGTTGTCACTGCATACGTACGCATTGTTCCATACGCCGCAATGAGGATAGTCGTTCTGGCTCGGTGTGGAGAAGCCGTAGAACCACCAGCCGCCAGAGACCGGGTTTTCGGTCTTGGAAATGTAGACGCAATTCTTCGCCGCGGACGAAGTGCCGCCCATCTCGAGCAGGAACCAGCGATTGGCCATGCGATCGAACACCACGATCGGATCGCTCACCGAAGTGCGGCAACCGTCACCGGCCGGTGCAAGCGAAGAAAACGTGGTCGGTCCCGAGAGCTTGGTGCCGGTCTTGTCGTACACGGTGAACGTCGTGCCGCTGGAGCTATTGACGCCGTACACGACATAGTTGGGACTGACGTCGATGACCGGATCGCCCGGCGATACGCCAGTCGAACCATTGTTGATGCTGACGCGCGCCGTTGGACGTCGTCCGTCCGCCGGAGCCTTCTCGTCCCACAGCTGCTGCAATTCCGGCAACCGGTCGGGCGCGGTCTGCAGCGATGCAGGAGCCGAGGGATCTTTGCGATTCAGCGGAAAAAACTGGCGCTTGTGTGCTTCCTGTATCGGCATGCCTGGTTGCCATTCAGGCACCACCGGCAAATCGCGCAGATCGATATCGACACCGACCGCGGTGACTGGTTCTCCAACCTGCACGCCGGCGGCGTGCGCCAATCCCGTCAGCAGCAGCGACAGCAGCGCTGCACTGACCATTCTTGTTATGCCTTTCATCGAGTGACCTCCCAAAGTTTGGACATCAAGTTTCGTCTTGTTGTCGACGCGTCGATCCAGCGATCAGTCCGCGTCGTTGTCTTCGTGCTCCTCATCCGCAGGCTTGCCATCCAGCGAAGTCAACTCCGCCCGACGCAGGAGGCGGATTTCTCCGCGTCGGCTATCCACATTGATACGTGCCGTTGCCGCACCGATCACGCTGCGCGCACGCTTGTTCGGCTCTTGTCCCTGCAGCGGCATGACCTGCAGCGAATACTCCGTGGCGAACACACCGGACGTCGCCAGCTCGAGTTCGGCGTCGAGCTTGTCGCTGACGCCCAACACAATGTTGCCGGTCGTGGTTGCGAGGCGTTGCTTGGATTTCACCGGCGCAGCGTTCAGAGACACCTCGATCGATCCGGCGCCGGTCTGCGCCTGCACGCTACCTTGAGTGCCGCGCACGGCGATGTCGCCCGCGGTGCTGGCCAAATCAATATTGCCGCGGATACCATGACTCTCGATCAGTCCGCGCTCGGTGCGGACTGCAACTGCGTGTCCCAGCGGCACGAACACCACCAGGTCAACGCGCTGGCCGCTGGCCAAAATCGTGCCCGCGGGAATGCGTGGCGCGACAACATATCGGCCGTTGTCCGTGTCTGGCTGCAGCGAAATGACGGGCGCACCCGCCGGTGTCTGCACTACGGCATCGACCACGATGCGCTGCTCGAAACCGCCAAAGCGCAAGCGCACGTCGCCATACGGATTGTCGACGTCGACGGCCTGGCCTTCGACGAGCGTTGCTGTGAATTCCTGTCGTTCCGGTTGCGCGATCGCTGCCGCTGGCAAAGGCTCGGCGCGCGCGGAATGGGCGGCCGACGTGGGCGCAGATTTGCTCCCATCAGTGCCTACAAGCACACACCCTCCCAGTGCGGCAAGCGCCGCACCAAGCATCACTTTCCTCATCCTGTACCCCAGGCGATAAGGCCGCTGGCTGATGCTCCACCCGTGCAAAAACACATCTGGAAGCGGAGCGCGAATAAGTCGCAAGACTGAACGCGTGCGGCACCCTAGCAGGGACCCAAGATAACCGTCAATCAATTTGTGCCGCTAAATCATTGATTTTGCTGCCATGCGACAGAGTTGTACGGACAAGAAATAATCTGATGCGAGCTACGGCGCCGGGCGCTGCCGCACTAGCCGCGAGCCGGGGTGGTCAAGATGACGATCAAGACCAACATAGCCAACTCAAAGACAGAGAGATTCGAGTTGTTTGTAAGGCTTCTTCGCGATAGACGGATACTTCAGCGCGCGCGCGTCCATCCACTGCTCCAGCAGCGTCCCTCCGAACTTGGAAGCCGCATCCGGATCAGAGTCGTATGCCGGATCGCTCTGCGCCGTTTCCAGTGTGACCAAGGTGAAACCTTTGCTGGTCAGCAAATCCAGCAGGTCTGGCAGGATGCTGCTGCTGAACGCGCCCAGATGCAGTAGTAGTACGTGGTTGATCTGGCGGCCGAAGACCAGTTTGGCCATCTGCCGATCGAGGTCCAGGTACTGCGATGCAGTCTCAAGGTAGCTCGAATGCAACCACGCGATCGCGTCTTTGTCGCCCTTGGCGACGCAGCGCGCATAGGCGCTGTTCCAAAGGTAGTCTTCGTAGTCGAGCGTCACCTGTGCGATTCGGTAGCCGCGGTTTTTCAGTCCCGTTCGCACCGCTCTTCGTTTTTCGAGCGTGTCGCCTTCGCGCAAATACGGATAGCGCAGCCATCGCCATGCTCCGTTGCTGTCGAGCAATTCCAGGGCAGGTTCATCCAGGCGAACGTCCTGGAAGAAATCCTCGGACTTAGCTTTATGCAGATCCAGATGTGAGTACGTGTGATTGCCTACGCCCTCGCCCGCGGCAACCCACAGTTTCAACGCTTGGGCACCATCGGCGTTACCCTCCAATTTTCCGGCATTGACGAAGCCGTACACCTGGGGCACTCGATGCTTCTTCAGAACCGTCAGCACGTCCTCCACCACATGCGCCTGCGTCATTCCCGGCGCAAGGTTCCCGTTGAGTGGCAGATCATCAAACGTAATCGCAACATTTTCTGCGCGGACATATGCCGGTGATAGTCCGCCCGTACTCAGTAGCAATCCACCAAGGACGGCGAACAACCTCGCGTATTTGGATTTTTCTGCGGGAAATTCAGCCATTCGCTCGAGTCTCTACAAGCACGTTCTTCGTGTTGAAGTCTAACGCGATTTGCAAACATCACGAGTCAGGGTTGCTTGGCCGCTTTTTTTCGGTACGAATCCGCTACCACCCACGCGCTGGCGGTCAGTGTCCAGGACACCACAAATTCACCCCACTTGCCGGCATCCATGGTGCCTGCCGCCATGAAGGGTACCCACACGAGAAAGGTGAACAAACCCATTTGCAGCGTCGACAGCGCAGCGGCGAGCCACGCATACACACCCACAAGCATCGCCGCGCCTGCCAAGAGATAAGTGACCCCCGTGAAATATGCCCAGAACACGGGTCCCGGTAACCAAGCCGGTACGAGCGGCGCGGTCATCTGAAGATAGAAAAAATGCGATAGGCCAAATGCGATCATGGACAGCGAATACAGCACGCGGGCAATTCGCAAGCCGTTGTCGCCGACAGCGAACGCAAGCCACCGTCGGTCCCAGTCCGCGGCGAACCAAATGTACAGCACCCATGCGCCCGCAATGATCACCGCGTTCTCGCCGATGCTTTGATACGTACCTTCCTGCAGTGGTGCCAGGACGATGAAACGCGCCTTGCAGAGCAGAGTCCAGAACACGATCAGGACCAGGAGAATCCGCGCAGCGATCGTGGCCGAGCGCTGCCACAGCAGACCCGCACCGCACGCGACACACAGCACAGCGCAAATGTAGGCAAGGGCTGCTTGCGCAGGCACGCCCTTGGGCACGGGCTGAAACACCTGGGTGAAATCACCCTTGATCAATCCCAGGATTCCTAGTCCGATCATGGTGACCGCAAAGACCACATACCCCACGCTTACAATGCGCATTCGAGTCTCCGATTCCGCGGTGGCGTTGTCGGCCATTCTAGGTAGAGTGGCAATCGGCTATGTTGCGTAAAACGCGGAGATGAAAGAAATTCTTCCGCGCCTTTTTTTCACTCCGTATAAAAGCGTACTCTGACGCTTGTTTCCATCCTCATTGGTAGAAATCGTCATGCTCACCCTGCGACCCACCACAAGATTCGCGCTGCTGTTCGCGCTGCCGGGCCTCTTCGCAGCAATCGCTGCGCATGGTAGCGAGCCCAATCAGCCCGACGCAGCGCACACCCGCAGCGAAATCACCACGATGCTGACGACGTTCCTGACGCCGGCCGTCAACAACAGCGCCGCGGGTCACGAGCGCTTCTGGGCCGACGATCTGGTTTACACCAGTTCGGCAGGCAAGGTGATGCGCAAGGCCGACATCATGAAGTCGATCGCGGACGAGCCGAAGCCCGCAGCCGGCGATCAAGCCAAGCCCGGCCCGGTATTCACTGCCGAAGACATTCTCGTGCGCCCACACGGCGACATGGCGGCGCTGACGTTCCGCCTGGTGGAACTCGATCCCGACGGCAAGGTAAGCACCTTCCGCAACAGCGGCACATTCCTTCTGCGCAACGGCAAGTGGCAGGCGATTACCTGGCAAGCGACGCGCGTGCCGGAGCCGAGCAAGTAACGGCTCATCGCGGCTCCTTTGGTATGAACCTGCCTCTGTCATCGTTGGGACGCCTATTCGAAATTGTCCGCGAAGACCCGATCCGTCGGCTCGCCATAGATGAAATCGTCGGCGACGACGACATCGACAGTCCCGTTGTTGTCGTTCGGACCTATCACCGCATTACCTAGCGTGACACGGACGCGCGCAATCGTCGCCCGGCCATCGCCGGAAGACGCGCCGGCAAATGAGAGGGCGCTGGCGCTGGGTGGCACGTTGACCGAGCCCAGACTCACGTCATTGCGATCGAAGAACTGGATGCGCGTTGTATTGGTCTGGTCGACATCGGTGAACACGGCCCCGAATCCAGTCACGACGGCGGGAATCGAAGTGCCGGGAACATAGAAGATCACGTCGAAGATGTTGCTGCCAAGCGACGTGAACAGGCGTTGCGGCGTGAACACGATGAACGTGCTCACGTAGCTGACGTTGAGATTGCCAAAATTCACCGGTTGTCCACTTGGATCGGTCGTCGCGGCGCTGACCTGCAGCCCGGTACCCGCCGTCGTTATCACAATGCCACGCGGCGAGTTGACGTTGAAAAAATCCGCCGGCATGTTGTTTGGCGCAGCGAACGTCGACGGCACACCGTCCCAGTTGACCTCGCGGCGCACGCCACCGAACGAGCCGCTCGCGCCGGCGACCGTGCCCCCGCCGATATCGCTGCGAAACTGGTCGCGCGTCGTCGTCAAGGCGGCAGGGCTTGCTCCCGTACCCGTTCGCGCGATCAGTTGCGCGTGCGCGGTCGACCCGAACGTCGACACGCACAAGAAGAACAGCAGGCGCGCGTAAGACATGTCCGAGACTCCATCGAGGTCGCGGAGAAATGTACGATCAAAGCGAGTGTGGTTCAAGGCAACGGATTGTCGATCGGCAACGAGTCGAGGTTCGTTTCATCGGCGATGTCCATGCGTGGTATCGCCTGGCATCCCTCGAAGTCCGTCTCACGAGGCCACATCGCTCGGCTGCAGTCGTGGGCGTCGATATCTGGAGCGGCTTAAAAAAGGGGGACGGAGAATTGTGCCGTGCCAATTGCACTCGTGCTGTTTTGCTTGCACAGTTAGAGAGTGCTGACTGTCCTCAGCTTTTCTATCGCGGACAAGACACTCAGATACCGCTATTCCGAGAAACCTCCCAACGAACAAGGACCGCCATGGACAGACGCCGCTTCTTCACCGCCGCCGCTACCACGGCCGCTTTGGCCGGGCTCCGCAGCGAGCACGCCTTCGCCGATGGTCGCGTCGCACCGCCAACCACTCGCTTCGATGCCGGCACCGTCAAGGCGATGCGAGAGCGCATTCGTCCGATCGGGCCGGACGAATATCTGGCGCGCCAGGAACACGCGCGCCGGCTCATGCAGGACAACAAGATCGACGCCATCTTCGTCGAAGGTGGAACGTCGCTCGCGTACTACACGGGGCTGTCATGGTGGCTGAGCGAACGCCTGTTCGCCATGGTGTTGCCGCGCAGCGGCGAACCGTTCTTCGTGTCGCCGAAGTTCGAGGAAGGACGCGCGCGCGAAAAGCTCGGCAACAACGTGAAGTTCTACACGTGGGAGGAACACGAAAAGCCGATCGAACGCATTCGCCAAGGTATGCAGGACCGCGGCCTGCTCAGCGCCAAGCTCGGCATCGAAGAGACCACGCGCTACTACGCGATCGAGCAATTGCAGCAGCGCCTGCCGACCCTCGCTCTGCGCAGCGCCATGCCGGTCACCGCCGGTTGCCGCAGCGTCAAGTCGCCGCATGAAATCGAACTGATGCAAGTGGCCAACGACATCACCGCGCAGGTCTATCGGCAGACCCAACGCGAGTTGCGCGAAGGCATGGGCGAGAAGGAACTCGCAACGATCATTGCTGCGCTCTACGGCGAATTCGATGTCGAGGGTGATGCGCTCGTGCTGTTCGGCGAGGCCTCAGCCTATCCGCACGGCTTGACCAAAGACGTGCTGCTCAAGTCCGGCGACAACGTGTTGATCGACGGCGGGTGCAAGGTAGAAGGATATGGTTCCGACATTACGCGCACAATGGCGTTCGGCGAGCCCAGCGCCAAGATGCAGCGCGTGTGGGAAATCGTGCGCGGCGCGCAAGACGCCGCCCTGAAAGCCGCGCGGCCCGGCGTACCGGCGGAACGTGTTGACGCCGCTGCCCGCAGCCACATCGCAAACCACGGCTACGGCCCGGGCTACAAGTACTTTACCCACAGGCTCGGCCACGGCATCGGCATGGATGGTCACGAGTGGTATTACCTGGTCGGCGGCAATACCCGCCCGCTGGCGCCGGGCAACATGTTCAGCAACGAACCCGGCATCTACATCGTCGGCGAGTTCGGCATTCGGCTGGAAGACGAAATGTTGATCACCGAGGACGGTGCGCGCCTGTTGCTGCCGCAGGCGACGAGCCTGCAGAAGATTTTCGGATAAGAGTCGGAGCGACTTGCCTGTTTTTCGAAACAGGAATCGAAGCAGGAGTCGGAGTGCACTCTAGAAAGTGCACTCCGATCCTGGGCTTCCCCCATTAAAACGATGAGAACATCGACGACCGCGGGCTGAAGGACGAACGCGACGACGTGTAGTTCGTGTCCAAGCGCGATTGGCGGATCAGATTGCGCGCGCGCATTTCCGCTTCGACGCACAGGTACATGGCGCTGCCGCGTCTGCCGCGATGGATGAAATCCATATACTGCTTGGCGAGATCTTCGTCGGAGGTCTGCTTCAAACTAACCTGGTCTGCGGTGCTCATGCCTTTCCCCTTCTCGATGTCATGGCGTGCGATGGCGCTTGAGCGCCGGGGAGTGCCTTTGCATAGCCGATGCCAAGGGACGCGGAATGGCTTTGTAGGGCCATTCCGTAGGGTTCAGCGCCTGCCGCGGCGAGCAATGAATAGCCGCCCTCAGGGCCGCAAACTGGCATTCTTCGTCAGTGTTGGCGATTGCAACGCCTGTCAACAGGAACCTGAGTCAGTGTGCCTTTTGCGTTGATCCGAAGGCACTCTGACTCCGATATTCTTCGACCCTACGCGCACCTTTCCATCGCGTTACACTGCAAGTAATCCTGCAATTATCTTCGCAAGGAGAATCGCGATGACTGGCATGCCGAAATCTGAACGTGCGCACCGTTCAATCAGTCTGCATGTGCTCGCAACGGCGCTGCTGCTGGCATCACTGCACGGCAACGTCGCAACGGCGCGCGCCATCTATGTCCTGGGTACATCCAACAATATTGCGCTGGTTCCGGAATCGCAGCCCGGATTGGCCGCGACGGCGGCCGTGGTGACAGGGCTGGTCGCGGGCGATCTGCTGATGGCGATCGATGTGCGCCCGCAGAATGCTCAGCTATATGGCTTGGGATTCAACAGCGCGGCCGGCACGGTGCAGCTCTATCACATCACGGTGGATACCGCTGGCGCGCGTGCATTCGCAATCGGCTCGACCGGTGGTTTTGTCACCGGCGCCGCATCACCCGTGCCGATCACCGGCACCGCCTTTGGCATGGATTTCAATCCCGTTTCCGACCGCATTCGCATCGTCAACAACAGCGGCCAGAATTTCCGGATCAATCCCAATAACGGCGCCTTCATCGACGGCGATCTGGGCGGAGCTGCCGGTTCGGTGCCGGGCCTGAATATGGACGGACCGGTCAATGGCGCCACCACAGCGCTCGATGACGCGGCCTATACGAACAATATCAGCAATGCCACCGTTACCACATTGTATACAATCGACAGTATTACCAACAGCTTGAATATCCAGAACCCACCCAATGCCGGCGCGCAGACACTGCCGCTGACCGTCACGCTCGGGGGGACACTGGATTTTGGATCCGAATCCGGTTTTGACGTACCGGCCGGGGTCAACGTCGCCGCTTCAAATACTCCGGCAACCGGCGAGGCAGTGGCAGCATTCTCGGTCGGCGGAATCTCCGGCTTGTATCACCTCAACCTGGCGACCGGTGCAGCGACTTCGCTCGGCCCGTTCGGCCTGACCGCGCGCGATATCGCGATCGCTCCCGAAACAGAACCGGCCATTGCGCTGACCAGCTCCGGCACGTCGCTGCTGCGATTCCAGGTGCCCAGGCCCGGCACGACGACCACTGTCGCGCTTATCGGCATCGTGGCGGGCGAACGCATCGTCGGTATCGACGGTCGTCCTGCAAGCGGTCAGTTGATCGGAATTGGTGTAAATGCGACAGCCGATACGGCGACGATGTATCTGCTGGATCCGCAAACCGGAGCGGCCACGATCATCGGCATTGCCTCGCAGATCGCGTTTGTCGATTCCATTGGAAATCCCGTCGATTTGCCGAATGCCTCGTGGGGGTTCGATTTCAACCCCACGGTGGATCGCATGCGCGTCATCAGCAGCGCCACTGGGCTCAATTTCCGTGTCAATCCGGTTACCGGTGCCCCGGTCGATGGCGATCTCGGCGGAGCGGCCGGTTCAGTGGCCGGCGTCAATCCTGACGGCTTCATCAATGGCGCGGTCGGTGCCGGCATCTCCGGTGCTGCCTATACGAACAATGTCTTCGGTAGCCCGGTGACAACGCTCTATACACTCGACTCACTGGGCAATCGTTTGTTTATCCAAAATCCGCCAAATGCCGGAACACAGACTTCTCCGCTGCCGCTGACGCGCAATGGTTCTCCGTTCGATTTCGATACGGTCGCCGGTTTCGACATAGCGTCCGGCGTCAACGCAGCCGCAAGCGGTGGCCCGGCAACCGGCGAAGGCTTTGCAGCGCTGGGTACCGGCACCACGTCGCTGTACCGTATCAATCTGTCGACCGGCGCCGTTGCTCCGATCGGATTGATCGGAACCGGCGGCGCTCTGGAAGGATTGGTGATATGGACCGGCACCGATCTGATATTTGAGAACGGGTTCGAGTAAGTACTGGGCGAGTGCCGGCGAGTGACGAGAACGGTGTCAGGGCACCGACCCTATTTGTCGGTTTTTGTTCACCTCGCGTCAATTTTGTGGCGGGACAATGCGCCAATCCGTGTTACCTCTCAATAGGGGTACACACTTCGGATCGCAGTCATTCACGGGGGAACGATCGAATGCTTCTTTTTATTCACACACTGTGCTGCACACGTTCGGCATGCCGCGCCACTTTCGGCGCGCTGGCTTTGTTCGCCTTGCCGGCGCTGTGCGCGCATGCCACGACATTTACCGTCACCTCAATCGCCGACACCGACGGGGCGGCGTGTGCCGCCGGCTGCACGTTGCGCCAGGCAATCAATGCAGCCAATGCCGATGCGAGCGCGACATCGACGATCAACTTCAATATTCCGGGCGCCGGTGTGCATCGGATCACGGTCGGTACGATACTGCCGAACGTCGACCATGCTTCGACTACAATCAACGGGTATTCGCAGCCCGGATCGCAAACCAACACGCTTGCGGTCGGCGACAATCGTGTGATCCTGATCGAGTTGACGGCGAGCGCCAGCGTCGCTGACGGATTGTTTGTCACAGCGGACAACTGCACGGTCAAGGGCCTGGCGATCTTCGGTTTCACGAGTGGAATCCGGATCGGCAGCAGCGCATCGAACAGCGCCAACAGCTCGACGATCAGCGGCAACTTTATCGGACTGCCGGCCAATGGAACGACCGATGGCGGATTCTTCGGCGGCTCGGGCGTTGCGGTCGGCACAGCGGACAACTCGACGATCGGCGGCACGACGCCCGCGTCGCGCAATGTGATCGCCGGATATTTCGGCGGCGTTCGCAGCTTCGGCGTGAACATCGCCAACGTGGCCGACAATGTCACGGTGATAAATAACTACATTGGTACCGACGCACAGGGCGTTCTGGATCGCGGCAATTCCACCGCAGTGCTGATCGCCGCGGGATCCACCGGATGGATCGTCGGCACCGACGCGGCGCCCAACCTGCTCGCTTTCAGCAGCCAGGGCGGAGTTGAAGTGTTCGATCTGGGAATCAACAACCGCTTCTTCGCCAACGATTTCGTCAAGAACGGGACATCGGGCATCGATCTGGCCGAAAACAATGTGCGCGGAAATACACCGAACGATCTCGACGACACCGACACCGGTCCGAACAATCTGCAGAATTTTCCGATCGTATCGTCAGCGGTGCAGGAGTACGACGCGATCGTGCTGACCGGATCGCTGGATGTTCCGCATACTGCCGGTGTGACGGTGCAGACGTTTACGATCGGAGTCTATGCGAGCGCCGTTTGTCATTCTTCCGGCCACGGTCCGGGCGAGTTGTATCTCGGAAATCGGCCGGCCGGGCTGATCGATGGGGGAGTAATATTGACCGAAGGATTTACGCTGTCGCTCACCGCGCGTGCACCGAGCCTTTCACGAATCACGACGACGGCAACCGACAGTTCCAGCAATACGTCGGAATTTTCCAGCTGCGTAACGCTGCAGCGGGGCGATGGAATTTTCAAGAACGGCTTTTGATGGGACGTTGTGATTAACGGGTGAACGAATTTTTTTGAGAGTATTCGCAGGGATTGCTATCTTCTGTAGGAGCTGCGCAAGCTGCGAATGCTCTGATTTGCTTTTTACGCTTTTGAATTTGCATTTGCGGGAGCGGTGGAAGCCGCGACAGGCTTTTCCGTAACTGCAACAATCCGTCATCGAGGAAGCACATAGGCCTGTCGCGGCTTCCACCGCTCCCAAAAGATCCGATAACGGAGTCAGAGTGCTTTGCGCCGCGCAGCCACTCTGACTCCGTATTGGATTCCGTTAACCTACGAACACCTAGCACTCGAAATGCAACTCGATAGCGGAATCTGAGCTACCCCTGATTTATCGGACACCACAAAGCGAGGACAATCCTCGCACGGAGGTGTTCGATGGAAAAGCGTCAAAGGTTTACGACGGAGTTCAAGCGGGAAGCGGTACGGCTGCTGCAGAAATCGGGCAAGCCGGC
>JBBRTT010000001.1:0-274031 GCA_038244165.1 Lysobacterales bacterium | reverse complement strand
TCGCGGCGCCTCGATGGCGCCGGAAGCCCTGCGCGTGGCCGGTATTGCCGAGGCGTTGCACGCGCGCGGCCTGGACATCGTCGACCGCGGCAACCTGTTCGGCCCGCTCAATCCCTGGCTGCCGCCGAGCGCGGGTTACCGCCACCTGACCCAGGTGATCGAATGGAACCGCGAAGTCATGCGCGCGGTGACCCAGGAGCTTGACGCCAAGCGCGTGCCGATCCTGCTCGGCGGCGACCACAGCCTGGCCATAGGTTCGATCACTGCCATCGCCAAGCACTGCCGCGAGAAGGGCAAGAAGCTGCGCATTCTCTGGCTCGACGCGCATGCCGATTTCAACACGTCCACAATTACACCTTCCGGCAACATCCATGGCATGCCGGTCGCGTGTCTGTGCGGATATGGCCCGCGCGAGCTGACCGAAATCGGCGGCAGTGCGCCGGCGATCGACGCTGAGTGCATCCGCCAGATCGGCATCCGTTCCGTTGACGCCGGCGAGAAACGTCTGGTGCACGATGTTGGCCTGGGCATCTTCGATATGCGCTACATCGACGAGATCGGAATGAAGCGCGTGATGGAAGAGGCGCTCAGCGGCATCGATGCCGACACCCATCTGCACGTCAGCTTCGACGTGGATTTTCTCGACCCGGATATCGCGCCCGGTGTCGGCACCACGATCCCCGGCGGGCCGAACTACCGCGAAGCGCAGTTGTGCATGGAGATGATCGCCGACACCGGCCGCCTGGGCTCGCTGGATATCGTCGAACTCAACCCCGCACTCGACAACCGCAACCAGACTGCGAAGCTGTGCGTGGACCTGGTCGAGAGCTTGTTCGGAAAATCGACGTTGATGCGGGAATAGAAGGCGCTACTGAAAACCGTCGTAGAAAATATCGTCGGTTTCGTTGAGACAGGCCGCATGTGCGCTGATCAACGTATCCAGTGCGGTCACTTGCGTGGGATGGAATTGCAACAAATTCTGCGTGCCGGCTGCACAAGTCGACACACTGGTGAAGTTGCAATAGCTCATGATCGTGCCTGCGCCTGCGGCGGGACAGCTCGGGCTGCCCGTGTAGCATCCCAGGCCGCCTTCCATGTTGAAGCAGGTGTCGATCGTGTTCGTGGCAACGGGTGCGGCACCGGTCGTCGTGTTCGTACAGTGCGTATGCCAGGCGCCAAAGTTGTGGCCGATTTCATGGCCAACCAGGCGCGCATTGAACGAACCATTGGGGTCGATGTTGATGCTGGTGCAAACCTGATTCACGCTGTAGCTGCCCACGGTATTGCCGCCGTTGGGAAAACCATTCTGGCAATACTGATTTATCCAGGCGATGCCCGAGGCACTGCAGTTGGTGGGCGTGCTCGTCAGCTGGCCGGATAGCAGAATCGTGAATGCCCGCGCGACGCTCGCGTGGTTCACCTTCCAATAGTTTGACAAAAAACTTAGCTCGGCCGTGGTTGCCCCCGGGGTGAAGCTGGTATACGGATCAGTGCATGCGCTCGTGCACAAGAACGTCGTGCCCTGATTGAGCCGTACCTGCAAATCACGTTCGTACATGATGTTCATGGTGTTGAACATGCCAGCGATCCAGTTGGTGGCCGCCGTCGTGTTGTTGATGCCGAACAGTCGCGACATGAACAAACTGTCGGTATCGACAGCGATCGTCGCCAGGCGCAGTTGATGTATGGCGGCCGCTGGCGGTGCTGCTGCGCTAGCCGTCATCGCGTCGTGCAACTGTTTTGCCAGGTCGCCGGTCTGCGACAAGTTCAGGTTCTCGTTGCCGCAGCGGAAATCGAACTGATATCCCGCGGGCAAGCTGGACTCCAGCGATTGTGCGGAAAACCGAGCGGCGCCGCGGAGGTCGACCCGGCCGTGAAGCGCAAACGAACCATCGGGCCCGATACCATTGCCTTCCGCAAACGACCCATCCGGATTCAACGACATCGCCACACGCGCCGTGCCGTCGTCGGAATAGCCGCGCAGGAAGGTGCGATTGCTGCGTGGCACTTCCTTGCGGCCGTCCGCCGTCATCACGTACAGGTGCGCGTCGTCCGAATAGATTTGCACGCGCTCGAAGCGGATGGTAGCTGTCTTCAAGGCGCTCACTGGAAACGCATCCAGCAACTGTGTCGCGCCGTGCGGCAGAGTGGCGAGGCGATGCAGGGTGCTGCGGTCGACTACGCGCTCAGCCGCGGTCGCGAGTTGGACGCTGACATACAGCGCGACGAGCAGAGCCAAACGAAAACACGGTGGCAAGTTCATGACGAGCCCCTGTGGCGCGAGCAGGAGCAGGCAGTGTATGCCCAAAGAAGTTCAAGGCGCGTGATGCGACGCGCGACACGACCGACTGGGCGCCGCGCTTTGCGCCTGCGCTGTTGGCATTGCCTTTCAGACTAGCGTGGGGCCTGCGTCATATGCGAAGTCGGCATCGTGCCAGGCCGTGTTTTCGCGCTTTCCGGGCACGACCCATGCTTGCCGAGCGACGAGACGACCATCGCCTCGTGAAGAAGCACACCTTTCACCCCGTCCGTGAGATTGCGTACTTCGATCCTGCTGTCGTCACGCTCCAGGATCGGCGTTGGAAATTGTGGCATCGCCGCTGCGGCCAGTTCACCCGCTGCTGGCTCCGCATACGCGCGCATCACCGCCGCTGCCGCCGATTCCGGCGTCGCATCCGTGAGCAGGTTGTGCACCGGAGAGACGGCCGCGCTAGCGGGCACCAGAATAACAAGGGCCAGGCTTGTCAGACGCGTACGCATGAGACACCTCCGAACTCGCATCCAGTGATGCCGCATCATACGCCAGCGGTCGGTCGGAGCAAATCGGCAAAAAATCAGCAAGCGGCCTGCTCAGGCGCGCTTGCTGTTGGAGATGTAACGTTGCGCAGAAGGTGCTACTTCGAGATAGGAATCAACGCGCAGGATCCGGCACGAACTGATTCGGGAACGGCTGCGGTTCGACCGCGATCGGGCGTGGCGTCGGGATCACACCGCGCGCGACCAGGTTGCGATAACTGTCATACCAGACGGAATCGACTTCGTTCGGCCGCGAGCTTTCGCGCTCGAAACTGGTGTAGCTGGCGTACGAGGATTCGCGTGCGCCGTGGCCGGTGCCGAGCGATTCTTCCGGCTTCGGCATCGGGCGTGCGGCGGCTATTTCGCCGTCGGCGCGGGCATATCCGGCCGGTGCGCTGGCGGACTTGGCTGCTTGCGCTGTAGCACCGCCTGTCGCGGTTGCCGGAGGCGGTGCTGCGGCAGCGTCTGCTGCCATGGGCGGCTGCGCGGGCGCTTCGCGTGAGGCAATCTTCTCTTCTTGCTCGCGCCAGACCGGACGCTGCTTCTCGCGGAACACCGCGACGCCGATCACGCCGACATTGCTTGGACGGCCGGTGCGCGCGGCGTAGCTGTTTTCCAGCGCAGTGAAATTGAACTGCGCGATCTCGGACATGTTCTTGCGCCAGCCGTCGACTTCGGTGCTCTGGTAAGCGTCGAGCACGTAACCGGACTGGTACGTATCGGCAGTCTGGCCCGTGATCGCATTGACGCCATCGACTGACAGCACCGTCATCACGCGTGCGTTGGTGCGATTGGCGATACGCACCGCGTAGCGATGGCCGGGGGCGCCGGCGACGTAGAGTTTTCCATCCTTCATATGCGTCGGCAGGGTGGCACCGGTGTCGCGGTCGATCACGCCGACGTCGACAAGATTGCCGGCGCGGGCGGGGGCAGAGCAGGAGAAAGCGGCAGCAACCAGAACAGCAAGCAGGGATTTCACAGGGTACTCCTTCGTTGGCAAGTGAATGATGAAACGAGGCAGTCCGCCGGACGGGGTTAATGGCCTGCAGGCTGCGCCAAAGCAGCGTCCGCGGGGCGTATCGCGTACACTTTACCCTCGCGAATCCATCCGTTTGGCCACATGACAAGCAAGCAACGCATCCTTACCGGCATTACCACCACCGGCACCCCGCACCTGGGCAACTATGTCGGCGCGATCCGTCCGGCGATTGCCGCCAGCCGAAAGACCGATGCGGAATCGTTCTTCTTCCTAGCCGACTACCACGCGCTGATCAAATGCGACGAACCCGCGCGCATCCAGCAATCCACGTTGGAGATTGCCGCAAGCTGGCTGGCCTGCGGGCTGGATCCGGAAAAAGTATATTTTTACCGGCAGTCAGATATTCCCGAAATTCCGGAGCTGACCTGGTTGTTGACCTGCGTCACCGCAAAGGGATTGCTCAATCGCGCGCATGCGTACAAGGCGGCGACGGACGACAATCGCGAAAAAGGCGATGACCCGGATGCCGGCATCAATGCGGGGCTGTACATGTATCCGGTGCTGATGGCGGCCGACATCCTTTTGTTCAACGCGAACAAGGTGCCGGTCGGTCGAGATCAGATCCAGCATATCGAGATGGCGCGCGATATCGGCCAGCGCTTCAATCACATTTATGGCGGCGAGTATTTCACCTTGCCCGAAGCTGTGATCGAGGAAAATGTTGCGACCTTGCCGGGTCTCGACGGACGCAAGATGTCCAAGAGTTACAACAACACGATTCCACTGTGGCTGGCAGAGAAGGAATTGCGCAAGGCGATCCTTGGCATCGTTACCAATTCGCAGGCGCCGGGCGAGCCGAAGAATCCGGACGAGTCGCATATCTTCAGCATCTATCAGGCGTTTGCTGACCCAGTGCGCGCAGCGACAATGCGTTCGCAATTCAAGCTGGGTATCGCATGGGGAGATGCGAAAGAGATGCTGTTCAATTGCATCAATGACGACCTTTCTGATTTTCGACGCAATTACGAAGAACTGATGGCTGATCCGGCGTCGATTGAAGCGCGACTGCAGCGCGGAGCAGAAAGAGCGCGTGAACTTGCTCGCCCGCTCTTGTCAAAGCTTCGGGAAGCCGTCGGGCTGCGCTCAATAGGGACACTCAAGAACTTAGGAGCAACTGCTCAAGCGACAATCAGCGTGGTCGCTGCTTTGCAGGTTTCCAAAGCTCCGTACTTCACTCAGTACAAGGACGAGAATGGGAAGTTTTCATTCAAGTTTTACGACGGTCGAGGCACGCTTCTAATGCAGGGTGTCGATTTCGATTCTCCTCGCGATGCCGGCCAAGCAATAGCGAGCATCAAGGAACAGAAACCATTGATGACGGATGGATCCGGTAGTCGGGCAATGTTGGGGCCCCAGGTAGTTGCGGAACTGAAACTCGCGAAGCCGGACGTGCAGGAAGCACTTGATCGATTGGCCGTAGTGGAAGCAAGCAAGAAGAATGCAGCTTCTGCAAAGTAGCTGAAACGCTCGCGCGCTATCAAGCGCCACCCTCACCCGGCGCTTTGCGCCGACCTCTCCCGCCGGCGGAAGAGGTGAACATCCACATGAGCGCGCATCGACGATGTTGAAAGTCGTCACTTGTGTAAATACTCATTCGCCTCGATCAACTTGTATCCCGGCATCTCGCTGACACACTGACGCAACAGGTACGCATGTCCTGATCCGTATACGACGACGATGCGGTCGTCGGGTTTGGCCAACTGCACCAGTCGCGCGCAGATCGCATTGTTGCGCGCTTGCCAGGCCGATAGCAGGGCGGCGCCGGGTTGTTCGGTGCCCGCGCCGTACAGAAGCATGCTGCGGTAGAACTTGCTGTTGTCGTCGGCGATGCGCCGGGGGTCATTCATGTAGCGCAGGCCCTGGGCGACGGTGCCGTCCTTCAGCGTGTCGGCCAAACCTTTGAGCATGCGTTCGACATCCGCGCCCATTTCCTCGAGCTGCCGTGCCAGTTGTGGATGGCCGTTGTCGGCGAATTTCTTCACCTCGTCGTAGGGGAAGTCACCGTCGACGTCGATGCCCCAGACCTCGGGCAACTTCATTGTCTTGGCGAGGCGAAAACCGATCTGCACGGTCTCGTTGCGCGATTCGGCGAGCGTGCCGTCCAGATAGTCGTGATACTTGGCAACCTTTGTCGGCGCGCCGTTTTCAACCGTCGATTCAACGGCGACTTGGGTGGGTTTGAACTTCGCGAGCGCCGCCGCGACGTCCGCCAGTTCACGCTGGCGCTTCTCGACCAGCACGTCGTCGGCTTTCAGGTTGTGTATGTCGTGGCCCGGATTGGCCATGTGGTACATACCGAGAATCATCACCTGGGTTGCCGAAGCGTTGCCCGCCGTCATCAACGCCGCCACGGCGGCGATCGCGAAAATAAAAATCGAGCGCATGAGAACTTCCCCCCATCCTGAGTGCAATCTTGGATGCGCAGAGAAGCCACAGGGTTGAAATCGATCGTCACTGGAACCCATTCGGGAAAATTTCGTCGGAGATGGCAACGCAGGGACCGAATTCCGATGTATCGCCCGAGGCCGACGTCGCAATTGCCGTGCCCCAGCTCGGCTGGGTCTGGCTGTTCGGCACGGTATAGAGCAAGCCAATGACGCTGCCGCTGCCATTGGACCCCGTGCCGAGCGCGACGCTGCCAAGCTTGACCTGGCCTTCGCCAAAACCGCTCGCATCGCAGCGATCGCTGCGATACAAAGTGATGGTGTAACCCTGATTCGCCTGGCTGTTGAGATTGACCGACATGCTGGCCTGGTTCGTGCCGATGACGACATTGGCTAGCGTGGGAAAATTCTGCTGATTGTTGGGTCCGACATCCGCATCGCCCGCATCATTTGCGGTGACACCGTTGCCGCCCAGATCGATGCCGAGCCCGCCGTTGCCATCGAAGAGGTTGTCGACGATCGGGTTGTTGATCGTGCCGTTGCCGAAGACGGCGACGCCACTGCCGGTGTTCGCATCGATTTCGTTTGACAGAATCTGCGTGCGCACGGCATTCGCGGTGACGATGATGCCGGTGGCGTTGGGTGCTCCCACACCGCCGATAACGTTGCCCGCGATCGTGTTGTCCGTTGTGCCGGTGTCGGCAACGAAGATGCCGGCGCCCGCATTGCCGGCGATGAGATTGAGTGTGAAGGGGACGATGGGGTCGCCGATAAAATTGTTGTTCGCACCGGAAAGAATGGAAATACCGGAAGCACCATTCGGCAAGTTGCCTGTGTTCCCGACGCCGACCTGGTTGAGCTGCACGTGATTCTGCGTTGCGCCGCTATCGAGCTTGATGCCGTCGTTGACGTTCCCCGAAACAATGTTTTGGGTAATCGCTACATGGCTGGCACCCGCATCAACGCGGATGCCTTCGGCGCCGTTCGCGCGCGCCGAGTTGCCGGTGGGATCGGTGCCGATAAAGTTGAACTGGATGGTCGTCGCATCCGTCGTATTGCCGTTGATGCGGATACCGGCGTTGCTGTTGCCACTGATGATATTGCGGTCGGCCGTCGTTGTGCCGCCGATCATGGTGTTGTCGGAACCTGCGAATACGATCACGCCGGCACCGGCGTTTGCACGCGATGCGTTGGCATTGTCCAGGCCGATGATGTTCGCCCTGATGACATTGCCATCCGCATTTTCGCCGGTAATCTGCACGCCTGGCCCGTTGTTTCCGGCGATGCGGTTGCCCGGCCCCACGGTGTCGCCGCCGACATCGTTGATCCAGATGCCGCCGTTGCCGTTCGCCGCCGCCGTATTGTCGTTGGCACTGTTGCTGCTGCCGCGCAGGCCGATTGTGTTGTCGTGGATCGATTGACCGCCGCCGGCGTTGACGTAGATTCCCCACGCCGTGTTGGCTGCAATGATGTTGTGATCAATCTGCGCGCTATCGGCGCCGCCGCTGATGCCAACGCCATCGCCGTTCGGCCGCGTCTGCGTATGTGCGGTGTTCATGCCGATCGTGTTGCCGGTCACGCGATTGCCGCTGGTGCCGGCCCCATCAATGGTGACGCCACGCGAGGTATTGCTGGAGATCGTATTGCTTTCGCCCGCGCCGGTACCGCCGACTACATTGTTGTCTGCTCCGAGCCCCATGTACACGCCGGTGCCGTTGGGTCGCGAAAAATCCGATTGGCGCGCGACGCCAATGCGATTTCCGCGCAGCGTGTTGCCGCTGGAGTTGCTACCCACGATATTGACGCCCGCGATTCCGGAGCGCGCGATGTAGTTGCCTTCGCCAACGTTCGGACCGCCGACCTGCGTACCGTTGGTGTCGCGTATGTAGATGCCGTTGCGGCCGATGCCCTGGTTCGGCGTGCCGTCCGCACAGGCTTCAAGACCCGAGCCGGTATCCAGCGCCTCGCACATGCCGATGTAGTTGTTGAATATCTTGTTGTTGCGGTTGCTCAGATCGCCGGTGCAGGTGTCCCACAGACTGATCGCCTCACCGGCGATGTTGTAGAAGTAATTTTGCTCGTTGGTGCCAGTACCGCCGACCTGGGCGCTGAACACGCATTTCTGGTTGCTATCGAAAAAGCCGAAATATTGTCCGAGCACCAACGCGGAGCCATTGCTGAAGATATCGTTGCTGATCGCTGAGAAGACCACATTGGATACCCGAAATCCGTTGGTTCGCGGCGCGATGATCGCGTTTCCGCAAAAGCCGGTGATGTACAGATTCGTGATCGAACCGGTGGAGTCCACCGGATTGAGCAGATCGCCCATTTCGATCGCACCGGATTGAGACGAGGGACAGCTCGCGGCTCCGTGCAGCTCGACATTCGGCCGCAATCCGGGAGCGGAGGGATTGCCATCGATGCTGTCGCGCGGATCGACGGTGACGAATCCGGCAAGCGTGATCTGCGAACCGCCGGTCATGTTGTCCCAGAACTTGATCGTGTCCGCATTGTTCGGGCCACAACCGGGATTGGAAACCGACAAGCGCCAATTGAGGTTGTTGTCGATGGTGCCGCAGAACACCGGATCGTGGACGAAGTTGCCGCCGGCGATGCGCCCTGTTTCGAAACCCGAATAGCAGCGCGCAACGCCGTTGCCGATCTCGGCCGCTTCGCGAAAGATGATCTTGTTGTCGCTGCCGCTGCCGAAGTTCCAGAACGGCGGGTTGGCATCGCCGTTGTCGGTGACGTAAATCGTGCAGTTGGCGCTGCTCGCGCCTGCATGCGCGAGGAGCAGTACGCCGAACAGAGCGCTGAGTCTGCCAAGGAGGTTGCAGCGGTACATGTCGATCTCCCTCAAGCGGTTGCGACGACGTGCGTCGGGTAGTTATCCACAAAGCACGGCAAACGATGGCCAGACCCGCCAGCGGGGCCGCCGCGGGCGCAAATATGCTCGTACAATCGTGCTCGTAAAATCGGCGCGAGGCCGACCACGGGAGGGGGAATGGGCGACGCCGGGGATATCACGCAGATGCTGGCGCTGGCCCGTGCCGGCAATGCGGATGCGTGGGAGCAAGTCGTTGCGGTCGTCTACGCCGACCTGCGCCGCCTGGCGCATCGCCAGCTTGCGGGGCACGGGCGCGAGCAGACGATGGATACGACCGGGCTCGTGCACGAATGCTATCTGCGCCTGGCCGGTGCCGCCGGCACGCCGAATGATCGCGGTCATTTCTTTGCGCTGGCCGCGCGCGTGATGCGCCAGGTCATTGTCGACTATGCACGCGAACGACTCGCGCAGAAACGTGGCGGGGGCGAGCGCCCAATTGCGTTGGATGACGCAAATGCAGCGGAATTGCGCGAAGCCGAGCGCTACGCTGCACTTGACGATGCGCTGGCCGCGCTGACCAAGGTAGATGAGCGCCAGGCGCGCGTGGTCGAGTGTCGTTTCTTCGCCGGGTTTACCGAAGAGGAGACGGCCGCGGCGCTGGATATGAGCCTGCGCAACGTGCAGCGCGAGTGGCAGCTTGCGCGAGAATGGTTGCGCGCGGAGTTGAAACCAGATTGATGCAGGCGGAACGATTGAGACGGAATCGCAATTCTTCATTTGCATGCAAAGCCGAATCCACATGGATGAGCAGCGCGAATTTCTCGAACCCGGCGGCGCCCTGCGCGGGCCGCTGTTCGCGCGCATGCTCGCGCAATGGCGGTCGCCGGATGCGTTTGCGCCGGGCCAGCGCATCGGCCCGTTTCGCATCGAGCGCGAACTCGGTCATGGCGGCATGGGTGTGGTCTATCTGGCCGAGCGCGTCGACGGGGGGTTCGCGCAACAAGTCGCGCTAAAACTGGTACGCGGCAGCTCGCAAGCGTCCAATCTCCAGGAATTGTTCCGTCACGAGCGCAGCCTGCTCGCGGCGCTGGATCACCCGCACATTGCGCGCCTGATCGACGGCGGCCAGAGTGCCGATGGCTGGCTCTGGTTTGCGATGGAGCGCGTGGAAGGGCTGCGCATCGACCGGCATGTCTACGAACGCGGCTTGAATCTGCAACAGCGCCTGGGACTCATCGTGCAGGTCTGCGATGCGGTCGCGTTTGCGCATCGACGCCTGGTGGTTCATCGCGACATCAAACCCGCCAACATCCTGGTTTCAGCCGATGGCTGGGTGAAGCTCCTGGACTTTGGCATTGCCGCGCTCGCCGATGCCAGCGCCGCTGCGCCATCGGCGCTGACGCCCGGGTGGGCCAGCCCGGAGCAACGGCGCGGAGAAGCGGTCACCACCGCGTCGGACGTGTTTCAGCTGGGCTTGCTGCTGCGCGCGGTGCTGGGTGTGGATGGCGCGCGCGCCACGGCTTCCACGCAGCTGGAAGCCACGCGCGCCGGCGCACACGAAAGCGCGGACAGTCCTGGACGAGGTTTGGTCGCCGACATCGCCGACGCCGACCTTGCCGCCATCGTTGAAAAGTGCACCGCGGTCGATGTGGAATCGCGCTACGCATCGGTGAGCGCATTGCGCGAAGACGTGTGCGCACGCCTGGTGCGACGCCCGGTGGCAGCGCGTCGCGGCGGCTGGACGTATCGCCTGGGCCGTGCGGTCGCGCGGCATCCATGGGTCGCGCTCGCCTGCGTTGCTGCAAGCGTCACTTTGCTTGCGCTCGGTACCCAGCTTGCGCATGAGCGCAATGCGGCACGTGATGCCGCCGCCGCGACGGCGATTCAGGCCGAACGCGCGCGCGCGAGCCTTGGATTTCTGAGCGACTTGCTCGGCGAAGCGCAGCCGGCAACGCACCAAGGCCACGTGCCAACTGTCGAGGATCTGCTGCAGCGCGGCTCGCAGCGTATTGCCGACGACCGCCAGATGCCCGCAGCGCTGCGTGCTGAGCTCGCATCGACTTTGGGAGCCATCCATATGGAGCGCGGTGAATTCGCAAGCGCGAAGAAACTGCTGGAATCGGCGGTGCCGACGTTGCGCGCACATGCGGCCGATCCGGCAATCCTGGCGCAGGCGGTTGGCAATCTGGCCTACACAATGGATTACACCGATTCGGCGAATTCGCTCCCGCTGCTGGATGAAGCACTGGCGCTGCTGCGCAATGACCGCGCGCATGCCGAAATGCGCTTGCGCATGGCGCGTTATCGCGGCTCCGTGCTTTACGGCAGCGGCCGCCGCGCCGAGTCGGCGTTGGCGTTGCGGAAAGTACTCGATGAGGACCGCGCGCTGCTCGGTGACGAGCACGCTGAAACAGCGACGGCCAAGATGATGTATTCGGTCGCGCTCAGCGGTCTGGATCGGGATACCGAAGCGCTACCCCTGATTGAGGACAGCTATCGCACGCTCGATCGCACGCTCGGGCACGAGCATCCACGCACCTTGCAGGCAGGGCAGACGTTTGCCGTGCAGTTGTACAACATGGATCACTTTGCAGAGCAGGCAGCGCTGATGCAGGAACTGGCGCCACGCGTGGCCAGGGTGTTCGGCGATCGCAGTCCGCGCTATGCGCGCACGCTGACGTGGTACGGCGTCGCGCAATACCACGGTTCCGATCCTGCGTCGGCCGTGCCGACGCTGCAGCACGCGCTGGAAATTTTCGATGCCGCCCCAGCGGCCGATGATCTGGGTAGTCCGAACACCTTGCAGAGCCTGGGCGAGACTTACGAAAAGCTCGGTCAGAATGAGCTCGCCGTCGACGCCTACCGGCGCATGCTGGTGCGCGCCGCCGAACGGCCGTCGTCGGTTCCGGTGGACGACGGCAAGCGCCCGATGATCCTGGCGCGGCTGCTGCTGGACATGAAGCGTTACGACAACGTGCAGGAGCTGATCGATCAGGCGCGCCAGAGTGCGGGCAGCGACGAACCGGAGCGCCGCATCGTTGGTACGATCGACCTCGCGCAGGCGCGGTTGTCGATGGTGAAAGGCAAGCGCGCGCGCGCGGTCGCATGCGCACAATCAGCGGCGGCGATTCTGGTCAAGTATGACTATGCCAAGGATGAACACGCACAGGCACAGTCGCTATTGACGCAGCTGGAACCTGCTAGCACGGGCACCGGCACCGGCACCGGCGCTGCGCATGCTCAATGTTTGGCTGGCGGCTAGACGGTAGTCAGTCCCAGGTATTCAGGTGCGGCCCGAATTCCGCGCGCTGCTTGCGCACGACGCAAAAACGATGGCCGGTCGGCGCCTGCATCACCCACCAGCGCTTGACGAAAGCGACCCGCTGCGCGCCAAGGGCCTCGAGTCGCGCAACTTCCGCGTCCAGGTCATCGGTTTCGATGTCCAGGTGAATGCGCGCGTCGTGATCGACTTTCTGCAGCAGCAGAAAAGGTTCGTCCGGATCGGTGGCCAGTTCCGCGTACTTGCCATCGCCGTCCTGGTCGGGGCTGGCGACAGCTCGGCCAAGGGCCTGGCTCCAGAATTGAGTTGCGGCGCTCAGATCGTCGACTTTGCAGTCCAACACCAGGGCGCACAAGCGGCTACGATGCATTTTGGCTTTCTCAACTCAGGAATGCGATTTCTTGCTGCGCGCACGCTTGCGCACGGTAGCCTGCGCCGGCGTTTGGGTTTCCAGGCGAAACCCTTCCGGCAACAGTTCCTGCATGCGCATGACCCGCGCGTTGCCGCGCAGATTGGCGAGAATGACGCGCAGCTCGGGCCCGCCGCGCTCGAACAGCACCTGGCGACAGGCGCCGCAAGGCAAGACTGGGTCAGGCGTATCAGCGACGACGGCTATGGCGGTGAGCGGCTTGCGCGCGGCACCGATCGCGAATGCGGAAAAAATCGCGCTGCGTTCGGCACAGTTGGTCAGGCCGTAGACATCGAATTCCACATTGCAACCCGGAACGATCGCGGCGCCGAAACGCGCTGCGGCGCCGACTTTGAATTGCGACCATGGCGCATGCGCGCGCAGCCGCGCCAGCTTTGCGGCGGCGACGAGTTCGCGATCACCGCGGGCAAGGCTGGCGGTGGTTTTGACGCTGGCTTTCATCAGCGCGCCAGGGCGAGATCGTCGAGCATCGCCTTGAGGAAGCGCGCAGCCTCGCCGCCGGTTGCGGCGCGATGATCAAAGGTCAATGACAAAGGCACCACCCGGTGCGATTCGAAACCGCCCATCACGGGCGTCATCTGGTGACGGCCCTTGCCGGCAGCGACGATCGCGACGCACGGCGGAACGACAATTGGCGTGGCGTAGCGGCCGGCAAACACGCCGAAATTGGAAAGTGAAATTGTATACCCCTTCAATTCCTCGGCCGGAATACTGCGGTTTTTGACCTGATCGCGAATGCGGTTGATCGCCTGGCGCAGACCTGCGGCATCGAGCACATCGGCGTTGCGCAGCGCCGGCACGAACAGGCCGTCGTCGGTATCCACCGCGATGCCGATATCGACATGCGCATGCAGGGTGCGGGTGAGATTCTCGCCGTCGAACCAGGCGTTCAGCGCCGGCACCGTCTTGCACGCGAACACCAGCGCACGGATGAGGCGCACCGTGATGTCGTTGCCTGGCAGCCAGGCATGGATATCGGCGTCGTCGGCGAGCGTCGTCGGCACGACTTTCGCGTGCGCGTCGGCCATCACCCGCGCCATGTTGCGGCGCACGCCCTTGAGCTGGTCGGGCTGACCGTAAACCGCCGCCTGCGAAGGTGGCGACGTGCGCATTGGCTGGCCCGAAGCGGACAGCGGAGTGCGTGCAGAAGTGGCGGGTGTGGGCGCTGGCGCACTCGTGCGCGCAGTCGCTTGCGCCGCCGCTGGCGTGGGCCTTGCTGTTCCGGCCGCCGCCGCATTTTTCACATCCTGCATGGTCGCCACGCTGCCGGCGCCCGTGGGTATAACTTTGGATAAATCCACATTGAGCTTTTTCGCCAGCGCGCGCACGGCCGGTACAGCCTTGATCCCACCGACGGCGACAGCCTGTTCGCTGTGGACGCGATCGCTGGCTTCCATCGCGCCGACCACGGTGCCGGCGTCGGCGCGCGCGGGTGCCTTGCCGCCGCTGGCGATCTCGCCGCCATCGTCGGAGGCGACAACTTTCTTTGCATCGTCTGGCGCCGGCGCGCCTACCGAATGCGCAGGTGTTGCTTTCGGCGGACCATGATGATGCCCAGTCGATTCGGCTTCCGCGCGCTGCGGCAGCTTGGGATCGAGCTCGATCTCGACCAGCGCCGCGCCGGTATCGATCACGTCGCCGTTCTTGCCATGCAGTTTCTTGACCTTGCCGGAAAACGGCGAGGGCACGTCGACGACGGCCTTTGCGGTTTCCATCGACACGAGCGGTTCATCGAGCTTCACGACGTCGCCTTCCTTGACCGCCCATTCAACAATGGTCGCGTCGGGCAGGCCTTCGCCGAGGTCGGGCAGGTAAAAGGTTTTTGTATCAGCCATGAGGTTTGTCCATTCGTTGTCAGCTCGCGGCGAGCGTGCGCTTCGCCGCCGCCACGATGCGTTCCACACTCGGCAGATATTTCATTTCCAGCCGGAATAGCGGGATGTGCGTGTCGTAGCCGGTGACGCGTTCGACCGGCGCGACCAGATCGTACATCGCGTGTTCGGCCAGGCGCGCGGCAATCTCGCCGCCAAAGCCTGCGGTGCGCGGTGCTTCATGCACGATGACGCAACGCCCGGTCTTGCGCACCGATTCGTGGATGGTGTCAAAGTCCAGCGGCTTAAGCGTGGCGACGTCAATGACTTCGGCGCTGATGCCTTCCTTCGCTAGCGCGTCGGCGGCTTCGAGCGATTCCTTGACCTGCGCGCCCCAGGTCACCAGGGTCACGTCACTGCCGTCGCGCAGCACGAAGCACACGTCCAGCGGCAACGCTTCGCCGTCGTCCGGTACCTCTTCCTTGTATTGCCGGTAGATGCGCTTGGGCTCGTAGAAGATCACCGGGTCCGGATCGCGGATCGCCGCGAGCAGCAGGCCGTAGGCACGTCCGGGCGAGGAGGGCAGCACCACGCGCAGGCCGGGTATATTTGTGAACAAATGTTCGTTGGCCTCGGAATGATGTTCCGGCGCGCGGATGCCGCCGCCCCACGGCGCGCGGAACACCGCCGGGCAGCTCATGCGACCGCGCGTGCGCGTGCGCAGGCGCGCTGCGTGGCAGGCGATTTGTTCCATCATCGGATAGATGAAGCCTTCGAACTGCGCTTCCGCGATCGGCTTCATGCCCTGCGCAGCGAGCCCGACGGTGAGGCCGGCAATCGTGGTTTCATCCAGCGGCGTGTCGATGACGCGATCGGCGCCGAATTTTTCCTGCAGGCCCGCGGTCGCGCGGAACACGCCACCGTTGACGCCGACATCTTCGCCGAGTACGACGACGGTCGCGTCGTGTTTCATTTCCCAAGCCAGGGCCTGAGTGACACCTTCGATCAGGGTGATTTGCGCCATGGCTATTCCTTGCGGGCATCGAGCGCGAGTGCCTGTGCGCGTTGCTGCGCCAGGTCAGTCGGCAATTCGGCATAGGTGAAGTCGAACATCGCGGTCAGCGCTTGCGACCTGGTTTCAAGATACGCATTCACTTCGATATCGACCCGCTTCCCGCACTCTTCCTTCCACGTTTCTTCTTCCTTTTCGCTCCAGGCTTTCTGCGCAATGAGGTAGGCCTTCATGCGTTTGAGCGGTTCGCGCGTCCACGCTTCCTTGACCTCCGCGTCGGGGCGGTAGCGGCGCGCATCGTCGGCCGTGGTGTGATCGGACAGGCGATACGTCACCGCTTCGATGAGCATTGCGCCATGACCGTGGCGCGCGCGCTTGATCGCGTGATCCATTGCCGCGCGCATCGCGATCAGGTCGTTGCCGTCCACTTGTATACTTTCAATTCCTGCGGCAATGCCTTTTTGCGCCAGGGTCTTGGCGCCGGTCTGCGCCTTGCGCGGCACTGAGATTGCCCATTGGTTGTTGACGATGACGACAACCAGCGGCAGGGTCATTGCGCCAGCGACATTGATCGCGCCGTAGAAATCGCCCTTCGACGAGCCGCCGTCGCCAACGATGCTTACCGCAACGCGCGGTTCCTTGCGAATCTTGAACGCGAGCGCCGCGCCGGCCGCGTGCAGGCATTGCGTGGCGATCGGCACGGACCAGGCGAAATCGTGCACCGGCCCGGAAAAATCATTGCCGCGCTCGTCGCCGCCCCAGTACATCAGCACTTCGCGCGGCTTCACACCGCGATGGAATTGCGCCGCGTACTCGCGATACATCGGCGCAAATACATCGTCTTCGGCCATCGCCGAACCGACCGCGACGTGCGCAGCTTCCATCCCCAGGCACGAGGCATAGGTACCGAGCTTGCCGGTGCGCTGCAGGGCGATGGCCTTGGTATCGAACACACGTACGAAGCTCATCTGCTTGTACAGCTCGACCAGCTGCTTTACGTCCTTGGCAAACTCGGGCAGATCATTGCGCACGAGTTTGCCCTCGGCGTCGAGGTACTGCAGGTATTCGATTTCGAAGGTGGCGGCAATGGGCACGGTAGGCTCCGGAACTCAGACCGCGTAGTAAACAGGCCCTGCGCGACGATGGCAAGCCGCCGCGCAGCAACATGGCATCGCTTGGCGTCCGTTCAGCCGGTACACTGTGCGCCCCATTGCAGCATGGCTGTCATGACCACAAGCGAAAATCGACGTGCCCTCGAGCAGGGTATCGAAGTCGACCTGCGTGACCGCCTCACCTACGGCGGCTATCTGCAGCTGGATCAGTTGCTGTCCGCGCAGAAACTGCTGTCAGATCCGCCCCATCACGATGAAATGCTGTTCATCATCCAGCATCAGACGTCCGAGCTGTGGCTGAAGCTGATCGTGCATGAGCTGCGGGCGGCGATCGCGCATCTGCAGCGCGACGAAATCAATGGCTGCCTGAAGATCCTGGCGCGGGTCAAACAGATCCAGCGTCTGTTATTCGAGCAGTGGGCCGTGCTCGAGACGCTGACGCCCAGCGAGTACATGCAATTCCGGCATGTGCTGGGGCCGGCTTCCGGATTCCAGTCGCTGCAATACCGGCTGGTGGAATTTCTGCTGGGCAACAAGAACGCCGAAATGGTCGCCGTGTTCAGTTACGATCCTGCGAACCAGCAGATCCTGCGCGAGGTCTTGAACGCGCCCAGTCTGTACGACGAATTCCTGCGTCATCTTGCCCGAGCCGGTCACGCCATTCCCGCGGAGTGTCTCGAGCGCGATTGGTCGCAGCCCCACCGGAATACGCCGGAACTGATTCCGACGTTCAAACGAATTTACGAACATCCCGACGAATTCTGGGCCGACTATCACCTGTGCGAACAACTGGTCGACGTCGAGGAAAGTTTCCAGCTGTGGCGTTTCCGCCATATGAAGACGGTGGAGCGCATCATCGGTCACAAGCGCGGCACGGGCGGTTCGTCGGGCGTGTCATTTTTGCAAAAAGCGCTTGAACTGACGTTTTTCCCGGAGTTGCTCGAAGTGCGGACCGTGATCGGTACCGACTGATCAGGCCGGCGTCAGTTTATCCAGGATCTGCTCGAGCCAGCTCTGCTCTTCAACATTGAGCCGGGCCAGCAATTTGCGTTCCTGCGCACGCGCCAGCGGTGCGACCGCGTCGTGAATCTTCCATCCGCTGGCTGACAGACGCAGCACCGATCGTCGTTTGTCGCCCGCGTGCATGCGTCGGATGACCCGTCCAGACGCGACCAAACCCGCGAGCGCGCGGCTGACCGCTACTTTGTCCATCGCCGTGCGCTCCGCCACTTCGCGCGCCGACAGCGTGTCAAAACGCGCCAGCACGGCCATTACCCGCCATTCCGTGACCGACAGGTCGAAACGCTGCTGGTATTCGCGTGCAATCGCCTGGCTGATCGTATTGGACAGGATCGAAAGCCGGTACGGCAGGAATCGTTCGAGCTCCAGGGGCGCATGTTCGGACATATTGTTGCACCGGGTCTTGCAAATAGTTTCATATGAAACTATAAAGGCAATTGGTGCGGCCGTCCATAGCAAATGGACTGGATCGCTGAAAAGCAAAGAGTATTCTTGGCCGCACGTTCGGCGAGTGCGGCGTTGTCCTTTCGAGGTGTCCCATGAACGCGCAACCCAATATCGGCATGCAGCCGGTGCAATTTGAAAATCCGATGGGCGTCAACGGTTTTCAGTTCGTCGAATTCGCGGCGCCGAAACCACAAATGCTGCACGCCTTGCTCCACAAGCTCGGGTTTACCGCGGTCGCTAAACACAAGACCCGCACCATCACGCTGTATCGCCAGGGCGAGTGCGATTTCCTCGTCAACGAAGAGCCGGACTCCTTCGCCGCCGAATTCGCCGCCAAGCACGGGCCCAGCGCCTGCGGTTTCGCGATCCGCGTCAGCAAGCCGGCCGATTGGGCGCGCGAGCAGGCGTTGAAGAACGGCGGCGAAGCGATCGCCGACAAGGAAGCGAGCAAGGCCGTTGCTGCGCCGGTCATCAAGGGCATCGGCGATTGCATGCTGTACCTGGTCGACCGCTACGGCGACAAAGGCAGCGTCTACGATGCCGACTACGAATTCCTGCCCGGCGTCGAGCGCAACCCGAAAGGATTTGGCCTGACCTTCATCGACCACCTGACGCACAACTTGTACTTCGGCAACATGGCCAAGTGGTCGACGTACTACGAGCGCCTGTTCAACTTCCGCGAAATCCGTTATTTCGACATCAAGGGGGTCAAGACGGGCCTGGTTTCCAAGGCGATGACCGCACCCGATGGCATGGTGCGCATCCCGCTCAACGAATCCCCCGATCCGAAAAGCCAGATCAACGAATACCTGGACGAGTACCACGGCGAAGGCATCCAGCATATCGCCTGCTTCACCGATGATATTTACGAAACGATCGAGGCGATGCGCAAGCAGGGCGTCGAGTTTCTCGACACGCCGAATGCGTACTACGAAGTGGTCGATGCGCGCATTCCGAACCATGGCGAAGACGTCGCGCGCATGCGTGCGAACAAGATCCTGATCGACGCCGATGCGGAGACCAAGCAGAAACTGCTGCTGCAGATATTCACCCAGAACGCGGTCGGTCCGATTTTTTTCGAGATCATCCAGCGCAAGGGCAATCTCGGCTTCGGCGAGGGCAATTTCCAGGCGCTTTTCGAGTCGATCGAGCGCGAGCAGATGCGGCGCGGGGTGTTGTGAAAGCGCTCGCCTACCAATCCGGCTTCGGCAACGAGTTTGCGACCGAGGCGGTCGCTGGCACATTGCCAATCGGGCGCAATTCGCCGCAGCAGGTCGCGCACGGGCTGTACGCCGAGCAGCTTTCCGGCACCGCGTTCACTGCACCGCGCCATCTGAACCGGCGCAGCTGGCTGTACCGCATGCGTCCAGCGGCGATGCACCAGCCATTCAAGATGTTGCAAAGTGGAAAGTTCCACAATGATTTCGACGCGCCGCCGGCGACGCCGAACCAGTTGCGCTGGGATCCGTTGCCGATACCGGCAACGCCGACGGATTTCGTCGACGGTCTGACGACCCTGGCCGGCAATGGCAGTGCGGCAACGCAGTCCGGCTGCGGCATCCACGTGTACGTGGCGAACAAATCGATGCAAGGTCGCTATTTCTACGATGCCGATGGCGAGTTGCTGATCGTGCCGCAGCTGGGCCGCTTGCGCATCGCGACAGAACTCGGCGTCATGGGCATCGAGCCGCACGAAATAGCGGTGATTCCGCGCGGCGTGCGTTTTTGCGTGGAGCTTGTCGACGCCGAAGCGCGCGGCTATGTTGCGGAGAATTTCGGAGCGGCGCTGCGTCTGCCGGAACTTGGGCCGATTGGCTCCAATGGCTTGGCCAACGCGCGCGATTTCCTCACCCCCGTCGCGGCCTATGAAGACATCGAAGGCGATTTCGAACTGATCGCGAAATTCCAGGGTCAGCTGTGGTCGGCGCGCATTGATCACTCGCCGCTGGACGTGGTCGGCTGGCACGGCAACTACGCGCCGTACAAATACGATCTGCGCCGCTTCAACACGATTGGCTCGATCAGCTATGACCATCCGGATCCTTCGATCTTCACTGTGTTGACCTCCGCGTCGGACACGCCGGGCGTGGCGAACCTGGATTTCGCCATCTTTCCGCCGCGCTGGCTGGCTGCGGAAAATACGTTCCGACCACCCTGGTTTCACCGCAACATCGCCAGCGAGTTCATGGGCCTGGTGCATGGCGCCTACGACGCCAAGGCCGGTGGTTTCGTCCCGGGCAGCGCGAGCCTGCACAATTGCATGAGTGGTCATGGTCCGGACGCTGCGAGCTTCGACAAGGCCAGTCAGGCCGATACGTCCAAGCCCGACCATATCCTTGACACGATGGCCTTCATGTTCGAAACACGCAACGTGATCCGGCCGACGCAGCAGGCGCTGGAATTGCCGCAGCTGCAGCGTGATTACTTCGAATGCTGGCAGGGATTGCGCAAGCGCTTCTCTGCTGGCCCCGCGGCGTAGGCGCCGCAGGTATGGACCCATCCTCGACGCAAGGCGCGGACCTTTACGGCGGCTATGCACAGTGGAAGCAGTGGGAGGGTGATTTCCAGGCCAGCGATCGAGACGCGCGCTATTTCGCCGCGGAATTTTCCGGTATCGCGCTTGCGAACAAACGCGTTTTGGAAATCGGTTTCGGCAACGGCCGCTTTCTGGCATGGGCCAAATCGCAGGGCGCTCTGGTCGCCGGCACCGAGATCGAAGAAACGATGCTGGCGCGTGCGCGCGAAAAAGGCTTCGTCGCCTTGCCGGCGTCGCTGGACGCGCTGGTTGCCGGCAGCGGGCGTTTCGATATCGTCGTCGCCTTCGACGTGTTCGAGCATTGGGACAAGCAGACCTTGATCACGAACCTGCAACATATCGCCAGCCTGCTCGACGCTGGCGGCCTCGTGCTCGCGCGCTTTCCGAACGGTCACAGCCCGTTCGGGCGCGTGTACCAGCACGGCGACATCACGCATCAGACCGCGTTGTCGACATCCAGCATCGAGCAACTCGCAGGCATGACCGGATTCAGCGTCGTGCGCGTGAGCAACGCGCAACGTGTGCCGGCGCGACGCGATGTGTGGACCGTGCTCAAGCATCATTGGCGCAAGCGTCAGCGCGCGCGGATCGAAGTGATGATCGGCAAGCTCTATGGTATCGGCAGGCTGCCGCTGGATCCGAATCTGACGGCGGTGTTGCGCAAACTGGATTAGCATTTTTTAAAAAGGGTTCGAAATGAAACTTGCAAGTCTGAAGGATGGTGGTCGTGACGGCACCCTGATCGTCGTCGATCGCGATCTGACCAAGGCCGTCCGCGTCAGCGATATCGCGCGCACCTTGCAGGCCGCGCTCGAGGATTGGAGCAACGTGGCGCCGCGTCTGAATCGCATTTACCAGCTCTTGAATGAAAGTCGCGCCGAGACGATCAACGGCGAAGAAGTGCTGGTATTCGAACCCGCGCTGCTCGCTGCACCCTTGCCGCGCGCCTACGAATTCGTCGACGGCAGCGCGTACCTGCCGCATGTCGAGCGCGTGCGCCGGGCGCGTGGCGCCGAAGTGCCGGAGAGTTTCTATACCGACCCGCTGATGTATCAGGCGGTGAGTGCGGGATTCTATGGTCCGCGCGATCCCGTGCTCGTCGTAAGCGAGGAGTACGGCATCGACCTGGAAGCCGAACTCGTCATCGTCACCGACGACGTACCGATGGCGGTGACGCCGGCGCAGGCCGCGGCGCATATCCAGCTTATCGGTCTGGTCAACGACGTTTCCTTGCGCAACCTCATTCCCAATGAGCTGGCCAAGGGTTTCGGGTTCCTGCAATCCAAGCCGCGTTCCGCGCTATCGCCGGTGTTCGTCACGCCGGATGAGCTGGGCGATGCGTGGAAGAATGCGAAGGTCGATCTGCCGCTGGTCACCCACATCAACGGCACCTGGTTCGGTGCACCAGAAGCGGGCCAGGACATGCAGTTCAGTTTCGCAGATCTGGTGGCGCATGCCGCCAAAACGCGGCCACTGGCGGCCGGCACGATCGTGGGCTCCGGGACGATCGCCAACCAGGATGAGGGCCGTGGCGCTTCGTGCCTGGCGGAGCGCCGCGTGCTGGAGATCATCGCCAGCGGCAAACCCTCGACGCCGTTCCTCAAGTTTGGCGACAGCGTGCGGATCCAGATGCTGGATCGTGCCGGGCACAGCATTTTCGGCGCAATCGAGCAGAACATTGCTCAGGCGCCCGCCAATCGATAGGAAAATAAGCACGCATTTTTGATTTTTGCCGGTAAATACGGCTAGTCTGCACGTGCGGATTGGTGGGCGGGGGGAAGTGGGCATGGCAAACGAAAGTCTCAAGCTCTATAGCTATTGGCGTTCCAGCGCCGCGTTTCGCGTGCGCATCGCCCTGAATCTGAAAGGCCTGATCTACGATACCGTGCCGGTGCATCTGACCGATGCGGGTGGCCAACAACACGCGCCGGCATTCCGTGAGCTCAATCCCCAGGAATTACTGCCCGTGCTCGTCGATGGCGTGCGCGTGATTCGCCAGTCGATGGCAATCATCGAATACCTGGACGAAGTTTACGACGGCGAGAGGAAGATCCTGCCGGCCACGGCGCGCGAGCGTGCGCGCGTGCGCGCGCTTGCCCAGATCGTCGCTTGCGACATCCACCCATTGAACAATTTGCGCGTGATGCAGTATCTGGAGCGCGAATTCAACACGCCGCAGGTCGAACGCGATCGCTGGTCCCAGCACTGGATGCGCGAAGGTTTCGCCGCGGTCGAGGCGTTGCTCGCGGACAATCCATCCACCGGTTTGTACTGCGAGGGCGACGAGCCCACGCTCGCCGATATCTGCCTTGTTCCACAAGTATACAATGCGCAGCGCTGGTCGGTGGATATGGACGACTTCCCGCTGATCCGGCGGATCAACGCCGCCTGCATGAAACTCGAGGCATTCGAGCGCGCCAGACCCGAGAACCAGCCGGACGCGCCGAAGAACTGAAGAGCTGAAGGCTCAGAACGTCGCCGCGTCGAAGGGGTCGTGCACCGGCGAGTCGCCGCCTTCGCTCAGGCGAATCTTGAGTGCCAGACCATCGCGTGAATCGGCCTTGGCGAGTGCTTCGTCCAACTCGACCACGCCCGACTTGTACAGCGTCATCAGCGCCTGATCAAAGGTCTGCATGCCTTCCTGCAGGCTGCGGTCCATTGCTTCCTTGATCTCGTGGATCTGGCCGCGGCGGATCATGTCGCGAATCAGCGGCGTATTCAGCAGCACTTCCACTGCCGGCAGGCGACGCCCATCCTTGCCGATGACCAGGCGTTGACCGATCACGGCGCGCAGGTTCAACGCCAGATTCATCAGGATATTGCGGTGCGCGGCTTCCGGGAAAAAGTTCAGCACGCGTTCCAGGGTCTGGTCGGCGTTGTTGGAGTGCAGTGTCGCCAGGCACAGATGCCCGGTTTCGGAAAACGCGATCGCCGCTTCCATCGTTTCTTCATCGCGGATCTCGCCGATCATGATGACATCCGGCGCCTCGCGCATCGCGTTCTTCAGCGCTTCATGGTAGCTGTGAGTGTCCAGGCCCACTTCGCGCTGGTTGACCACCGACTTCTTGTGACGGTGCAGGTATTCGATCGGATCTTCGATCGTAAGAATGTGGCCGGAAACGTTGGCGTTGCGGTAGTCGATCATCGACGCCAGCGTCGTGGATTTTCCGGAACCCGTCGCGCCGACCAGCAGGATCAGCCCGCGCGGCTCCATGATCAGTTCGCGAAAAAGGATTGGCAGGCGCAGTTGCTCGATCGACGGGATATCGCTCTTGATCGCGCGGATCACCATGCCGACTTCGCCGCGCTGCTTGAATACGTTGATGCGGAAACGGCCGGCGTCCTTTACCGCGATCGCCAGGTTCAGCTCCAGCGCGCGTTCGAACTGAGGCACCTGGCCCTCATCCATCAACGAATAGGCGATCTTCTTGACCATGCCGCCGGGTAGGCCGGTGTTGCCCAAGGGATAGAGTTTGCCTTCGACCTTGATGTTGACCGGGGCGCCCGTGGTCAGGAACATGTCCGACGCGCCTTTCTCAGTCATCAATTTGAGAAAATAGCCGATATCCATACGTGCCTCTGCTGCTAGTCATGCGCCGCCGCTGGCGGCGACGCGGTCATCGGAATTTCGGTTACGCTGTGAACAGTAGCCATTGCCTTGCGTGGCCGGCTTTCCCACAATAGCGCTACCGCAATTCCACCCCCGTTCACCTGGGATGTTATGACACCAAATCAGCGAAAAATCCATCGAGCCTTAGTCATTTTGCTCGTCATGCTGGCCGGCTGTACGCAGACCAAGCCGCCGCCGGCGGGATTGGACGAGGCCGCGCGCGAGCTGGATATGGCACGCAATGCCGGGGCCGCGACCTATGCGCCGCTGGAGCTGCGCAACGCCGAAGAACGACTGAGCCAGGCGCGCTCGCGGATGGACAAGCGCGATTACGCCGTGGCGCAGCAGCTGGCGGAGGAATCGCGGATGGACAGCAATCTGGCTGGGACGAAGGCCCGGCTGGGCAAGGCGCGCGAGAAAGTCGAGGCGCGCACGCGTGAGAACGCTCAGTTGCGACAGGATTTGAGCAGCAGCAACGCGCAGCCCGAAGGAACGCAGCCATGAGAATGTTCAATTGCTGCCTCGGCGTTCTGCTGGCTTGTGTTGTCAGTTCTGCGCATGCCGCTAAACACGACCTCGACTACGAACGCCTGCGTGCGAGCCTGGACGGGCTAGCCGCGGATCCTGTGCTTGGATCGCAAGCGCCCGCGGAGCGCGCGCTAGCTGAACAAGCGGTGCAAGCGTTGCTCGCGCAAACCTCAGGGGGCAAGCAGGCGCGCGTGCACCGGGTCTACGTGGCCGAACGCCGCGTCGATATTGCCTATGCCTCGGCGCAAGCCGCTGACCAGGAACGCCGACTCGATACGCTGGATCGCGAGCATGATCGCATCCTGCTGGAGGCCAGTCGGCGCGATGCCGAGCAGGCGCGTCTGGAAGCGGAAAAGCAGCGCATCCAGAGCCTGGCCCAGGCCGAGGAAACCGATCGCCTGCGCGCTGAGGCCGATGCCGCGCGTGAACAGAGTGCGCAGGACATTGAGGCCGTACGCGCGCAGGCGGCACAGACCCAGCGCCTGGCCGACGCGCAGGCACGCGAATCGCAGCTGGCACGCAAGGAAGCACAACTGGCCGAGGCCACAGCGGTCGACCTGCGAGCGCGCCTGCAGAACCTGCACGCCACGCGTGGCGCCGAAGGCATGCAGATGACCCTGGACGATATCGCGTTCGCCCCGGGCCAGGCCGGGTTGCGTCCGGAAGCCAAGGCCAGCCTCGGCAAACTCGTCGCCTTCGTCAACGGGGATGCCGCCAAGACCATCCGTATCGAAGGTCACACCGATGGGCGCGGCAACAGCAATGCCAATCAGGTGCTGTCGCAACGAAGAGCCGACGCCGTGCGCGATGCGCTGATCGCGGCCGGCGTGGCTGCTGCGCGCATCACCAGCGTGGGTCTGGGAGAAGGCCAGCCGGTGGACTCCAATGACACCGAGGAAGGACGCGCCAGGAACCGCCGCGTGGACGTCATTCTCGAAGACAGGACGCATTAGCAGCTTAGGCCCCGAGGGCGCTGCCGGCAGCGGCGGCGACGGCACTTTTTTCAAGACACAAAAGCACTTAGCGACGCCTCGAAAATCAGGTTGCACGGGTCCAGTCAAAGGAGTAGGGTCGATTTGTCGCGGCGGCCATTCCGGTCATTCCGCGGCACTATGTCGAGCTCATGACCGCAGCCATCGCGAACAACGAAGCGCTCGTATCACCGCATCGGTGGGCGACGCGAGCGGTCGCCCTCAACAGCTCACCCATTTCACTGATTTTCGCGAATTGCGTCCGCTTGGCTTGTGCTCGGCGGCCCGTAAATTTGCGCGAAGTATGTTTGCCATCGTCCACGATGGCGAAAGTCAAGAAGCGGGCATCCCTGCCCGCACTCTTCAATAAGCAGGAGGTCGGCTGATGTTCGAGAACCAGCAGAAAGACGTCGAAGTGCTGATAAAGAGCGACTCGGAATTCCGCAGCCTTTACCAGCGGCACCAGGAACTGGACAGCAAGGTTCGCGATGCGGAACTGGGAGTGTTGCCGATGGACGACACCACCCTGCACAACATGAAGAAAGAAAAATTGTGGGCCAAGGACAAGCTCATCAATCTCTGGGAACGATATCGCAGTCCCGCACACTGAATAATTCCACTGCGCCGGTGCTAGCGCTTATGCGCCGCACCGGCGCCCACCCCGGCCGCAAAGGCCGGTGGCCTTGATGTATCATTCGCCTCTGGCACTAGTCCGGCGCATCCGCGCCGCGGTGACACGCATCCTGAAAAAACAGTCGTCGGGCCCGGCCCGAACGCCGGGGAAGAGGCATGGCGATCCACCAAAGTGTGCTCGAACTGATCGGCAATACGCCGATCGTCAAGGCACAGCGGCTTGATTGTGGAAAATGCGAAATTTTCCTCAAGCTTGAGAACGCCAATCCCGGCGGCTCCATCAAGGATCGCATCGGCCTGTCGATGATCGAGGGCGCCGAGCGCGCCGGCAAGATCAAGCCTGGAGATACCCTGGTCGAAGGCACCGCCGGCAACACCGGCATCGGCCTGGCCCTGGTGGCGCAGCAGAAAGGCTACCGGTTGATTCTGGTCGTCCCGGACAAGATGAGCCGTGAGAAAATCTTCAACCTCAAGGCGATGGGTGCCGAGGTGGTGCTCACGCGTTCGGACGTGGCCAAGGGCCATCCGCAGTATTACCAGGATCTGGCTGCCGAGATCGCGCGCGACACGCCGGGCGCATATTTCATCAACCAGTTCGGCAACCCGGACAATCCGCGCGCGCACGAAGACGGCACCGGACCGGAAATCCTGCGCCAGATGGACGGAAAACTCGACACCATCGTGTTTGGCTGCGGCTCGTCGGGCACGATGACCGGCTTGTCGCGCCACTTTGCCAAGGCGGCGCCGAACGTCGAACTGGTGCTGGCCGATCCGGTGGGCAGCATCCTCACCCAGTACATCAACGAAGGTACCTTGTCGACGAAGTCGGCGTCATGGATGGTCGAAGGCATCGGTGAGGATTTCCTTCCGGACATTTCCGATTTTTCGCGGGTAAAAAAAGCCTACGCGATCACCGACAAGGAAAGCTTCCTTGCTGGCCGTGAGCTGCTGGAAAAAGAAGGCATCCTCGGCGGTTCGTCCACCGGCACCTTGCTTGCCGCTGCATTGAAATATTGCCGCGAGCAGGCGACGCCGAAACGCGTCCTGCTGTTCGTCTGCGATACCGGCAACAAATACCTGTCGAAGATGTACAACGACTACTGGATGCTCGACAACGGCTTTCTCGAACGCCGCCACTACGACGACCTGCGCGACCTGATCCTGCGCCCGTATTCGCAGCGCGACACCGTCGTGGTCGGCCCGGCCGAGCCGTTGACCACGGCCTATCAGCGCATGAAGCTTTACGACGTCTCGCAGCTTCCGGTGATGGACGGCGACGAAATCACCGGCATCGTCGACGAATCGGACGTACTGTTGCATGTCTACGGCGACGAAGCCAAGTTCCGCGATCCGGTTTCCACCGCGATGGCGACCAAATTGCAGAAGCTCGACGTCAAGTCGCCAATCGAAGCATTGCTGCCGGTGTTCGATGCCGGCCATGTAGCCATCGTCATGGATGGCGAGCGCTTCCTCGGCTTGATAACGCGCATCGACTTGCTCAACTACCTGCGCCGACGCGTGAACTGACGAACGGGAATTCAGCGATGGATATTTTGGATCAGTATGTTGTTCGACTGCCTTCAGCTCAGAATGTTGTCGATTTGTTCGATGGCGAATGGTCTTCGCAAATGCCCGCCAGCTCGGGGTTGCACAGCAAGCCCGGCACAGCGGCATTGTTTTCTGACGGCAGAATCCGTTGGGCGGAAAGCGTATTCGGTGGATTTACCGACAAAAACATATTGGAGCTGGGTCCGCTGGAGGGGGCACATTCCTACATGATGCAGAGTGCCGGCGCGAAATCGATAACTTCGATCGAAGCGAACGCACGGGCATTTCTCAAGTGTCTTTGCATCAAGGAGTTGTTCGAGCTGAATCGCGTGAGCTTCAAACTTGGAGATTTCGTGTCTTTTCTTGAACAAGACAAGCAAAGATTCGACGTTGCCATCGCCAGTGGCGTGCTCTATCACATGGCTGATCCTGTCAGGGTCTTGGACTTAATCTCAGAAGCCGCGGACAAAATTTTCATCTGGACTCATTACTTTGACGAGAATCTCATCGCCAGCAACGCAAACCTTGCGCACAAATTTGGCGAACTCGAAACCGCGACGTATAAGGGCTTCGAATATCGATTTTCGTCGCAGGCGTACAAGGAGGCACTGGACTGGAGTGGATTTTGTGGCGGGCCAGAGATGAACAGCAAGTGGCTCACCAAGGAGAGTATTGTCGGCTTTCTAGGCAAGGCCGGGTATACCGACATACGTGAGAACTTCGTCCACGCCGAGCATCAGAATGGTCCGGCATTCGCAATTTGCGCGCAACGATAATGAAAAACACCAAACGATCAAAAGCAATGGACAAGTTCGGTCTAGGCACCCGCGCGATTCATGCGGGACAGAGTCCGGATCCATCGACCGGCGCGATCATGGTGCCGATCTACGCGACATCGACCTACGTGCAATCAAGTCCCGGAGTGCACAAAGGCTACGAGTATAGTCGTACACAAAATCCCACACGAATGGCGTACGAACGTTGCGTGGCGGATCTGGAGGGCGGCAGCGCTGGTTATGCGTTTGCTTCGGGCCTGGCCGCTGCGGCGACGGTCCTGGATCTGCTGGATTCGGGCAGTCACGTCATCGCGATGGACGATCTGTACGGCGGCACATTCCGCTTGTTTGAGCGCGTGCGCCGGCGCAGCGCCGGACTGGATTTTACTTTCATCGACCTCAACGATGGCGCAGCGCTGAGGGCATCATTGAAGCCGAACACGCGCATGATCTGGGCGGAGACGCCGACCAACCCGATGCTCAAGCTCGTCGACCTGACCAAGCTCGGCGCGTTCGCGCGCAAGCATGGCTTGATCCTGGTTGTCGACAACACGTTTTGTTCGCCGATTCTGCAACGCCCGCTCGAACACGGCGCGCACCTGGTTCTGCATTCGGCAACAAAGTATCTCAATGGACATTCCGACATGGTCGGCGGCATCGTGGTCGCCGGCGACGACCGCGAACTTGCCGAGAAGATGGGTTTTCTGCAGAACTCGGTCGGTGCCGTGGCCGGCCCGTTCGATTCGTTTCTGGCCATGCGCGGATTAAAAACCTTGCATCTGCGCATGCGCGCGCATTGCGATGGCGCGCAACAACTTGCCGGCTGGCTGGAAAAACATCCGGCAGTTCAACGCGTGATCTATCCCGGCCTCAAATCGCATCCGCAACAGGCGTTGGCCAAGCGCCAGATGGATGGACCGGGCGGCATCATTTCGATCGAAGTCAAGGGCGGCCTGCGCAAGGCGCGCAAGGTGCTGGAGCAGTGCCATCTGTTCGCGCTTGCCGAATCTCTCGGCGGCGTCGAAAGTCTGATTGAGCATCCGGCAATCATGACGCATGCGTCAGTACCTGCGGCGAACCGCAAGCGCCTGGGCATCAGCGACGGCTTGATCCGCTTGTCGGTCGGCGTGGAGGATGTCGCGGATTTGCGCGCGGAACTTGGCGCAGCGCTGCGCTGACGGCTAAGGCGTTTTTTTCGCCGGCCGCCACAACTCTCGCCACGCGCGCTGCACATAGTCGCGTTCATAGAAGTGCGGTTCGACCCACGCGGCGAATTCACGCGTCGGCACGCGTCGCGTCGAGCGGATGACAGCGCGCTTTTTGCGCATGACCGCCATTCCCTTGATCGCGTCGCGATACAGCCGCCACAACGTGCGTATCCGGCCGCGGCGCAGATGCCGCAGCCAGATTCCACAATGCAGCAAAATAAACCACGGCAGCGAGCGCAGCACCCAGTCCGTTGGCGCGTCCTTGACCAGCCACCACAGGGAATTGCGGATGCCGTGATAGAGCACGAAGTCGTTGTCCGCACCACCGGAGGACAGCGACCCCTCGTGATACACGACGGCATCGGCGGCAAACGCCGGCCGATAGCCCAGCCAGCGCGCGCGCAGCACCAGGTCGGTATCTTCGGCGTAGCAGAAAAAACTCTCGTCGAACCATTCGCCATGGCTGGCGTGAAGATCTTCCAGCAGCCGCCGGGTCAACAGCGCGCAGCCGCCGCTCGGGCCGAGCAATAGTTCTTCCTCGCGCTTGCGATTGGAGGCCAGGGTAGATCGGTACAAAGTTATGCCGAGACTATCGACGTTGCCGTTTTGTTGATTGAGCATTTTCGCGGCAACCATGTCGACGCGCGCGTCCCGGTCTATTCGCGCCTGCATCGCACCAATGAATTGCGGTGTTGGATGGGTATCGCTGTTGAGCAACAGCACTTGGTCGATCGCGGAATCAGCCAGCGCAAGCGCGAGCAGGCGGTTCATGCCTGCGGCAAATCCGAGGTTGCTGCTGCTCTGCTCAAAGTATACGTTGTCGCCAAGGCCGATGGCGCAAGCACCCAGATCTGCAGCTTCTTCCGCGCCCGAGCCGTTGTCCAGCAGGTAGATGCGCGCAGCGGTCGGGATCGATGGCAGTAGCGCGGCAAGACAGGCGCGCGTCGCTGCCGCGGTGCGATAGTTGATGATCAGGATGGCGAGCATGCACGCGGCCGCATCGGGGATCGCTCAACGTGGCAGCGCGTCGACGTATCCCGGCAGGGCGGAGAAGTCGTGGGTGTCGAGCCGCAGATTCGGATTGTAGTAGGGGTCACCTTTTTGCAGGATCGCTGCGTGCCGCGCCTGCATGTAGGTGATTTCACGGAAGAAGCGCGCCTGCTTTTCCGGATTGTCTTCGTAGCCACGCGTCTTGGATTCATGGTGATAAAGCATCGCATACGGAGTGTAGACCACCAGATATCCGGCTTCGCGGGCGCGCAGGCAGTAGTCTATGTCGTTGAACGCAATGGACAGCTCGCGCTCGTTCAAGCCGCCGAGTTGCTCGAAGACGTCGCGTCGCGTCATTGCACAGGCAAACGTCACCGCGCTCATGTTCTGCTGCAACTGCGCGCGGCTGAAGTATCCCGGATGATCGCACGGCTGCAGCAGATGGGCGTGACCAGCAACGCCGCCAATGCCGACGATGACGCCGGCATGTTGAATCCGCGAATCGGAGTAAAGCAGTTTCGCGCCCACCACGCCGACCTCCGGGCGCTGCGAGTGTTCGAGTAGCGCGCGCAGCCATGGCGCTTCGATGATTTCGGTATCGTTGTTGAGCAGCAGCAAGTGCTCGCCGCGAGCGTGGCGCACGCCGAAATTGTTGATCGACGAATAGTTGAAGGGTGCCTCGTAGGCGACAAAGCGAATGCGCGTGTCGCGCCGTTCGAGTTCTCGCATCAACGCGTGCGTCGCCGGGTCGCTGCTGCCGTTGTCGATGCCAATGATCTCAAAATGCGGATAGTCGGTTTTTGCCAGGATCGAGTCGACACACGTGGAAAGAAGTTCCGGCATGTCGCGAAACGGCACCAGGATGCTCACCAGCGGCTGACCGACGATCGGGCGTCGCACCCGGAACGTATTCGGATACGGCCCCGGCTCGGCGCTTGCGTCGATGTGCCGGCGGAGCAGCGATTCACTCAACGCACGCTGTCCAGCGTCCCAGCTCTTCGGCTTGGCGCTGCTGGTCGTGGCAGTCGAGCCGGGCGTCATGCGCCAGTGGTACAGTACTTGTGGAATATGGCGCACGCGCTCGCCCTGTTCGGTGGCGCGCAACAGTAGGTCGTAATCCTGCGCGCCCTCGTAGCCCGCGCGGAAACCACCGATGCGCTGGATCAACGTGCGCCGGATCACGCTGAAGTGACACACGTAGTTGATCGACAGGAAAAAGTCGAGATTGAAATCCGGCTTGAAGTGCGCATCGACGTGACGGCCATCGACGTCGAGCTTGTCCTCGTCCGAATAAAGTACATCCGGGTCATGCGCGAGAATTTCCTGCGCAACGACGATCAGCGCATCGCGCGTCAGCGCATCGTCGTTGTCGAGTAATCCGATGTAATCGCCCTTGGCCAGGCGCAGGGCGGCATTGGAAGCGCCGGCAATGCCGACATTCTTGCGCAGGCGCTGGATCTTGATGCGGCGATCGCCGATGCGCGCGATCTCATCGAGGGCCTTGCGGGTTTCCTCCAGGGTCGATGCGTCGTCGGCAATGCACAATTCCCAATGAGGATAAAACTGGGTGCGTACCGATTCCACCGCCGCGAGCAGCCAGCGGCGCTCGACGTTGTACACCGGCATCACAATCGAGATGCGCGGCGGTGTGCGCATCTCGGCGAGGATCGTCGCTGCGCGTTCGCCATCCATCCGCGGTGTGCCGGCGCCGGTCGCCGCCTGCGGCAACGAAGCTTCCCGGGATTTCGCAAACAGCTGATACGACAGCGTGTGCCGCGTCAGCCACGGCGCGTGCGTGTGCAGCCAAAGGATCGCGCCGCGTTTGCGCGCGCCGTTGAAGCCGGGGATCGAGTAGTACCAACGGTACAGACGTTGCTCCATGCTGAACGACGCGTGCGGCCGGAACAACCCGCCGATGCCACGTAACGGCGCCGTGATCTTCCACGACCACGACGCGCGCAGGGCCCGCACATTTTCGCCGAGCGCGATGGCGTGTGCCGACAGGCTGGACAGTTCCAGATTTCGTTGATGAATCTGTGTGGCGTGCTGTATCTGGGTTTGTTGGCGCTGCTGCTGGTGCTCGCGCTGCTGCTCGGCGAGTGCCTTCTTGTGCGCATCGGCCAGTTCGCGCGCCTGCTGCAGATCCTGCCGTTGCAATGCAAGCTGGCTTCGAGCTTGTTCGTTCAAATGCTCCTGCGCCGCAAGACGCGACAGCGCCTGTTCCGTAACCTGCTGTTGCGCCGCGACTTGAGCCAACGCGCTCTCCGCCGCCTGCTGTTGCGCCGCCGCGTGAGCCGACGCGCGTTCCGCCGCCTGCTGTTGCGCCGCGGCGTGAGCCAACGCCCGTTGCGTCACTTGCTGTTGCGCCTCGGCGTGAGCCAACGCTTGCTCCGTCGCCTGCTGTTGCGCCGCGGCGTGAGCCAACGCGTGTTCCGTCGCCTGCTGTTGCGCCGCAGCGTGAGCCAACGCTTGTTCCGTCGTCTGCTGCGCGGCGACTTGCGCCTGAATCTGTTCCGTCACTTTGCGTTGTGCCGCCAGTTCAGCGAGCCAGTGTTCGCGCTCTGATGCGTGATCCTGCAACTGGTTGCCCAGTTGCGCCTGGATCTTGCCCATCTGTTCGCTGGCCGCGCCGATCGCCTGGACGCGGCTGCGCTCAGCCTTGTCGTCCATCGCGCTCTGGAATTCCGCGAGTACGCCATCCGGCGCCGGGTGCTCGGGGACGTCGATGACTTTCACCACTCCCTGCGCTTGTGTTTGCGCCAGGAGCCACGCAAACAAGCTCTCTTGCGCCGGCGACAGCAGCATATGCGCGCGTGGTTCGCTACGCCGCAGGCGGGTATCCAAAACGGCTTGGAGTTCCGCGTTGGACGCGCTGTGCAAACGCTGGTCGATACCCAGCTCGCGCAAACCCTCAAGCAGACGCGCACTCTGTGTCGGCGCATCGTCAAGCAAGCCGCTATAGGAAACGAACAAGACGCGGCGTCCGCGCAAATCCGCGAGCATCGTGCGCAGATATTTTTCCCACAGCGCAATGACAAAGTGCGACGTATACACGCCGCGATGGCTGGCGCGCATCGACGCGGCGACTTCGCGCGGGTCGCGCACAACAATCACACAGGCCGCATCGTCGAGCAGCGGCAGCCATTGCGGCAGCAGCAGGCACAGACGCGGATCTTTCACCAGCCACGGCTTGCCGCTCGCCTTCAATTTGCCGATGACCGCCTGCAACCGCGACGACAGTGCGTTACTGGCGTTTGCATCCAGCGCGTGCGAATCAAGACCGGCAACGCGATCCCAGGCATGGCCGTTCGCGGCGAGGAACTGATCGTGCTCGATCACCAGTTCGATGCGTTCCCAGTAGCCGGCGGGATTGTCGCGCGGATGCGCCGGCAGTAGATCGGCCGACTCGCCGACATACGCGCCCATCGTTTCCAACAATCGCGCGACCGCAGAGGTGCCGGAGCGATGCATACCCAGAACCAGGATCGGCCGCGTAGCCGGGGTCGAGGTCGATGCGATTGGCGGGCCATTCCCGGCAGCGGCTCGATGCCTCTCTTGCGTCGTTGGATTGCTGTCGTTCGCCACGTCTGGTCTGTTCCCGATCAAGCCCTTGCCGGCCTACGCCAATCATACTTGATTCTGGCTGTATCCTTGACCTTGCATCGCCGCGCCCGGGCAGGGTCTGTTGGGGTATCGTGGACGCATTGTGGCAGGACGCGCAGGTAAGATGGTTGGCCCGGCACGTTGGATCCAGTGCGCTTCAGGTGAAAGCAATGAACGGAACAATGAGCGCCATTCTTCAGCGAGTGCGACACGTCGTTCGTGGTCACCTGCCGACCAGGGCACGCACGCGGGTGGCTGCAGGGTTTGATGAGGCCGAATACCTGCGCGCCAACCCGGACGTTGCAGCGGCGGTAAAACTCGGTCAGTTTCGTTCGGGTTGGCATCACTTCGAATCTTTTGGCAGAGACGAACGCCGTCGCCTATGCCTCGAGGACACTGTGTCGTCAGCCGCGGCAAGATCGCTGAAGCAGGTCAAGCAGGAGAAGCTGCAACGCGTCGCCGCGCTGCTGCGCCAGGACATGCCTTTTGTAAAAACTGAGGGCTGCTACGATTTCCTTACCAACGAATTGCGTAGTCAGTTCAACATCGTCGGAACCAGCGCGGTCAGCAGCAACAAGTACGATACCCACGTTCTCGAATTGATCGAGACGCATCGTGATGGCCTGATTCTCGACTGCGGCGCGGGCAAGCGTTCGGTCTACTACGAAAACGTCGTCAACTTTGAAATCGTCGCCTACGACACCACCGATGTGCGCGGCGTCGGCGAGGTCCTGCCGTTCGTGGACGGGGCTTTCGATGCAGTCATTTCCATCGCGGTGCTTGAACACGTCAAGGATCCATTCCGCTGTGCGCGCGAAATTGCGCGGGTGCTCAAGCCCGGCGGCAAACTGATCTGCTGCGTACCATTTCTACAGCCTTATCACGGTTATCCGCATCATTACTACAACATGACACATCAGGGGTTGCGCAATCTGTTCGCCGACGTCATCGCCGTCGATCGGGTCGAGGTATACGCGAGCGTGCTTCCCATTTGGGCTCTGACCTGGATCGTGCGCAGCTGGGCCGAGGGTCTGAAGGGTGGTACGCGCGAGGATTTTCTCAATATGCGCCTGCGTGATTTGACTGCGCCGGCACTAGCCATGCTGCAGGCGCCGTTCGTCACTGGTCTGTCGAAGAAAAAGAATCTCGAGTTGGCCAGCGCCTGCGTATTATTCGGCAGCAAGGTCTAGCGCAGGGTGTTTTCAGCGATAGTTTCGTCGCGGCTTTTTCGCGAACAAATATTGTGGTCGATCGCGACATCCTTGGTCGGATTCCAGCCAAATGAGCTAATCTGCAACGCATGAGCGCCGATATTCTGCCGCCGGAGGTCGATCTTGAACTTTACCGAAGCAGGTACGGGGATCTGCGAGGATTGAACAATACGCTGCTGGCGGAGCATTTCCGCACTTTCGGCTGTGGCGAGGGACGCGCCGCCTCGCGTGTCAGCACTCGTTCAGATTTTGTTGATCTCGTTGGCTGCGCCAAGGGATCGATTCTCGAAATCGGTCCTTTCGCCAATCCGATGGTGCGAGGGCCAAAGGTGAAGTACTTTGACGTACTTTCAACCCAGGCAATGCGCGAGAGAGCGCTCGAGCATGGGCTGGATGCAGATCGTTGTCCGTCCATAGACTACGTGTCGCCCACGGGCGACCTTGCCGTCGTCAGCGAGCAATTCGACGCGGTCGCCAGCGCTCATGTCATCGAACATCAACCGGACCTGATTGGTCATTTGATCTGTGTGGCGAAGCTGTTGCAGCCTGGCGGACGTTACTATCTGGCGGTCCCCGACAAGAGATTTTGTTTCGACTATTTCATAGCAGAAAGCACAATCGCTGATGTGGTCGACGCGCACGCACGCGATCTACACGTGCACTCCGTCGCCAGTGTCGTCGAGCACCGCGCGATGACAACGCACAATGATGCCCTGCGTCACTGGAAAGGCGATCACGGCGAACCACTATACAAATTATCGCTCGCGTACATTCGCGACGGACTCGATGCATATCAGCGCAATCCGGAAACTTACATCGACTGCCACGCCTGGCAATTTACCTCGATGTCGTTCCGCGAAATTGCAATCCTCTTGTTCGATCTGCGAATGTGCCCATTCAAGGTCTCCCGGGTTTACGACACAGTGTATGGGTCGAACGAGTTTTACGCCGTGCTGGAGAAAGCGTAAGGGCCGCAGATTGCTAGCTTGCAGGTTGAGCAGCCACGGACCAACAACGCCTATTGGAATCCATCGCGGAAGATGACGTCGGAATGGTCGGTGACTATCTTGCCGCCGGCGTACTGGGCGACGGCATTCTTGCCGTCGTCCGCGAGCAGCACCAGGTAATAGGTGGCGTTCGGAATGTCCTGGTCCGCTACGAATTTGTACGACCCAATCGTATAGGGAACCGTGGCGACGCCGATCTCGTTGCCGTTGTTGAAAGTCTTATCCGGGTCGAGGAAAATCTGGATCGATCCGCCGCTGCCGAAATCCGGATCGGTGACGGTCAGGTTGATGGTGTAAGTCGGATTAGCTGCAGCGAACGGCGAGAGGATGATCGAATCGAGCCGAACGTCGTGGCAGGTTTGTGGCGTGCTGCATCCCCCCGGCGGGGTGAATTCATCTGGATCCATGCGGAAATAGTTCAAATTTCCAGCCCATGTTGACGCTCCGCCTCCGACCAGGGGCACGGCGGCAACATCGGCAAGATCCGGCAGGCAGTATTCGACCAGACCGCTGCCGAGAATGATGTCGGTCGTGGTGGAGACGGTACTGCTGCTTGGTCCCCAGAACAACCGTGCGACCGATCCGAGGCCGACACTGCGCGGACCGAACACTTCCTGGGTAAAACACGCCGATCGGTACAGACTGGAATTGATGGGATGGCCCGTCGTCTTCATGATGAATTGGGGATCCAGATTCGTCGGGCGCCCGGAAAACGAACCGGGGAACGATGGATTGACGTACGTAACACCTGTGAAATTCGGTAGCGCCTGGAAATCGACCGCGCTCATCGGCACCGCCCACTGCACGCCCTGCTGGGTCAGCGCATAACTTTTTGATTGTTCGCCACGCACGCTCGGTGAAGCGATATTGACCTGCGGCGGAAAATTTACATGCACGACGCCAGTGCTGAGTGTCGTGGTGGCATCGGCGCGCTTGACCTCTACGTGATAGTCACCGGGCGCCAAACGCGAAAAGTCGGCGGAAAAAGACATGCTGCCCACGCCGGATGCGAATTGGAAACGCGCACCATCACCGTCGATCGCCGTGATCGTGTACGTCGTCGTGCTGCCGCTATCCGTCCAGGCGACGTTGAACGTTTGGGCCGCGGAAGAGGGCGCGGTGATGCGTATCCAGTCGAACTGGATGTTCGGGCTGCCGCCATTGCAAGGTATGACCTCGATGCCTTCCACGTACGGCAGACTGGTCCACGGCACGTTGGAACTCTCGGTATACAAATCCCAGGTTACGTATGTCCATTGATTCGGTGAAATGGATTTGAGGCTGGTTGCACCCAACAAATTCGTGCCGCCCCTGCTGTCACCGTCCTTGAAATAGAAAACTTGATTGTTCTGCGTCGCGGCTCCGCCAGTTGCCTTGAGCTTCATCGTGAAGTAGCGGTAAACCGTAGTGTCGATGGGGTACAACTGTCCCCGCGCGGTCTTGACGGTCGTCGTGCCGTAACCCATGAACGAAGGAAAGACGCCGGTGCCGCAGGCTGCGACGGTGTCGACCACGTTGAACAAGCCGCCGGAGAAGCTCTGCGTAGGTGAGCCTAGCGCTTCGTCAGTATCCACGTCCTGGGTATTGTTCATATCCCACGCATCGCCGACGACCTGCGTCGCGTAGTCGTCGCCGGCGGAAATCGGCGTCGAACCGGCCGGCGGCGCCGTCACCGTGAGTGCGGCGAAAACTCCAGGGGGAAATATGGCGATTACCGCGGCAAGAATCGTTGCTGACGTAAATCGGCGGAACATCGTGAAATCTCTGATTTGTTCGATCCTCAGAGAATAGGCCGCCATGGCAAAAGCGCAAGGCGCCAGCATCATTTAGCCGACGAGCGTGGTATCGAGTCGACGAACCTGAACAGATCGCCTGAACGGATCGCGCCAGCGCGGCCTCAACGGAATCCTGGCTCTGCGCCCAGCTTTATCAGGGTCATGCCATTGGCCACGCGCACCGAAGCGGGGTTCGGCCACGCCGGCATGTCGCGAAACAGCGCATCGTTGAGGTGGCGCTGCGCGGGCGATGGAATCTGCAACTGCGAATAGCCGAGCACATGCATGTAGGTGACGATGCGGTAGATGTTGCCGCCGTCCCACTCGAAGAACGAGTAGCCCAGGGTCGACGGGTGCGGACGAGGATAGACGCTGTCGAATTTTTTCGCGCCGTAGAAATCGACCAGTGCAGCCGTTTCATTGTCGGAAAAAATATCCGCATTGACGCTGACGATGCGCGTGTAGATCGCCGCGGCAAGCGCTTCGTCATGCTTGCGTACGAAATCGTTTGCGGCTTGCAGCAGGTTGCTGATGTACAGAATCTGCACGGCGGCGACGATGACGGCGACGAACGCGAGCTTCGCCAGCCAGCGCCGCGGCGATGTCATTCCAAGCATTGCGAAAAACCACATTGTTGCAGGAACCGCCACCAGCGTGCGCGCCGGCAAGTCTCCGCCGGCAGCGACATGCAGGGTGAAGGGCAGGGCGAGCATCGCAACCGCGGCGACGACGAGCAGCACGCGTTTGCCCACGCTGACTTCAGGCCACGACGCCAGCGCCGCGATGCCGCAACCCACGACGACGGCAAAGGCGTAGGCGGCGATGCCGAAAATGGACGCGTCGCCAGCGTAAGTGCCGGTGATATTGGACGTGACCAGGGCGAGCACGTGACCTGGCTCGTGCAGCAACGCGGGAAGGTTGAGAAAATTGCCGACGTAATGTTCCTTGCCCAAACCGACTAGCGCAAGCAGCACCAGTTCAACAACTTCATACAGCAACGCCGCTACCGCCAGTATCAGCAGCAGGATCACGCAGCGTCTGGCCGCTGCGCGCCATTGTGTGCCTTCATTGAGGCTGGCAACGAGAATCAGTGCCAGGCCCAGCACAGCGACGGAAAACGCAAACGTCTGGTACATGCTGATCGCGGCAGCCGCAAATGCAGCGGGACGCACGACAAGTGCCAGCTTGCGCGGCCATGTCGGGCGCTGCAGCGCGACGCCGGAAGCGGCGGACAGCAGCGGCGCGCAACTGCGCACGGCACACGCGGCGAGCAGTTGGCCAAGGCCAAAACCGATCGTATTGGAGAAAAAAGACACCGCGAACATCCATATCGGAAACGCGGCATACATTGGAAATGCCGCGTAGTGGACCGGAGTCAGGCGTCTTACTCCGAACGCGGAGAGCAGAATCGGATAGGAAAGCGCAAGACAGCAACCGAACACGAAGAACGGAAAAAACGGCACGACCTGTTCGCTTATGCAGAAGCGCTCGAGCAGATAGATGCCCCAGCGTCCCTGAACCAGCCAGACGTTCGCCGACTCACGCACAGCACTGAGTTCATCATCGATCGAAATCGAAAATGTGGATAATTTAAAATAGTAGAAAACAAAAAAAATGCCGAGCAGGATCAGCACGTCGGTGCGTAGCCAGGCGCCGAGCGCGAAAGGCACCTCGCGCAGGACCGGCGATCCAGATGCCGTCGGTTGTTCGTGGCGATCGTTCATGGTCCGGGCCTTGTTGCAGCGAACGCGTTTGCCTCAGGGAGGCGCCGCTCCCTCGAGCACCACATCGGCGTATACACGACTTTTGATCTCGCGCAAATGCACCAGTGTCGGTCCGATATCAATGGGCGCGCTGGTAAGGTCGGTACATACTACTGGGCGATGCGCCTCGGCGTCGGCCAGATGGACTACGGCGCAGCGGGCACCTTCGCGCATGTACTCGCGCAACTCACGGGCCCGCGAGACGTTGTCCAGCAGCGGCAACGACTTCGGCAACAGCATGAGCACGCCGACAATTGCGCCGATGGCAACGCGGGCTGCACCCAGGCGGTGCAGCAATGCGGCCCAGCCGAGCCACGCATAGGGCAGCATGGCAGCGATCGGCCAGAAGTGAAAGCGCCCCTTGCCCATGGCCGTGATCACAGTGGCCGCCGAATCAGCGGGCGCAAACCCTGCGCGACCGAAGGAAACGATCGCCGCGTAGCTGGCGCTGCCGATTCCCGCATACAAGGCCAACATGGTCCATGCCGGATAGCGTTCCGGCTCGGTGTCGCGGAACAGGGCCCGCAACCGTTGCACGCCAAGTATCGTCGCCGGCATCAAGGCAAGCGCCGCGTACAACATATCGGCTGGGGCCCAGAAGCCGTTGTAGCCTAGAGCGCGACCGTACAGCGCAAAGAAAAACAGCCAGAAGCGCTTGTCGTTCGGATACACAGACGCGGAATGGTGGTTATGCTCCAGCAGCGATCCTTGCTGGTTGCTGACCAGGATGAACTGCAACATCAACAGGACGACACCGAACCCGACCAGGACTCCAGCGATATGCATTGCCGAGCGCGGTGCGCGCCTCCAGTCGACGGCCAGCGCATAAGCGATCCCGAGCGATAAAATGAGTATGCCACCGGAAATGTAAGACAGCCCCGAGCCGAAGCAGCACGCGATCAGTAGTCCCATCGAGAGTCGCGAACGAATCGATCCATCGTGCGCCATCAATTGCATCAGCATCAGCGTGCCGAAGATGCTGGGCAGCGCCTGCTGGTAGGCGATTGCCGTGCCGTACCAGTACGCGCCGGCGGCCAGCGACCAGATGCCGAGCATGACGGCGACGGCCGCGATCGCGGGAGACGCCTGCGCCGCGCGCGAAACCACGCGGTACTGCACGGCTAGTTGCAGCAGGAGCAGGGCGGCGGCGACACCGCGCATCCAGAGAAAATCCACGTTGGAAAGTTTCAGGACCAGAAAATCCAGAACCTGGTTGGTCAGGAAATAGGTGTCGTTGCCGACCACCCCGAGCCATTTCCAGCCGCCATCGATCAGATTGAACGGCCCCGGCACCACGTAGCGCCAATCGTCGGCAAACGGCAGGGGTGTGCCGACTGAGATGCAGACGAAAAAGTATAAAACAGCACATAATCCCAAAAGCGCCGCCGCGATACGCGCCAAGCCAACGCGGCGGCGTAGCGCGAAAGCGACGAACACGAACGCTGCAAACGCAATGCCCAATGGCCATGACGCCCCCGCAATGCGTGCGCCCCAGCCCGGGGTGGGAATGACCAGTTCGGGGTTGTCGTCGCGTGCGATCAGCACAAGCTCACCTGCGGACAGCGCGAGCGACATTGCATCGCCGCGGCCATTGCCGATCTGATCCAGCGGCACCGGAATCTCGGCACTGCTGCAGCGCCAGCGCACCGAAGAAATGCGGTACGTCGCCACGCGTCGGCCAGGATCGAAGCGAATCACGTTGCCGGTGAGCAGGCCCGGCAGGCCGAGCCGTACTTCGTTATGACCGGGGGTCAGTTTCGCCGACAGCGATTCAGTCTCTTTCCACTGCGCATTGCGCGAGTAGTAGACGTGCGCCGTATCTGCAGCGTCGGTGACAACGTCCACCACCAGCTGGATGTGCCCGAGATTGCATATGAGAAAAATCGTCGTCAGCAGCCAGAGCACCAAGGCCAGGACGACGTGTCCCAGGTTATACGTCTGCGGCTCAGTCATGACTTTTTTCCACGGCAATGCCGCCAGCAGAAGGATCGCGCTGCTTGAGCAGCCAGCGGCTGAGCAGAAAGGTCATCGGCACAGTGACGGCGATGCTGAACAGCAAAGCGAATTTTTGCGAAATCGCAAATGTCTCCACGGCTACCCGCAGCACGAGCACGCCGGCCAGATACTGCGCGATATAGACCAGGGGAAACAAGACCAGGCCGCGCGCGCTGCGGCGAACCTGGAACACATACTTGGTACTGACAAAGTACGCCAGCACAATGCCGGCGATGTAGGTGATCGTGTAGGCGAGGGTGTAACTGAGCAGCGGCAACAAGGCCAGATACAACACGTATGTCGCCGCCGTATTGATGGCGCCTGCGACCAGGAATCGCAGCGCTTGGTGGTGGACACGCGAGCTCATGCCTTTGTAGCTGCGTGCAGCAAGGTCAGGAACTCGTCGTAGTCGCGCACGTAGTCATCGGCGTTGTAGTGCTCCGAAGCGAACACGAGCAAGACCGCATCCGCGCTGTACTTGTACTGCACGCCCCATGTCAGTGGTGGCAGATGCACGCCAAGATCCGGACGATCCAACTTGAATTCCTGGCGCCGGGTGCCGTCATCGGCAACGACGGCGCATTCGCCGCGAACGCACAAAAGAAACTGATGGCAGGTCCGATGCGCGTGTTCGCCGCGTGTTTCCACGCTGGGTACGTCGAAGACCAGGAAGTAGCGTTTCACCGCAAACGGAATGTCGCGCGCGAATTCGCCGACGCTGAGGCTGCCGCGCAGATCTTTTACCTGCTTCAGGCGATGCAGGGTCACGCCACGGACGTCGGTTGCGACGACGCCCGATGCTGGCGGGAATGCCGTGACTGGCGTTGGCGCGGAATGCTGCGTGCCACCGACATAGCCGACGATGCGCGCCGGATTGCCGACCACGATCGCGTATGCCGGCACCGAACGCGTTACCACCGCCCCGGCGCCGACCATGCAGTGGCGGCCGATGCGCAGTCCCGGCAGGATCGTAGCGTTCGCGCCGATCGAGGCGCCGTTCTCGACATGGGTCGACGCAAATCTTTCCGGATATTGCTTGCTGCGCGGGAAGCGGTCGTTGGTGAATGTGGCATTGGGGCCGATAAAGACGTCGTCGTCGACGCGCAAGCCATCCCACAATTGCACGCCGCACTTCACAGTGACGCGGTCGCCGACAACGACATCGTTTTCGATGAAGACGTGATCGCAGATATTGCAGTCGGCGCCAATGCGCGCACCCGGCAGCACGTGCGCATAGGCCCAGATGCGCGTTCCCGCGCCGATGCTGGTGCTTTCGCAGCAACCCTGGGCGTGGACGAAATGGCTCATGCGCGCGGACCTCCTGCGGGAAACGATTCGCTGCGCATCACGATCGCAAGCGGTCTTTGCTGGGTATTGGCGTAGGCGCGCCACACATAGGCGCCGATGATACCGAGCCCCAGCGCATTGAGGCCACCGAAGAACATGATCGTCGTCATCGTCGCGGCGTAGCCGGGAACAGCGAAGTTGCCGAGCAGGCGCAAGGTCAGCACGATAATACCGAACAGCAGCGCGACTCCGATTCCGAGTGTACCGATCAACAGCAGAATGCGCACCGGCAGATCCGAAAATGCAAAAATGCTGTCGAGCATGTACGTGACCTTGCGGCGCAGGCTCCAGGCGCTCTTGCCGTGCACACGGGCGCGGCGCGCGTACGGCACCACGGTGCGGCGGAAACCCAGCCAGAACAGCAGGCCGATGAGCGAGCTGTGACTTTCGTCCAGCGCCAGCAGATGGGCCAGGAAATTGCGATTGCAGGCGAACACATCGACGCCGCCCGCGGGAATTTCTGGATTGATCAGGCGTCGATACAGTCCCCAAAACAGGCGTGAGGCAAGTTTGGACAGCCATGGATCGGTACGCGCGTCGCGGCTACCGACGATGACGTCGGCCTCGTCCCGCTGCAGGCGCTGGAAGAATTCGACGGCCAGTTCCGGCGGCTCTTGCAGATCCGCTGCCATCACGGCGAAATAGTCTCCGCGCGCTGCCTGCAGGCCGCAACGAATTGCGGCAAAAGCGCCGAAGTTGCGCGACAACACCATCAACTGCGAGGCGAATGTCGCATGCGGCAGCGCCTCGCGCAGCAACGCGTAGCTGCGGTCGGGGCTGCCATCGACGACGAAGACGGCTTCAAGCTTGCCATCGAGCGCCTGATTGATGCCAGCAATCGCAGCGATGAGATCCGGCAGCGACTCCTGATTTCGATAAACCGGAATGATCAGCGAGAACGTCATGGCGTCCACGCGGTCAGCGCTGCGCACACCTGCTGCACTTCCGCGTCGGTCAGTTCCGGGTAGCATGGCAGCGACAGGACTTGCAGCGCCGCTGCGCTGCTGTTCGGCAAGGGTGCTGCCGTCGCCACGAGATCGGCCAACACCGGCTGCTGCGTGTCGAGCAGAGGATAGTGAACGTCGCTGGCGATGCCATGCGCGGTCAGATGCTGGCGCAACGACTCGCGCGCTTGGCTGCGCACCACGTAAAGGTGCGCCACGTAATCTTCGCCTGTCACGTCCGGATGGCGCAGCGCGTGATGCGCGACCGCCGCATAGCGTCGGGCGATTTCGCAACGGCGTGCGTTCCATGTCAGCAACCAGGGCAATTTGGCGCGCAGTACAGCCGCCTGCAGTTCATCCAGACGGCTGTTGCGCGCCGGACCTTCCACCGCGACGTACTTGCGATCCCAACCGTACTGACGCAAGCGACGTACGCGCTGTGCAACTGCGGCGTCGGCGCAGGTCACCAGGCCCGCATCGCCGAGCGCGCCGAGATTTTTGGTCGGATAGAAACTGAAACTTGCCGCGTCGCCCCATGCGCCCGCGTTGCGGCCGCCCTGGCGAGCACCGTGCGCCTGCGCGCAATCCTCGATCAAGGCGATGCCCGCACGATCAGTCAGCGCGCGAATTCGCGTCATGTCGGCCATGCGTCCGAACAGATGAGTGACGATGACGGCGCGCGTGGCCTTGGTGATCACCGCTTCAATTGTTGCGGCGGTTAGCACAAGGTGATTTTCATCTACATCGGCAAATACCGGGACCGCGCCGATCGCGCGCAGGGCGGTGGTGGCGTACATGCCCGCATTGGCCGCAACGACCACGTGGTCGCCGGCGCCAACATCGAGCGCGCGCAACGCCAGTTCGATCGCATCGGTGCCGTTGGCGACGCCAACGGCGTGTGTTACTCCGCAATAGGCGGCAAATTCGCTCTCGAACGATTCAAGTTCCGGTCCATGGATGAACCAGCCGCGATCAACAACGCGGGCCATTGCCTGCATCAGTTCTTCGCGATGGGCCGAGGCGTGGCGTTTGAGATCGTTAAGCGCGATCTTTTGCATTGTTCACTCAAACAGTGGTGGAAAGGGCGAACTGCGACGCCAGGCGAAGCAAGGCCGGAGTCTACCGGAGACGACGCCCGCCTTCACGCGGCCAGGTCGCGGCTTGCGCAGAAGCGGAATTATACAAAATGCGTCCGGTTCGGGGTGGTGCGCTTGCTCGCCCACAACCTGGAACGCAGGCGCCTGCGCCGGGGCGAAGCGATGTTGCCGTCAGGATCGTCGACGACGAAGACCGTGCTCAGCAGTCTCCTTTGCCAGGTCGACTCCAAAAGCAGCTCAACCCAATGCGTTGCCTAGTCGACGCCAAACTCCTGCAGCGTAACCTGCGTCGGCAGGATGAACTGGCTCACCGCATTTGCGGGCAGGCCGCTCAGGAAAACGCCATTTCCGCCAAGCGCGATGCCACTCGCGAAATTTGGAGGAGTCGCCGTATAGATAAGATTGTAGTTGAAGCTGTTGGATGGCAGCAGTTCCAGAATATAGTCGCCGGTACTGCCGGTAGCGCTGAATTGATCCTGGCTGACGAAAAGGTTTCCTGCGGCGTCGGTCGCCGCGGCAATAAAGGCACTGTTTTGAAGGTTTAGTCCGATGGGACCCGCACTTGTGCTCGTGGAATACGCGCTGGAAGCAAAGAATTCCTCTACCGCTCTGGCGCCGACGAGAAATGCATTTCCGTTGCGATCGAGTGTGAAGCCACCGACACCACCCCCATTGAATACAACGGAAGAAGCCAGAGTGTTAAGCGTAATGTAGTTAGTGGCGGCCACGTACTCCGCTATGGTGCCCGTGGTGTCCGCAAACAACACATTGCCGGAGCCATCGACGGCGATTCCAACTATTGGGTGGCTAAATCCTGACCCTAGTGTGTTGACCGTGGAATACCCTCCCGCGGCGACGATTTCCTTGAATAGCCGGCATCGACGACGAACACATTGCCGCTTGCATCGACAGCTACTGCAGTAGGTCCAGTGAATCCGCTCCCTAGCGTGTTCACCGTCGTGTAGCCTCCGGAAGCGAGAACCTCCTTGACCGCATTGTTGCCCTGGTCCGCAACGAACAAATTGCCATCGCCGTCCAGCGCAATACCGAGCGGATTGTTGAATCCGCTGCCGACCGGAAGAAGCGTTCCGGCTCGACTGTCGGCAATATTCCCGAGCAGGAGCAGCATGCTGACGACAATATGAGGGATTCTCATGACCTTCTCCGGGTAACTATGTGTTCAATTCCATCCTGCTGCGAAATTGCTCCAGCGCCCCAGGATTGGCCAACGCGTCCGTATTCTTCACCGGACGCCCGTGGATGGTTTCGCGTACGGCCAGCTCTGTGATCTTGCCCGAGATCGTTCTCGGGATATCGCTGACCTGCAGGATCTTCGCCGGCACGTGCCGCGGCGTGGTGTTGTCGCGGATTTGCTTTTTGATGCGATCGCGCAGCGCATCGTCCAGGGTCAGGCCGTCGCGCAGGCGCACGAACAGGATCACGCGCACGTCGTTATCCCAGTCCTGGCCGACGGCGATCGACTCCAGCACCTCGGGCAACTGTTCGACCTGACGATAAATTTCTGCGGTGCCGATGCGCACGCCGCCGGGATTGAGCACGGCGTCGGAGCGGCCGTAGATGACGATGCCGTCGCGTTCGGTCAGCAGCGCATGATCGCCGTGGCACCACACATTAGGAACTTTGGAAAAATACGCATTGTGGTATTTTTCGCCTTGTGGATCGTTCCAGAATCCGACCGGCATGCACGGGAACGGCGCGGTACAGGCCAGTTCACCTTTTTCCTCTTTCACGGGCTTGCCGGTATCGTCGAGGATTTCCACCTTGAGCCCGAGGCCGCGGCATTGCAGCTCGCCGCGATACACAGGCAGCAGCGGGCAGCCGAGCGCAAAGCAAGAAACGATGTCGGTGCCGCCGGAAATCGACGACAGCATCAGGCGTGGCTTCACGTCGCGGTAGACGTAGTCGAAACTTTCATCGGCCAGCGGCGAGCCAGTGGACAGGATTGTTTTCAGGGTCAGCAACTTGTGGCTCTCGCGCGGCTTGATACCGGCCTTTTCACTCGATGCGATCCATTTGGCGCTGGTGCCGAACACGCTGATGCCGACATCATCGACCAGGTCCCACAGCACGCTGCCGTCCGGATGGAACGGCGAGCCGTCGTAGAGCACCACGGTGGCGCCTACTGCAAGGCTCGATACCAGCCAGTTCCACATCATCCAGCCGCAGGTGGTGTAATAAAAAATCTTGTCCTCGCGCTTGACGTCGGTGTGCAGCACCAGTTCCTTCAGATGCTGGATCAGGGTGCCGCCGGCGCCGTGGACGATGCACTTCGGCACGCCCGTGGTGCCTGAGGAATACATGATGTAAAGCGGATGATCGAATGCAGTCGGAGTAAATTCCAGCGCGTGCTCGGTCGTGCCGACAAAGTCCGCCCAGGCTATCGCGTTCTTAATACCGTCTAGCTTGAGCGTATCGCCGCTGTACGCGATCACGACGATTTTTTCCACATTGGGAATTTGCTGCAGAACTTCACGCACCTTGCCCAGGCAATCGAAACGCTTGCCGCCGTAGGCGTAGGCGTCGGCCGTGAACAGCACTTTCGGTGCGATCTGGCCGAAGCGGTCGACCACGCCGTTGGTGCCGAAATCCGGCGAGCACGACGACCACACGGCGCCGATCGACGCAGTCGCGAGCATCGCAATGACCGCTTCCGGAATGTTCGGCAGAAATCCGGCGACGCGATCGCCGGTCGTCACGCCTGCGGCGCGCAGCGCGTGCGCCAGCTTGCCGACCTCGCCGTGCAGCTGCGCATAGGTTATTTCGCGCGCATGACCCCACTCGTTGCGCGCGATCAGGGCAATGCGCTCGTCCTTGTAGCGCAGCAGGTTCTGGGCGAAATTCAGCCGCACATTCGGGAACCAGCGCGCGCCCGGCATCTTGTCGCCGTCGACGAGCACTTCGTCGAAATCGCCGGTCGAGCGGATGCCGCAGAACTCCCACACCAGTTTCCAGAAACGCTCCGGCTGGCGCACCGAGAAATCGTACAGCGGCGCGTAACTGCGCAGGTCGTCGTTGTTGGTCTGCTCGCGCACGAAGCGCATGAAGCGGTTGATGTTGGCGCCCTCGACCCGCTCCTTGCCCGGTTCCCAGATCGGTCTGGCCAAGTTCAACATGATTCTTCCTTGCGTGTCTGCGAAGCGCGTGGCTCAGCCGAGCGCGGCTTCGAGCTCCGGTATAATTTTAAACAAATCCCCGACCAGGCCGATGTCGGCGACCTCGAAGATCGGCGCTTCGCCGTCCTTGTTGATGGCGACGATGGTGCCGGCGTCCTTGATCCCGGTCAGGTGCTGGATCGCGCCGGAAATGCCGATCGCCATGTACAGCTCGGGCGCAATGATCTTGCCGGTCTGGCCGACCTGCATGTCGCTGGGCACGTAGCCGGCATCCACGGCCGCGCGCGAGGCGCCGACGCCGGCGCCGAGCTTGTCCGCCAGTTTGAAGATGATCGCGAAATTCTCCGCCGAGCCGACGCCGCGTCCGCCGGAAACCACCCGGCTGGCGCTCTGCAGATCCGGACGATCGCTCTTGCCCTGCGCCAGTTCGACAAATCGCGTGTGCGCCGGCAGTTCGGCGCTCAGGCTTAGCGCTTCTACCGCCGCTGCGGCGGCGCCGTCGCCGGTCGCCGCATAGGAAGCAGTGCGCACGGTCGCGACCAACACCTGGTCCTGCGGCGCCTGCACGGTGACGATGGCGTTGCCGGCATAGATCGGGCGCTGAAAAGTATACGCGTCCATCACTTTGGCGATGTCCGACACCTGCGCCACGCCCAGCAGCGCTGCGACGCGCGGCATCAGGTCTTTGCCGAACGTCGTCGATGGCGCGAACACATGGCTGTACCCGTTCTTCGCTGCAGCCACGACCTGCGGCGCATAGATGGCGGCCAGTGGATGCGCATTCGCAGCGTTCGCGACCGTCAACACTTTGGCTACGCCGTCGATCTTCGCCGCGTCGGCAGCGATCGCATCGGGCGAATCGGCGAGCACGAGCACGTCGATCGCATCGGCTTTGAGTTCGCGAGCGCAGGTCACGCAGCGCGCGGTGCTGGAATTGAGTTTGCCGTTGAGATGTTCGGCGATGATCAGAACCTTAGCCATGGCATTCTCCATTGGTAGATCGGCGAGGCGCCGATCTACAGTAATCCTTTGGTCTTCAGCGCCGCGACAAGTTCCGCCGCGTCCTTCACCATCACGCCCTTGCTGCGCTTGGGCGGCGGCGCGTAGTTCGTGGTCACAATGTGATTGCCGGATTCGACCCCGAGGCTGGCGAAATCGATCGTCTCCAGCGGCTTGGATTTGGCTTTCATGATGTCCGGCAGCTTGATGAAACGCGGTTCGTTCAGGCGCAGGTCGGTGGTGATCACGGCGGGCAGATCGACTTCGATCGTCTCCAGGCCGGCATCGACCTCGCGCGTGACCTTGGCAACATTGTTTGTGACTTCGACTTTGGAAGCGAACGTCGCCTGCGGCCGGTTCCACAATGCCGCCAGCATCTGCCCGGTCTGGTTACAGTCGTCGTCGATGGCCTGCTTGCCGAGGATCACGATCTGCGGTTGTTCCTTTTCGATCAGCTTGAGCAGCACGCGCGCCGCTGTCAGCGGCTGGATCGCCTCGCTGGCGACGACATGGATCGCACGGTTCGCGCCCATCGCCAGGCCATTGCGCAGATGCGCCTGGGCATCGGCTGGCGCGATCGTGACCACGACGACTTCGGTCGCGATGCCTTTCTCGCGCAGGCGCAGGGCTTCTTCCAGCGCGATATCGTCGAACGGATTGGCCGACAACTTCACGCCCTCGGTTGCCACGCCGGAACCATCCGGCTTGACCTGGATGCGCACGTTGTAGTCGACGACGCGCTTGTAGCCCACCAGAATTTTCATCGGTTGCAAGTTCCCACAGGCAGGTGCTGAGAAAGGGGACGCGAATTCTACCGCGACTGGGTCGCACTGCGCAGAGTTCTGCGAAAAAGGAGCGTCGGAACAAGCAATTGCGTGCGCTGGAAAATTTCCCCTGGACGAAAGAAAGGGCCGCTTGCGCGGCCCAAGGGCAGTATCGACGCCAGGGGTCGACTCAGGATTCAGCCGCCCGACGGGGTCGGCTTGGCGCCGTGCGCCCAGCGATGTGCCGGCAATTCGTCGGACTCGATGTAACCATCGCCGTTCTTGTCCATGCGTGAGAAGCGCTTCTGCGCCGCGGCCAGGTATTCGGCCCGCGACACCACGCCGTCGGCATTCGTGTCCAGACGCTTGAGCGTGCGCTCGGTGGCGTGCGCGACGCGTTCCTGCGCCTGCGGCGAAGCGGCGATTTCGCGTGCGGTGACCTTGCCATTGTGCTGGACGTCGAATTGTTGATACATCGTGGTCGCGGCGGCCAGGTACTCGTCCCGGGTCACGACGCCGTCATGGTTGGAGTCGAGTTTGTCCAGGCGCTTCTGCGCAAACTGCGCGCCCTTGTCGGCCTGGCGAGGTCGGTGCCCATGGCGTCCTGCGCTGAGTTCATCGATCGTCAACTTGCCGCTGCCGTCCTTGTCCATGCGTGCGAAGCGCTTGGTTGCGGCGGCCAGAAATTCTTCCTTGGTGACATAGCCGTTGCCGGCCTTGTCCAGGCGCGCGACCACGGATGCGGCACGGCGCACGACGCGCTCCGCCACTTCCGGCGCGTTAGCTATGTCGGCGGCGTCGATGTTGCCGGCGTGTTTCGTATCGATACCCTTGAAGCGCGCGGTCGCGCTGGCCAGGTATTCGTCCAGCGAGATGCGGCCGTCGCCATTCGTATCCATTTTCTCCAGCATGTGGCCGAAGAACGATGGCGCCGGCGAAGCGTCTTGCGCAAACGTGGCGATCGACAAGACCGCGACTGGCAAGGCCGTGAGCAAGGCGAGCGTGGTAGTGCGTGACATGGTTTTCTCCAGATTAGGTGACATGGCGATTGCCATGACCACACTAACGCCGGTGCACAGCGGCTGTTGACGCGGCTGCAAGTAAAAGATCGTAAGCGGTTGTAAACGCCGCTCCAGCGGTGCCCAGGGGAAAATCAAGATTGCACGCGTCAGTTCGCGGGCAGACGCTGCATGATCGCTTTGACAAAGCGTTCGGCCGAACCTGGCGCGTGCGCAAAGAACAGCGAAGGTTCGGTCAATTCCAGCTCCAGCACCTGCGGTTCAGGATCGGCATTCTTGGCCGGATCACCGTGCAACAAGTCCACCCGCGCATACAGCAGCGGCTGCGCGAATGGAATGGCCTTCAGCGTACGCTCGGCCACGCGCATTTCCTCGGCGGTAGGTGTGCGCGGCGAGATATGTTCGACCGCGAACAACGCGCGCGTCGGGCCTTCACCCGGGCGCAGCAGCGGGCCCTTGCGGATGGCGTGGCTGAAAACGCCGCCAAAAAAAACCAGGGCGGTTTCGCCGTGTTCGTCGACGCGACCCAGATACGGCTGCAACAGCACGCTGCGCTGCATGTCCAGCAGGCGCTGCACATGGGTTCTCGCGTCGGCAACCTGCGCTTGCGCATAGCGTTGCGCGTCGCGCGACCCGGCGCCAATCGCCGGCTTGACAACGAATTCCGCCGAAGCGTGTGCCCGAAGGAATTGTTCGAGTGCCTTTGCGGCATCCTCGCCCGGTTCGACAAATGCGCTGGACACCACCGGTATGCCGGTTGCCGCCAGTTCCGCCAGATAGTGCTTGTCGGTGTTCCAGCCGATGACCGGCAGAGGATTCAGCAGCAGCGTTCGCTCGCCCGCGTGCCGCGCCCACGCGAGAAATTCGGGGAAGCGCATCGTGTAATCCCAGGTCGAGCGCAGCAGGGCCAGATCGAACGCCGACCAGTCCGCCGAGGCATCGTCCCAGTCGACGATATGCACGCGGATATTTTGGCCGCGCAGCGCAGCGGCGAGCGGCGCCAGGTCTTCGTCCTGGTCGCGTGCGGCGGTGGCGGTGACGAGGGCGACATCGGCATCGGGCTTCATTCGCGCTGATTCCGGCAGGCAGGGTGGCGAAGAATAGCCGAGTTTGTAAGAAATGCGATTGGCGGCGCAACGCAGCAATTGGAGACGCTCCAGCGTTTCGCCGCGATTCACCCATCCGCATTTAAGGTATTGCACGACCGCGCACGGTGCGCATAGATGCGTCGATGCGACGGCTCACCGGACCAACAAGGAGCATGATCATGTCACTTCGAAATGCAATGTTGTGTGTCGCTTTGGGAGTCGGCGCGATCGCCGCGCCGATGATGGCGAGCGCGCGAGTCTACGTGGATGTCAATGTCGCGCCGCCGCCGGCGCGCGTTGAAGTCGTGCCTGCATCCCGCCACGGCTACGTGTGGGCGCCAGGCTATTGGAATTGGCACCACCGCCGTCACGTCTGGGTCGGCGGCCGCTGGTATCACGAACGTCACGGCCGCCATTGGGTAGCCGAGCGCTGGGAAGACCGCAACGGCCGCTGGCACTTCTCGGCGGGGCATTGGGATCGCGATTAGTCGTCGCTGATTGTCGATTGATGTCTGAAGAAGACCGGGCGCCTTGTGCGCCCGGCTTTTTTCCCCCGACTACGCCGTACGCCACTGCGAATAACTTGCATCGACCTGATTGCCGCGCTATAGAAGGCTCGGGTGAGTTATCTGTGCAAGGGGAGCCAGAGATGGTCAACCATGGCGAATGTCCCAAGTGTCGCAAGCGCTTGCTTCACGTCAATATCGAAAATGTGATCGGCCTCATCGACGGTGAGAGCAAGGCGCGTTGCCTGAGTCTGAGTTGTATCCACTGCAAGACGGTACTCGCGGTAAGTATGGATGCGCGTGCAAAACCCAGATCCAAGAGTAGTCGCGCTCCCGCGAAACCCGCAGCGGGGTAGATCGCCGCTGCATCTGTCTCTTGCTGCTCATGCATCGCTTCCGGGCCCAAGCTCTACACGGTCGGATTGCTGCGCTGTGTCGTGCTCTGCAATCTGAGTTGAGCGAAGCGGAATGTTCAACTCGACAACGTCGAATCGTGACGCCCTAACAAGTTAAGCGTCGCTGCGTCACAGTCAGTCGCTGCGTCACAGTCATTCGGAGTGAAGACGTCTCGTGCGACGCTTCAACTAAGTTAGGGTGTGGCGCCAGCTACAGATTTTGATAGTTCGGCCCACTCCCACCCTCAGGCGTCACCCAGGTAATGATCTCGTACGGATCCTTGATGTCGCAGGTCTTGCAATGCACGCAGTTGGCGGCGTTGATCTGCAGGCGCTTGTCGGCGCCTTCACCGACGATTTCGTAGACGCCAGCGGGACAGAATCTTGTGCAGGGGTTGTTGTATTCGACCGCGCATCTCGTGATGCAGATGTTGGTATCGGCCACGTGCAGGTGCACGGGTTGGTCTTCGTCGTGTTCGGTTGCGGCAAAGTATACTTCTGCGAGGCGGTCACGCGGGGGCAGGGTACGGTCAATGTAATCGCGTTTTGGCGCTTCGTATTCGGCGACTTTTTTCAGCGCGGATTGATCGGCGTGGTTTTTCAGCGTCCACGGCGACAGCCCCACAGTCACCGTTTCCCAACCGGCGTTGACCAGTCCCAGCCAGAAACCCTTGTGGAATCCGGGGCGGATGTTGCGCACCTTCTTCAGTTCCTTGACGACGACCGACTTGCGCAAGGCGGCGTCCCAGCCTTCGGCCTTGTTCGTTGCAACGATGTGCTCCGCCGCGAGCATGCCTGAGCGGATCGCCTGGTGCGTGCCCTTGATCTTCGGCACGTTGAGCAGGCCAGCGCAGTCGCCGATCAGGATTGCGCCAGGCATTTCGCAGTTTGGCAGCGACTGGTAGCCGCCTTCGACGATCGCGCGCGCGCCGGCGGAAACGATGCTGCCGCCTTCCAGCAGCGGCTTGATCTGCGGATGGTGCTTCAGCTGCTGGAACGCCTCGAACGGCTGCAAGTTCGGATCTTCGTAATCCAAGCCGGTGACGAAACCGATCGCGACGCGATCTTTGTCCAGGTGATACAGGAAACTGCCGCCGTAGGTGGCATCGTCCATCGGCCAGCCGATCGTGTGCATGACTTTGCCCGGCTCGACGCGGCCTGCCGGCAGTTGCCACAGTTCCTTGATGCCAATGCCGTAGGTCTGAGGATTGGAATTTTTATCCAGCTGGAATTTCGCGATCAGTTGCTTGGTGAGGCTGCCGCGGCAGCCTTCGGCCAGTACCGTGATCGGCGCCTTGATGTCGATGCCTTGGGTATATGCCGGCTTGTGCGATCCATCCTTGGCCACGCCCATATCGCCGATGCGCACGCCGCCGACGGAGCCATCGGTGTTGAAGAATGGCTCGGCTGCGGCGAAGCCCGGATAGATTTCCACGCCGAGCGCTTCGGCCTGTGGCGCCAGCCACGCACACAGCGCTCCGAGCGAGACGATGAAGTTGCCATGATTGTGCATCTGCGGCGGGGCCGGCAATTTCATTGCGCGGGTTTTGTCGCGCAGCCACCAGAATTCGTCCTTGGTCACCGGCACGCACACCGGTGGCGGATTTTTGCCCCACTCCGGCAGCAGTTCGTTCAACGCCTGCGGTTCGATCACCGCGCCGGAAAGAATCTGCGCGCCGATGGTCGAGGCCTTCTCGATCACGCACACGCGGATGTCGGGCTTCAATTGCTTGAGCCGGATCGCAAACGCCAAACCGGCGGGACCCGCACCGACGGTGACGACGTCGTATTCCATTGACTCGCGTTCGCTCATGGCCGGCTCCTGTGCGCAGGTGGGCATTGTCCGTGTTTGTGCCGATTCCATCCAGCTGCGTTCGCGACTAGATGCCTATCGTCGGGTCACTGCGTTCGTAGCGGGCGAAATAGCTGAAAAGATGGCCGGGATGCAGGGTGACGGCGACCAGCAGCAGGTGACCCTTGCGGTCGAAGTAGCGGCGTACCGCGCGAAATCCGGGCGTACTTGGCGCCACGTTGAGTTCATGCGCCTGGTCCGGCGTGATGGTCACGGCGCTGAGCGATTGCTCCACGCGCTGGATCTGCTGCAGGCTCTGCTGTTCGATGAGATAACGCAGGGAATCTTCCATGCGCGTGAATCCTTCCGGCAAACCCTGCCAGCTGGCGCGGCGGAAAATCTCGCCCAGACAGTACGGCTCCTGCGTGCGGCGGTGGTAGCGGATGCCGTGGAAATGGATGCACTCGCTGCCCACGCGCACGTTGAGCCAGCCGGCGAGCGTCGAATCGGCGGTAATGCGGTCGGAGAACAGCAGTTGCAGGCCGGTGGCATTGGTGAACTGCAGCAGATCGTCGAAGGAATGAATGTGCTGCTCGAAATCGGTGCGCACTTCGGAACTGCGCACGGTCGTGCCGGAGCCGCGCCGCCGCGTGATCAGGCCTTGTTCCTCCAGCAGGCGCAAGGCGCCACGCGTGGTGAAACGGCTGATGCCGAAGCGTTCGCACAGCGCCGCCTCGGCCGGCAGGTGGCGGCCGACCGGATGATCGCCGCGGCGGATCTCCTCACGCAGGGTTTCGGCAATCTGCAGGTAACGCGGCTTGCGCGATGAACGCAGCCCGGGACGGTGGCCGTGGCCTCCATCGTCCACAACCGGAGCATGCGCTTGCGTCATAATCGTCCCAGCGACCCGAGGTACCTCATGACCGACACGATAGCAAACCCGCCTGGCGAACGTGAATTGCGCGGCGCGACGCTGTGCCAGACCCTGCATTGGCTGGCAGCCGGACGTATTGATTCGTCACGGCTGGCGGAGACGTTTGTCGATGCGATCGCACGCACGAATCCCGCCTTGAATGCTTTCATTGCGCCCTTGCCCGGCGCGGCGGTCATCCATGCCGCGCACGCGTCGGATCGCCGCCGTCAGTCCGGCAAACCGATCGGGCGGCTCGATGGTGTGGTGATCGCGGTCAAGGACAATATCGACATCGCCGGCATGCCGACCAGTTGCGGCCTGCCGGGCCGCACAGCGGTCGCCACGCGCGATGCGCATGTGATCGAGCGCCTGCGCGGTGCCGGTGCGCTGATCCTGGGCAAGACGAACCTGGATGAGGGTGTGCTTGGTGCCGCCGGAACAAATCCACATTTCGGCAATGTACACAATCCGTGGCGGCGCGATTTCAGCGCTGGCGGTTCGTCGTCCGGCGCGGCAGCGGCGGTGGCGGCGGGACTGTGCACTGCAGCGATCGGCTCGGACAGCCTGGGCTCCAGCAGAATCCCGGCAAGCTATTGCGGCGTGTATGCGCTGAAACCCACGCCGGGGGAGATTTCCACGCGCGGCCTGTGGCCGGCGGCGCGGCGCCTGGACGGCATCGGCCTGATTGCACGCAGTGTCGACGACCTGAACGTGCTGCTGCATATGCTGGCGGGCTGCGACCCGGAAGATCCGCGATCGCGGCGCCGCCGCATCGATCTGGCCTTGCCGGATTGGGAGCCGGCAAAATTGCGCGTCGGTGTCCTTGGCGACCTTGCCGCGTGGGGCGCGGAGCCGGCGGTTTCCCACGTGTTCGCCCAAGCCCTGTCAAAACTCGAACACGAATTGCCGAATCAGCGCATTGTGGATTTTGCCGACTTTTCCATTGCGCAGGCGCGGCGCGCGGCATTTTTCCTGATCGAAGCGGAAATGCTGACGACGTACGGACCCGCGCTGGAAAAAAACGCGGCGCATCCGGTTTCCACCCAGATGGCCGCCTTGCTCGACTACGCCCGCGGCAAGAACGCGGCCGACTACGCCACTGCCGATCGCTGGCTCGACGCAGCCGTGCTCAAGGCGCGACGGCTATTTGCCGATGTCGATGTGCTGATCACGCCGACCACACCGCAGGCCGCATTTGCGCATTCCGCGACGGCACCGATCACGCAGGCTGACTTCACCTGTTTCGCCAATCTCGCCGGTTGCCCGGCGCTGAGCCTGCCGATGGGCATCACTCAAAGTGGTTTGCCGGTCGGCCTGCAATTGCTCGGTCCGCCGGGTTCGGATCTGCGTCTGCTCGAACTGGCCGAAGTCTGCGCCGCAGCACTGGATGCGACGCCGGCCTATCCGATCGAGTGAGCCGATGCGAACAACTTGGATATTGGCGATCCTGCTGCTGACTTCGTGCACGCAGCCGGTCGTCGACTATCCGTCGGCCAACTTCGATGGCCGCGTGCGTTTCCTGGTCCTGCATTTCACCGACGAGAATTTTCGCCACTCGCTGGAGATCTTGACCCAGCCGAGCAAGAATCCGGTGAGCTCGCACTATCTGGTTGCGCGTGCCGGCGAGTCCGGCAGCGGGCCTGGGGTACTGCGCCTGGTCGACGAAGCACAACGCGCCTGGCACGCCGGCACGAGCCGCTGGCAGGGACGCGATCACCTCAACGATCAATCGATAGGCATCGAAATCGTGTACGAATCCCGCTGCCCGCGAGAACCCGCCCGATTGGCAGAGACTTCGCCCTGGGATGCGGAAGCGCATTGCCCGTATCCGGATTTTCCGTCGGATCAAATCGATGTCCTGATCAAATTGTGCAAGGAAATTATCGCTCGCCATCCGGAGATCGATGCGAGCCGCGTCATCGGCCATTCCGACGTGCAGCCGGAAAACAAAACTGATCCGGGTCCCAGATTCCCCTGGCGGCAACTTTCCGCTGCGGGCGTCGGCGCGTGGTTCGATGATGCCGACGTGAACCACTACCGTACTTATTTCGCCGCGCATCCGCCTTCCATCTCGCTGATGCAGGAAGCGCTCGCGGCGTATGGCTATGGTGTCGAGCCCAGCGGCGCGATCGATCGCCGCACGCGCGATGTGTTGTTTGCATTCCAGAGTCACTTCCTGCCGGACCATCGCACCGGCGCGATCGACGCGGACACGGCGGCTACCCTGTTTGCGTTGCTGGCGAAATATCGCGTGGAGGAGTTGGGCCAGTTGCGTGAGCGCCATGCGGAGTTGCCCGCATTGCCTAGTCGCGCAGCGCAATAGCGAGATTGCGCTGCGCCTTTCCGGCTGCAATCTTAGAGCGTGTGTCCAGCGATTTCCGTCAGCAGCCGCGCCGCGGGTTCAAGCGCCAGCGACTGGCCTTCGCTGATCGCCGTGTGGCCCGGCGCAGTCCATTGGCAATTCATTGCCGGTGGCGGCCAGCCAGCATCCGATAAGAAAAAGCACGTGGGAACAATGCTGGTGCCAGCGACTCCGTGGCCGTCGACGCGTTCCGGCTGGAATGTCCATTGTTTTATTGCCGCTGCCGCCGCCCTTACCAGGGACGCGCTGACTCTGGGTGCGCCTGGCTCCAGCACGGCGGACACGACATTGCCGTCGGCATCGTAGCTTACGTGCATGACCACCAATCCCGTAATGTGATCAAGTACCGCGTCATGCGGGTAATGCGGCGCAACCGCTTTCGAGATATGCGCGCCCGTGCGTGCATCCTCCACACGAATCCGGTAGGAAGTCCCGCCCTGAGGAATCAGGGCCACGTCAACGCTCAGAACGGTATCTGCCGGGGCGGCGATTCCATTGATGGCTCCGGAGCTGAATTTCCAACTGTGAATCGCAAGATTCAATCTCTCACGTACCTTTGGCGCCTGATCCGCTTTGAGACTCTGCAGTGCATCCAGACGCGTGATGTTGCCTTGCGCATCGAGAGACAGGTTCCACTCCATCGTGAGCTTGATCGTTTGCGGAGCCGATTCGCGCGCCAGCGCATTGCAGGCAAATGCGCATAGTGAGATGCATACATAAAAGGCAAGACGCATGGATGACTCCGGCATAAGATTGCGTTCAAATCAAAAGTATCACACGTGCTAGCGGTGACCGCTCAACTCGTGCACCGCATCGATCAACACGCCAAGGTTTTCCGGATTAACCTCCGGCGTAATCCCGTGCCCGAGGTTGAACACATGTCCCGGATGTGGGCCGAAACTTGTAAGCGCTCTTTGCACTTCAGCTCGAATCGCGTCGTGGCTGGAATGGAGCACGGCGGGATCGAGGTTGCCTTGCAGCGCGACGCGACTACCAACGCGCGTGCGCGCTTCGCCGAGTGCGATGGTCCAATCCAGACCCAGTGCGGTGCAGCCGGTGTCGGCGAGTGCTTCCAGGTGCGAGTTGGCGCCCTTGCTGAACAGGATCAGCGGCACGTCGCGTGCAACTTTGTCGCTTTTTAGCGATTGTGCAATTTGCGCCAAATAGCGCAGGCTGAATTCGCGAAACATGTCTGGTGCGAGCAGGCCGCCCCAGGTGTCGAACACCATCAGCGCCTGCGCGCCGGCGGCCGCTTGCGCGGCCAGATACGCGGCGACCGAGCGTGCGATGACATCGAGCAGCGTGTGCATGATTGCCGGGTCGTCCCAGGCCAGCGCCTTCGGACGCGCGAAGTTCGAGGAACCCGCGCCTTCGATCATGTAGCAGGCCAGCGTCCACGGGCTGCCGGCAAAACCGATCAGCGGCACGCGATCGTTCAATTCGCGCCGGATCAGGCGCAGAGCATCCATCACGTAGCGCAAATCGGTTTCGGGGTCAGGCACGCCAAGTTTGTCGATGTCCGCGCGCGTGCGCACCGGGCGCGCCAGGCGCGGTCCTTCGCCTTCTTCGACTGACAGGCCAAGACCCATCGCGTCCGGGATGGTGAGGATGTCGGAAAACAGAATTGCCGCATCCAGCGGAAAGCGCGCAAGCGGCTGCAGCGTCACTTCGCAGGCAAGTTGCGGCGTTTTACACAAATTCACAAAGCTACCGGCCCTGGCGCGGGTGGCGCGGTATTCGGGCAGGTAGCGTCCGGCCTGTCGCATGATCCAGACCGGCGTGCAGTCGACGGGTTCACGCCGCAAGGCGCGAAGAAAGCGATGATCGTTCATGCGGTTTTCTATTCCTGTGCGCGCCGGACTTCGGCCTGCAGCGGCGCAACCCGACGCGGCCAGCCGGCGTGCGCGTCGGCCGGCAATTCGCCGCGCGCGTCGCGCGCGGCGCCGACATCATCGAAGCTTCCCCACACCAGCAGCCAGGTGTCGCTGCCGTTTTGGCGCAGATGCAATTCGTAGGCTTGTCCCTGCGGCAGATTCAGGGCGGCGTGGGCCGCAGCGATGCTGGCCTGGTCGCCGTGGGCTAGTTCGATTACGTACTGTTCGCCGGAAAGGTCGAGGAAATCGCCGCCCTGATCGGCCGCTTTGGGAGATACAGACGGCGCGGGCTTCGGCGCAGGCGCGGCTGGCGTGGGTGTCTCCGCGGCGGACGGCGCAGGCGCGGGCGTCACCGGCTTTGGCGATTGGGGCGCAGGCTTCGGCGCCGCTTCCGGCGTGGGTGCTGGCGGTGTCGGCACGGGCTGCGCGGCGGGTTGTGGATTTGTGGAAGTGTGAACTTCCGGCGCGGCAACCGGCTCGGCAGGCTTCGCAGGCGGGGTTGTTGCTGGTGCTGGTGCGGGCGCCGCCGGCGCCTGCGCTGAGTGATCGCTGGCGCCGGGCGCCAGCAAGTAGCTGGGAAGTTTGCCCGTGGGCGCAGCGCGCGGGGCCGCGGGTCGCGCCGGAGTTGCGGGTGCAGGGGCAGGCGCGGCTGCAACCGGAGCGGGTTCATCGTGCCTTGGCGGCGGCGGAGTGTCGTCGTTGGTTACCTTGCCGGCTTGCGTACAGTCCCAGCTCTTGCGATCAGCCGTCGGCACGCAGTTGTACTTCTTGCCGGGCTCGAACGTATCCACTTTTCCGTAGGCGGGTGGATCGGCGGGAGCGGCGGGAGCGGCGGAAATGGAGCCGGAGCCGGCCAGGAATAGCGCGACGGCAGCGGCGCGGCAGAAATCAGCCCATGGCATACGGCGACTCCGGACCCTGGCTGAACATGATGTGGAAACCTCGCTTGATCTGGGCGTCGCGCGCGTGCTCGAAGGCCGCAAGCGCATCGTCGCGTTCAAGATACACATCGCGCTTGAGGCTGACACGGCCGCCCTGCTGGCCCCACTCACGCGTCAACGTCCAGCCGCCAAGCAGATCCTGCTGCAGGGCGATCTGGTAGTAGCGCGGCGTTTCCGCCGCAACTGGCGTGGTCTGCATGAAAAGGCGCATGGGCGCATTGTACTAGGGAGCCGGGCTACAGATGTCAGGCTTGCGTCAACACGGTCCGAATTGTTGCCACATCCACGTCCGGGACGATGTCGGCCTTGCCGATGCCGCGCCACAGGATAAGGCGCAGGCGGCCGCTCAGGTTTTTCTTGTCCAGCAGCATGAGAGCGATGAGGGCGTCGGCGTCCAGGCCCGGCGGAATCGCGGTCGGCAGGCCAAAACGCGCCAGCAGGGCGGCCAGACGTTCGGCGTCAGCCGCGGGTGCGCGGCCCAATTGTGTCGAAAGACGCGCCGCCAGCAGCATACCGATTGCGACTGCTTCTCCGTGCAGCAGCACGCCGTAGCCGCTGGCGGTTTCCAAGGCATGCGCAAACGTGTGGCCGAAATTCAGCAGCGCACGCTCGCCCTGTTCGGTTTCATCGCGCGCCACGATGGCGGCCTTGTGCCGGCAACTGGTCGCGATCGCCTGCGCCAATACGCGGGGATCGCGCGCGAGCAGGGCGTCGGCGTTGTCCTCGAGCCAGGCGAAGAAATCCGGGTCGCCGAGCGCGCCGTATTTGACCACTTCGGCGCAACCGGCGCGCAACTCGCGCGCAGGCAGGGTCGCCAGGGTATCGGTATCGATCACGACCGCGCATGGCTGGTGGAACGCGCCGACCAGATTCTTGCCCTCGGCCAGATTCACCCCGGTCTTGCCGCCGACGGACGAATCGACCATCGCCAGCAGGGTCGTCGGCATTTGCAGGAACGCGATGCCGCGCATCCAGCACGCGGCGGCAAAGCCGGTCAGGTCGCCGATCACGCCGCCGCCGAGCGCAATCAGGCAGGCATCGCGGCTGGCCTTGAGCTCGGCCAGCGCGGCGAAAATGCGTGAGGCAGAATCCAGCGTCTTGTGCGCTTCGCCGTCCGGTAGTATCAATGTGGAAAATGTTGCATCGCGCAGGGCGGCGGTGACGCGCTGCAGATACAGCGGCGCGATGGTTGCGTTGCTGACGATGAGAACATGTCGACCGGGAAGCAGATTGCGCCAGCGCGCGTGATCGCCAAGCAGGCCAGCGCCAATGTGGATCGGATAGCGGCGCGCGCCGAGCTCGACGGCAATTTCATCCACGTGTGGCGTACTCATGCAGCGTGCTCGGCGTGATCCGGCGGCGTTAGTTGCCAGCGGGATTTCAGTTCCGCCGCCAGACGTTGGGCGACGTGGCCGGTGCTCTTGCGCGGGCCGGCGGGAACGGTCAGATCGGCGAGCTGCCGGTACAGCGGATCGCGCGCGGCGGCCATCGCAAGCAGACGTTCGCGGCGATCAGGCGCCGCGAGCAGGGGCCGCTTGCGATCGCGTGCCAGGCGCTGCAATTGTTCGTCGACCGTGGTTTCCAGATAGACGATAAAGCCGCGTGCGCGCAACAGCTGCCGGTTTTCCTCGGCCAGCACGGCACCGCCACCGGTGGCCAGCACAATATTGCTGCGCGCCGTCAGCTCGGCGAGCGCCGCGCTTTCGCGCTGGCGGAAACCGCCTTCGCCCTCGATATCGAAGATCAGCGGGATCGCCGCGCCGCAATGCGCTTCGATCTCATGGTCCAGATCGAAAAAAGGCAAGCCGACGAGTTCGGCCACGCCGCGTCCGATCGTGGTCTTGCCGGCACCCATCGGGCCGATGAAAAAAAGGTTTGGCGCGGGATTCATCGGCAAATCCTAGCATCCCTGGGCTTGCACCGACGTGAGCTGCGCAATGGCATAATCAGCGGACCGATCCTGTGCGATATGCCATGTTGCGTTTCCTCGCTGTCTTTGCGTGTTGTCTGTTGCTGCTGTTTCTGGAATTGCTGCCGCCAGTGCAGGTGCATGTCATTGGGCCTTTCACCACGGCGATCGCGCATGTCAGCGTCTGGTTGATGCGGCTGTTCGATGTCGGGGTCATCGCCCAGCATGACGAAATTCGCAGCGCCGTCACCGGCAGCGGCATCAAGATTGTGGCCGGTTGCAGCGGCGTCGAGGCGGTATTGATCCTGGTTTCGGCCGTGCTCGCGTTTCCGGCGCCGTGGAAATACAAACTGGCCGGGATCGGACTGGGCTTCGTGGCGATCCAGACCTTGAACCTGGTGCGCGTCATCAGTCTGTACTACCTGCACGAATGGAACCTGGTGTGGTTCGAATGGTTTCATCTGTATTTGTGGCAGGCCCTGATCATTCTCGACGCCCTGGTGTTCTGGTTGGTCTGGCTGCGCTGGCTGCCGCGGCCGACGCCGGTAGGGACGCTTTGAATTGATCAGGGCATCCTGATCAGAGCAGCTTGATCAGAGCAGCGCCGAGCGCGCTACACTGCACCGACCAGGCCAGGCAAGTTGCAACAAAGACCTGAGAGCGGCGCTACGGCGCCGATTCCTTCACCAGCGGAGGGTTAGTCATGAGTGTCGCAAAAGTCATCGAAATCAGTTCATCCTCAAGCAAGGGATTCGAGCACGCGATTACCGACGGATTGAAGCGCGCGTCCAAGTCGGTCAAGAACATCAAGGGCGCCTGGGTCAACGACTTCAAGGTCGTCACCAGCGACGACGGCAAAGTCACCGAATGGCGCGTGCACCTGCACATCAGCTTTGTGCTCGAATAGAAAAAACGTCCGCGGCGGCGCGTCGATCGTCGTGCCGTCTGCGGTTTCCGCAATCTGAAAGGGCTTGCAGTCAATGGCGAAGATTTCCACCAACATGGTGACCACGGCGTTTGAATTGCCCGGACACCGCATCATCCGCAATATCGGCATCGTGCGCGGCATCGTTGCGCGTTCGCGCAGCATCGTCGGTTCCATCGGCGCGGGCTTGCAGACGCTGCTCGGCGGCAATATTACCTTGTATACCGAGCTGTGCGAGAAGGCGCGCGAAGACGCCTTCGAGCTGATGCTCGCGCATGCGGCGGCGCATGGCGCCAACGCTGTGATCGGCATGCGCTACGACGCCAACGAGGTCGCGCAAGGGGTGACCGAGGTGCTGGCTTACGGTACTGCTGTCGTCGTCGACGCTGCAGGCTGACTCCAGTGTCGCTTTACGCTGAAGCGATAAACCAGGTTCGCGATTTGCTTGCCCAAGCGCAGGCGGTAGGCGAGCCTGAACCCACTGCGACGACGCTGGCCACGGCCGATGCCAGTGGCCGCGTGTCGGCGCGCGTCGTCCTGCTCAAGCAACTGGACGAACGCGGCTTTGCCTTTTACACCAACTACGCCAGCGACAAGGCGAGCCAGCTCGGCGCATGTCGATGTGCGGCATTGTGCATTTTGTGGAAAGCGCTGCGCGAGAAAGTGCAGGTGCGCGTGGAAGGTGCGGTGGAGAAGACGAGCGCAGAGGAATCCGACACGTACTTCGCCAGCCGCGATCGCGCCAGCCAGATCGGCGCGTGGGCATCGCTGCAATCGCAAACCTTGCCCGACCGAGCAACGCTCGAGACGCGCATTGCCGACTACGAACGCAAATTCGCCGACATTGTGGTGCCGCGACCGCCACATTGGGGCGGCTATCGCGTAGTCCCGGACATGATCGAATTCTGGTACGGCCAGCGCGCGCGATTGCACGAACGCGTGCGTTACGAACTGGCCGGCGGCACGTGGAGCAAGCGGATGCTGTATCCGTGACGACAGCAGTCGGTCCGCGGCGCATCGTTTGCCTGACCGAAGAACCGACCGAAGTGCTGTACGCGATCGGCGAGCAAGATCGCATCGTCGGCATCTCCGGGTTTACTGTGCGCCCACTGCGCGCGCGCAAGGAAAAGCCCAAGGTCTCGGCGTTCACCAGCGCGAAGATCGGCGAAATCCTGAAACTCGAACCGGATTTCGTCGTCGGTTTTTCCGACATCCAGGCCGACATTGCGCGCGAACTTATCGCTGCCGGCGTGGAAGTCTGGATCAGCAATCATCGTTCGGTCGCCGGCATCCTCGATTACATTCGCCGGCTCGGCGCCATGGTTGGCGCTGCGGACAAAGCCGATGCACTGGCGCGCCGCGCCGAGCAACATATTGCGCAGGTCGAACTTGCTGCATCGAATTTCGAACGGCGGCCGCGTGTCTATTTCGAGGAATGGGACGAGCCGATGATCTCGGGAATCCGCTGGGTTGCCGAACTCGTGCGCATTGCCGGCGGCGACGATATTTTTCCCGAACGCGCCGCGAAATCGCTCGCGCGTGACCGCATCATTGCCGACCCCGCCGACGTGATCGAGCGCGCGCCGGATATCATCTTCGGCTCATGGTGCGGCAAGAAATTTCGCCCCGAGCGCGTTGCCGCACGCGCCGGCTGGGATGCGGTACCTGCCGTGCGCGACGGACAACTGCACGAGGTCAAATCGCCGATCATCCTGCAGCCAGGTCCAGCCGCGTTGTTCGATGGGTTGGACGCGATGCATCGCGTCATCGCGGCGTGGGCGGCTGCGCGCTGACCTTTCTGTTCTTGTTCGGCGGTAGATTCTGCGGCAGACACACCGCGGCCGCATCGTGCAGACGTTTGACCGCTGCAGCGTCGAGCTCAAACGTTGCGCGGAGTTGACGTTTGGCATCGTCGAATCCGGTTTGCGTCCAAACGAGCGTGCCGGGTTCGTCGCGGATGGCATTGAGCAATCGCGCCGGCTCCTCGCGATGGTGAGACAGCTGACTGATGCCGAACAGGAACGATTGCGCGGGTTCCGGCGCGTACCAACCCGCAGCAGCATGGACGATTTGCGTCGTGCCTGCCGCGGTCGTCCAGGCGACATGGCTGAGTGCTTTGCCGCCCGCCGGCGCATCCGGTCCTTCGAAATTGTCGTAGTCGAAATCCTTGCGCGTGTTTGCGTCGGTCGCGACCAACTCAATGCCGAGCGCGCCGCCATCGGGGTCGGGCGAGCAGTTCACGTGCAGAATTGCACCGCGGTCGGTACCTGTGCCGATTTTTAATGTGCCGTCGTGAACAAACTGATGAAGCTCGGCATGGGCGCAGGCCATCAGCGCGAGCGTGGCTGTAGCAAGAATTGGGCGGACGATCATGCGATGAACTCCCCAAGCAAAAAGAACGTTCGTGGATTAACGTGCCAACGCAGCGCCGAGTTCGGCGATCGTACGCGCCATCGCGCCGGCCTGCATCGCGCGTTCGCTGGAAGCGTTGCCCTGCAGTGCGCGCTTGAGCACGCCCTGCGCGATCGCGGCGAGACGGAAGAATTGGAATGCGAGCAGAAAATTCCACTGCGCGCGCGGATCAAGACCGCTGGCGGCAGTGAAGTGTTCGAGCATCGCGCTTTCTTCGGGAATGCCCAGTGCCGCGCGATCCATGCCAGCCAATCCCGGCAGGATCGGATTGCGCGGCAGGCGCAAGGCCATGCAAAAGTACGCGAGGTCAGCGTAGGGATGTCCCAATGTGGACAATTCCCAATCGACGATTGCTGCAATATGAACTTGAGGAGACGCCGGGCAGGAGCCCAAGTGCTGCGAAGGCCATGGATGGCCGGGAGCAGCCCAAATCAAATTGTCGATGCGAAAGTCGCCATGCACCAGCGCGGCGCGGCCATCGTCGGCCGGCACCGCAGCGGGCAACCAGGCGATCAGTGTTTCCATCGCGTCAAGTTTTTCGGTTTCCGCGGCGCGGTATTGCTCGCTCCAGCGGGCGACCTGTCGCGCAAAATAGTTGCCCGGTTTGCCGTAATCGGCCAGACCCGTTGCGGCGACATCGAGCTGAGTCAGCGCGACAAGCGCATCGAGCGCTGCCGCATAGTGCGCAGCGCGTTGTGTCGGCGTCAGATCGGGCAATGCGGGGTCCCAGATGATGCGGCCGGGCACGTACTGCATCAGGTAGAACATGCTGCCGATGATCGCGTCGTCGGTGCACAGATGCAGCGGTCGGGCAACTGGCACGGCGCTGCCGGCGAGTGCCCCAAGCACGCGGAATTCGCGGTCGACGGCGTGTGCTGAAGGGAGCAATTTGCCGGGCGGTTTACGCCGCAGCACGTACTTGCCCGATGCGGCGTCTATCAGGTAGGTCGGATTGGATTGCCCACCCTTGAACTTGGTTGCCGTGAGCGGACCACGAAAATCGGCGACATTGGCTTGCAGATAATCCGCCAGCGCAGCTTCCGGCAAGGTCAGCGAATCGCTCATGGCTGCGCTGCCTTCAGCATCGACTTGGCCAATGCGGCAATGTGTACTTCGTCCGGGCCATCGGCCAGGCGCAACGAGCGCGCCGCAGCGTAGGCGTGGGCGAGGAAACTGTCCTGGCACACACCAAGCCCGCCGTGGATCTGGATCGCGCGATCGATCACGTCGCAAGCCATGCGCGGCGCGACGATCTTGATCATGCCGATCGCATCCTTCGCACCCTTTGTGCCTTCACGATCCAGTGTCGCCGCCGTGCTCAGGGTCAGCAGCCGCGCCTGCTCGATTTCGCAGCGCGATCGCGCGATCGCGTCCTGCACCATGCCTTGCGCGGCAAGCGGTTTGCCGAACGCGATGCGCGACTTGGCGCGCTCGATCATGCTTTCCAGCGCGCGCTGCGCCAGACCGACCAGGCGCATGCAGTGATGGATGCGGCCGGGCCCGAGCCGTCCCTGCGCAATTTCAAAACCGCGACCCTCGCCGAGGATCAGGTTTTCCGCCGGCACGCGCACGCGCTCGAACACCACCTCAGCGTGGCCGTGCGGCGCATCGTCGAAGCCAAAGACCTGCAGCGGCCGCACGACGTTTACGCCTGCCGTTGCGCGTGGCACCAGGATCATGGCGTGGCGTCGATGCGGTTCGGCATCGGGATTGGATACACCCATCACGATGAAGATGGCGCAGCGCGGATCCATCGCGCCGCTCGTCCACCATTTGTGCCCGTCGATGATGTAGTCAGCGCCGTCGCGCACGATGCGCGTGGCGATGTTCGTCGCGTCGGAGCTGGCGACCTCGGGCTCGGTCATCGCAAACGCGGAGCGGATCTCGCCGGCGAGCAGTGGCGCAAGCCAGTGCGATTTCTGCGCATCCGAACCGTACTGCGCGAGCACCTCCATGTTGCCGCTGTCGGGAGCGCTGCAATTGTATACTTCCGGTGCGAACAGCGAGCGGCCCATGATTTCGGCGAGCGGTGCGTAGTCGAGATTGCTCAAGGCGCCGGGCAGGAGCCCAAGTGCCTCAGAGGCCATGGATGGCCGAGAGAGGCTGGGCAAAAACAGGTTCCACAAGCCGGCAGCACGCGCCTGCGCCTTGAGCGTTTCCATGATCGGCGGAATCGTCCAGCGTTGCCCGGCCTGCGCGATGTGCGCAAAGTATTCCGCTTCGGCCGGCTCGACCACGTCGCGCTGAAAACGGCTGATTCGGTCGCGCAGGTCGCGCGAGCGCTCGGACAATGCAAACAGATCAGTCATCTGACAGCCTCGAGGTTGCCCCATCTCAATAATAAGTCACCCAGTCGCGGTCGCCGGGCGACGACAGGTGCGGCAGCATGTTCCAGACCTGCATCTGCCAGTCGTCGTCGGCGTCGCGGAACTCGCTGATCGCAGTATTGCGCAGCGCCAGGTTCAGGCGCACGGTGCGCTCGGCGTCGCAACCGAGCGCGGCCTGTGCGCAGCGCGTGATCGGGCCGCCAGACGTGACGACGAGCACCTTGCCGCGTGGCGCAGCGGCCAGGCGCGTGCGTGCCCGCGCGACGCGCGCGCCGAACGCATCCCAGGTTTCCGGCACATCGGCATCGGAATCGCCCCGGGCCCAGGCGTGCAAGGCGGCCGCGAGCAGGGCGTGAATGGCGCGACGATCCGGGCTCGCGCGGGCCGCGGCGAGCATAGGATCATGCGCATGCCGGGTCGCATAGGCGCGAACCACGGCTTCGTGATCGAACTCGTTCCAGTCTGCGTCCTGCGTGATTGTGGGCAAGGTGCGTCCGGCGGTGGCGAATGCGTGTTCGATGCGTTCAAGCGTCTGCACGTGACGGCGTAGGGTGCCGACGACGACATGCGCAAAAGCAAGCTCCGCATCCGCCACCAGCCACGCAGCCAGACGCTCGGCCTGCTGTTCGCCGCGAGGGGAGAGGCAATCGTAGTCGGCGCTGCCGAACGAAGCCTGCGCGTGCCGCACCAGCCACAGGCGTGATGATCGGATATTCGACACCTGCGTGCGATGCGCGGACTCAATCAACAATGTAATCCTGATTGAACTTCACCACGTACGGCTGGGCATGGCCCGGCGGGGTGACCTTGACCGTGAAAATGTAGGCGCCGGAGCTTTCCAGGGGAAATTCGCCGAGATAGTCGACGTCGCCGTTTTCGCTGGTCTCGCGAACCTGGATCGGCGTGCGATGGCCGGTCAGGTCGGCGACTTCCGCGCTGACATTGGCGCCGATCATGTGCGTCTGGCTGCCGCTCTTGGCCTGCACTGCAATATTGAGCAGGCCACGTCGCCCGGAGCGCTCGATGCCATAGCTTTTGGCGACTTCGGCCACCAGTTGATTTGTGGAAATTGCACTGTAGTGGACAATGTAGTCGCCAAAATCCTGGGTGTTTGACTGCGCTCCCTGCCCATAGCGCGGCAATAGCAGCAGGATCAACAACAATGCGATGGCGGCAATGAGCACGCCGACTTTGTGGGCTACACGCATGATGCACCTCCGCGATTCGCCGTGGTGAAATTGATTTTACACCTGCGCACGTTAAGACAGATGTTGAGCCAGATCGGTGAGCGGCGTCAGTATCAGCATGCGCACCAGGATCAGCGCGATCGACGCGAGCCACAGGGAAAAATCCATGCCGCCGATCGGCGGCAGCAGACGCCGGAACGGGCGCGTGATCGGTGCGGTGAACAGGTTCAGCAGCTGGAAATTCGAGTCGTAGCGCATCGACGGAATAAAGCTCAGAACGCACAGCGCGAAAATGGCGACGAGCTGGATCAGGACGGCCCAATCCAGTGTGTCGACGAGTGCCCGCAGCAGCAAGCCGGCCACGCTGATGTGTACGCCGAACAAGGCCACGATCAACGCCAGGCCGATCAGGGCCAAAAGCCACGCGACAAGCAACGAGGCCAGTTCGAGCCGGCGCCAGCGCGGCACAAAACCGCGCAAGGGCGTCACTACCCGATTCGTGACCTGGTAGACGAAGCGCACCACCGGCTCATAAAACCCGGCGCCGCAGGCAATCAGCATCGCGCGCAGGAGAAAGATGCAGATCAAGAATCCGAAGATGCTGGTGATCAGGAAGGCGCCGGCGTTTTGCAGATAGCTCATTGCCTGCTCTCATCCAATTGGGTGGTCTCGTCCAGTTGTGCTGATAGTTCAACGCCGCGGGCGGTTGCCGCCGCCACCGCACGGGCCACAATCCCAGCGAAGCCGCTCGATGCAAAACTGTCCAGCGCCGCCGCGGTTGTTCCGTCGGGCGACGTCACCCGGCGGCGCAGTTCTTCCGGCGCGGCGGCGTCTTCGGCGAGCATGCGTCCGGCGCCCAGGCAGGTCTGGACCGCCAGCGCGCGGGCGGTTTCCCGCGGCAGGCCTTGTTCGACGGCGGCATTTTCCAGCGCTTCGACCAGCAGGAAAAAATACGCCGGACCGGAACCGGAAAGCGCTGTCACGGTATCCATCAAGGCCTCGTCGTCTATCCATGCCGTGAGGCCGACGGCGCCGAGTATACTTTTTGCAAACTCCCGCTGGGTCGCGCCGGCGAGCGCATTCGCGCACAGGCCAGTGGCTCCCGCGCCGATCAATGCCGGCGTGTTCGGCATGCAACGCACGATCGCAACGCCGTCGCCGAGCCACAACTGCAACTGGTCGATGCGAATACCGGCGGCAATCGAGATGACCAGGGGTTTGCGCGCTTGCGCTAGCGCTCGCAGCCCGGTGCAAACGGTCTTGATCACCTGCGGCTTGACCGCCAACACGAGCACGTCTGCATTGGATGCCGCCGCTTCGTTATCGGCGTGAACGCCAATGCCGAACTCGTGTGCGAGCGCGTTGCGCGATGCCGCGCCGGGCTCAGAGACGCAGATGTTGTGCGTCGAAGCGCCATTGCGGATCATCCCGCCGATCAGGCTGCGAGCCATGTTGCCACCGCCGATGAAGGCGATGCGCGCATCGTCGAGCGTAGTGGGCAGATTCATGTGTGGCCATCAAAGCAGGAGCGCGAAGGATACCAGCGCGCTGACGCGATGGGAGTGGCGCAGATGCTACTGAGCCAATGCGTCCACCGGAATGATGATGACCACGCAGCGATTCAACGCGCGGCCTTCGCGGGTATCGTTCGGGCGCGGCGGGCTGTCGGGTCCGAGCCCAATTTCCGTGATGTCGTGTTGGGCAAATCCATGGGCGGCGAACGCGTGCCCAACCGCAACGGCGCGACGCTGCGACAGAGCGACGTTGTATTCACGTGGACCGCTGTTGTCGGTATGCCCTTCGATGCGCAGTCGGCGCACGTTGGCCTTGAGCAGGCCCGCCGCGGTGACCGCGATGGACTGCTCCATACTTGGCTTGAGATCGTCGCGCTCTAGTTCGAACGAAATCGGCTCGGGCAGATTCAGCAGCCAGCCGTCGTCGCTTTCTGCGAAGCCGAGTGAATGCAGCGCGTTGCGCTGTTCGGCGCCCGCATCGACAACCTCGGGTTTCACCGGCGGCGTCGTGCATGCACCCAGCGTCAGCGCCAGAACCGCCGTGGCGATCCGGTAAGCCCACCAGTGTGCGCGTGAGTAGATTCTCGCCTGCATGCAGCGGCTCCCCGTCTGCGCACCCCGCCTGGAAGGCATTTTGGGATCCGCGTGGCCCATGCTAGTGGGCAGCCGGGCCCGACGCAATTGTTGCGTCCTTGCCGTGAGCGGTCCAGCGGGTGACGGACGCGGCCTGATAGTGCAGGTCCTTCATCTGGTACATCGACTTGTCGGCCGATTGCACCAGGGTGTCGGCGCCGGATGCCGTATCCGGATACACCGCCACGCCAATGCTGACGCCCGGATAGATCACGCACGAATTGATGCGCACGGGGCGCTCGAGCGTGGCGCGCAATGTATGAATCAGCTTGACCGTGCCCGCTTCGGTGCGGCCGTCGACGCTCTTGAGCGGCGAGATCAACACCACGAACTCGTCGCCGCCCAGGCGCGCGGCCATCGCGCCTTCCGGCAACCAGACGCGCAGGCGATCGGCGATCGCGGTCAGCAGGCGGTCGCCGGTATCGTGGCCAAACGTGTCGTTGATCATCTTGAACGAATCGATGTCCAGGTAAAGCAGTGCAGCCTTGCTGGCGACGGCGGCACATTCGCTCAGGGTCGCGGTCAGCGCCGGCTCGAACATCGCGCGGTTCGGCAATCCCGTCAGCGGATCGTGGAAGGCCAGGCGTTGCAGCACCTGATTGTTGGTACGCAACACCTGATCGCGGTGCACGATCTCGTCGAGCAATCCGTTGAACTGGGTGCGAAGGTCGTCGACTTCGGCAATGTCGGCGGCCGGCGCGCGCTGGGTGAAGTCGCGCTGCTCGGTGGCCTGATGCATGAGCGTGCGCAACTGGGTCAATGGCCGGGTGATGCGCAAGGTGTTGCGCCGGGAGACCACCAGTGACAACAGGCCGATGCAGGTGACAACGACAATGTCCGCACCGATCAGGCCGAAGAAGGCGAGCAGCATGTGTTCCTGTCCGCTTTGCAAGCGCACCGAGCCAATCGTGCGCCGGTCGGCGATCACATTCGCGGTGACCTGTTCGTCGCCCAGATAGGTGGCCAGGCCCGCCACGAACCCGCGCGGCGGATTGACGATATGCGCGCGCAAGCTGCCCTTGGCGTCGAACACGTCGGCCTGGGAAACGCCTTCGGCGGCGGGGATTGCATGCAGTACGTCGCCGGCCGCCGCGTCATCGGCGAAAATGAGCGCTGGCTGACTCTCGATCGCGGTGATCTGCGCCAGGCTGTGCAGGTGCGCAAGCATTTGCTGGTGCAAATAGTGGTAGCCCACCACGGAGGCGCCAATGGTGGCGAGCACCACGGCGGCCGCATAGACCATCAGTTGCGCGCGGCCGATATGTTCGGTAAGGGTTCGGCGTGCGGCTGTGCGGCTCATGGCGGCGTGCCTTCCGCCGCGGGTTGCCGAGCCATCATCAGCAACTTCGCGTTGATGATGAAGCCGGCGTTTTTCACCGCGCTCAGATTGACCTCGAAACCGCCGCGCGGTTCGTGCAGATGCAGACAGATCAATCCGCCAGCGCTGCAAAAGTCCTTGCCATTGCCGACCGTCAGCAATCCGCGCTGGGGTTGCGCGGCTTTCAGGAACGCCGGCGCAGCAGTGGGGTCCGTGGCAGTCAGATCAAGAACGTGGCAGGTGGCGAGCGTCTCGCCGGGCGCCACATGGCGTATGGTGAATTTGCGCTCTCGCACGACCAGGTTCGCGTATTGCTCGTCGTTCGCGCTGGCTGGAGCGGCAACGCAGATCTGCCAGACCGAGATGTTGGCTTCGTCGGGCCAGCGCACGTACAAGAGGAAACCGCTGATGTATTCCTGCGGCGTCGGCAGTGCGGCCGCTGCCGGACCTGCCATCACGAACGCGAGAAGCAGCGACGCCGACAGCTGAGTAAGCACTTCGCGCAAACCCGAAAACCAGCGCTGGCAGTTTGGACGCATGCGCGAACCGGGCTACGCCCGCCTGCCGAACAGCGCGGAGCCGACGCGCACCAGAGTCGCGCCTTCGGCTATGGCGCCGGCGAAATCTTCTGACATCCCCATGGACAGAGTGTCTACCTGTGGATACACCTTGCGCAATCGTTCATACAGCCCGCGCATCTGCCGGAACGCACTTGTCCGCTCGCCGGGATCCGGGCTCGGTGCCGGGATCGCCATCAATCCGCGCAAGCATAGCCGTGACGCCTGGGCGACGTGTTTTGCCAGTTCCGGCACTGCATCGGGCGCGCATCCGGACTTGCTTGTCTCGTCGTCGATGTTGACCTGGATGAGTACGTTCAACGGCGCGCTGTTTTCAGGACGAAAGCGATTCAGCGGCTCGATCAGTTTTGTACGGTCGAGGGTTTGCATCCAGTGGAAATGCTCGGCAACGTCGCGGCACTTGTTCGATTGCAGCGGTCCGATCAAGTGCCACTGCAATGGCAAGTCGGCAAGTTCGCTCTGCTTGGCCAGTGCCTCCTGCACGTAATTTTCGCCAAACGCGCGCTGTCCGAGCGCGGCCAGCTCGCGTACAGCTGCGGCCGGCTTGGTCTTGGAGACAGCAAGCAGGCTCACCGCGTGCCCGGCACGCTGCGCCGCCGTGTCGATGCGTTGGCGCAGATCATGGTAAGCCTCACTCACTAAAGTGCTTCCCACGAAAGTGTCTCCAAGGGATTGCGCCGGCTTGAAATTATGGCGTTATACTGCAACGGCAAGCGCGTTCGGGGCGGTCTGGTCAGCGGTCTGGTCTATGGTATCGAGGGGAATGTCGCATGGATATCGCCGAGCTTCTAGCGTTTTCCGTCAAAAACAAGGCTTCCGACTTGCATCTGTCAGCGGGGCTGCCGCCGATGATCCGTGTCGACGGCGACGTGCGCCGCATCAACATCCCGGCGCTGGAACACAAGCAGGTGCATGCACTGGTCTACGACATCATGTCGGACAAGCAGCGCCGCGACTATGAGGAATTCCTCGAAGTCGATTTCTCGTTCGAGATCCCCGGTCTGGCCCGTTTTCGCGTCAATGCGTTCAACCAGAACCGCGGCGCTGGCGTCGTGTTCCGTACGATTCCTTCTGAAGTGCTGTCACTGGAAGACCTGGCCTGTCCGAAAATCTTCAAGGAACTGATCGATCAGCCGCAAGGGCTGGTTCTGTGCACTGGGCCAACCGGTTCGGGTAAGTCGACCACACTCGCGGCGATGGTTGATCACATCAACAAGAACGAATACGGCCACATCCTCACGATCGAGGACCCGATCGAATTCGTGCACACCGCGCAGAAATGCCTGATCAACCAGCGCGAAGTGCACCGCGATACGCATGGTTTCAACGAAGCCCTGCGTTCGGCCTTGCGCGAAGATCCGGACTACATCCTGGTCGGCGAAATGCGCGATATTGAGACTATCCGCCTGGCGTTGACTGCTGCGGAGACCGGACATCTGGTGTTCGCGACCCTGCATACGTCGTCGGCATCCAAGACCATCGACCGCATCATCGACGTGTTCCCCGCCGGCGAAAAACCGATGGTGCGCTCGATGCTGTCCGAGTCGCTGCGCGCGGTGATTTCGCAATCGCTGCTGAAGAAGGTTGGCGGCGGCCGCATTGCCGCGCACGAGATCATGGTTGGCATTCCCGCCATCCGCAACCTCATCCGCGAGGATAAAGTTGCACAAATGTACTCATCGATCCAGACCGGCAGCCAGTACGGCATGCAGACGCTGGATCAGTGCCTGCAGGATCTGGTCAAGCGCGGTCTGGTCACGCGTCAACAGGCGATCACTTACGCCAAGAACAAGGAAATCTTCAAGTGAGTGCAGGATGCACTCATCCCGTGCGGTACATGCATGTACGGCGACACGGGTTCCGGATTGAAAATGCATGTCTTCATCCCGGCCAGTACATGGAAGTACGATGAGCCGGGATCCAGTTCCTTCGCCCGCCTGACGTCGGCGGCAAGCGCTCCAATATGACTCCAGGAACAACCGCCGCCGCAGCGCGGCGCTGGCGAGCGCTGGCGCTCGCAGCGCTGGTCGCGTTGATGCTGCTGCGCGTGCCGTATGCGGCAGCGCACATGGATCTGGCCCGCGATATGTTCGTCGCCTGGCGTCTCTTGCACGGGCAGGCATTTCCGCTGGAAGGACCGATCCTGGCCGGCACCATACATCTGGGGCCGTTCTGGTATTACCTGCTGGCACTGCTGCAAACGATCGGACGCAGCTGGTACGGCACGATCGCCTTGCTTGGCTTCCTCGCGGCACTGCAGATTCCGCTGGCGTACCTGCTCGGCAAGGAAGTGCGTTCGCGGCGCGCGGGGTTCCTCTGGGCGATCGGCCTGATCGTGCCGTCATGGACGACCTATGAATGGATGCTGCCGCTGCATCCGATTCTTTCGCCGCTGCTTGTACTGGCTTTTTTGTTGTGCTGTCTGCGCTACTGGCGTGGCGGCGAACGCCGCTATTTTTACGGCATGGCATTGACCTTTAGTCTGGCCGTGCATGCGCATCCGGCGAACCTGGGGTGCGCATGGATCGGCCTGTTCGTGTTGGTACGAGGCAAACACCCCAACCTGACATGGCGCGACTTTGCGCTTGCCGCGCTGCTGGCGGTACTGCCGCTAGTGCCATTTTTCTATGCGGACGCAGTGCGTGGATTCGTCGACCTGAGAAAATCGGGCGACTATCTCGCGGATCCGAAAGCGACCGGCAGCCCGCTGCATCTGCCTGGTCTGTTCATGGCGATCGTCTACGGCGGTACGCGCTACCTATTCGATCCCCTGGCGGGCTGGAGCGCGCGCGCTGCGCAGTTCGCGGCCGGGGCGATTGCGCTGGGTGGCGTCGCCGGTGGTGTGGGTCTGATTTTCGCGCTGCGCGAGCGCCGCACGCGCGCGATGACCGTGTTTGCGATCTGCGCCACGCTGCTGGTGCTGCTGACCGTGGCGACGATCCGCGGGCTGACGCCGTACTACATGACCTCGTCGTCGCATGTGCTCATCGCCGGCCTCGTCGCGATTGGCTTGAGTTCGCTCGGGTCGTCCATCCTCGCGCGTGGCATGCGCGGGCTGGTCGTTGCGATGGCCGTTCTCGCCTGTGGCGTGACCACCTATGCGAACGCGCGGTTTCAAATCCGCGGCGCCTGGCCGTTTGCCTTGTGGCCGATGTTCGATGTGCGCCATGCACCCGACGAAATTTCACCGTTGCTGCTGACCCCGGCCTATGCGATGGATCTGAGCGGCCGATTCCTTTGTGCACAGCATCTGCCGAGCATCCACGGTACGTACGGCAGTCAGCTCATCCACAACTACGCGATGGATATGCGTCTGGCGTGCAATCGCGCCGACGTGCACGTGGGCGGCAACGAGCCCGAGCGCACGCATTGGCTGGGCCTGTCGCGCCAGATGTTCGCGCACAGCGGCGTGCGGCCGCAGCAGCGCCTCGGGCCGATCGGCATCGTGCCGGCGCTGCCGGTCAGCGCGAGTCCGCCGCTGTTGCAGCCGGATGAAGCGCGCTATCCGGCGTATCGGCCGGAAGTCAAAGAACCGACCGCGCATCATTTGAGCGTGCCGATGCGCGCCGACCAGCATCTGGCTATTTCGAATCTTGGTTTCGTGTTCAATGTGGATCCGCAGGTCACGGTGCGGATCAATGGCAAGGCGGTCGAAGCGGTCGCGCGCGATAGGGTGGCCGCGGTTTATGCGTGTGCCGAATGTGTGTCGGGCGTCACGGTTAGCGCCGAAATCGACATCAGCAGCGGGGACTATGCCGATGTCGATATCGTGTTGTTCTAAGAAGGGGCGGCAGATGGGCGGATTTAGGCCGGAGCTTGCATCCGCCAGCCGAGCGCAGGTGTAAGATGTCCCATCAAGCCAGTGGTCGCTGGGAGAACAGGTCATGAGCGCTGTAGATTTCACCTCTTTCCTCAAGTTGATGGTGCACAAGAAAGCATCCGACTTGTTCATCACTGCGGGCGTCGCTCCTTCGATAAAGGTGCACGGGCGCATCGGGCCAATCACCCAGGGCGCGCTGACCCCGCAACAATCGCGCGACATGGTACTCAACGTGATGACGCCGTCGCAGCGCGAAGAGTTCGAAAAAACCCACGAGTGCCAGTTCGCGATCGGCGTCTCGGGTGTCGGCCGTTTCCGCGTCAGTTGCTTCTACCAGCGCAACAACGTCGGCATGGTCCTGCGCCGGATCGAGACGCGCATTCCGACGATCGAAGAGCTGAACCTGCCGCCGATCATCAAGACCCTGGCGATGACCAAGCGCGGCATCATCATCTTCGTCGGCGCGACCGGTACCGGTAAATCGACATCGCTTGCCGCGATGCTCGGCTACCGCAACCAGAATTCGACCGGTCACATCATCACCATCGAAGACCCGATCGAATACGTGCACAAACACGAAGGCTGCATCATCACCCAGCGCGAACTCGGCATCGATACCGACAGCTGGGAAAACGCGCTGAAGAACACCCTGCGCCAGGCGCCGGACGTGATCATGATCGGCGAGGTGCGCACGCGCGAAACAATGGAACACGCGGTGAACTTCTCGGAAACTGGACACCTTTGCCTGTGTACGCTGCATGCGAACAATGCGAACCAGGCCATGGATCGCATCCTGCACTTCTTCCCCGAAGACCGGCATCCGCAGTTGTTCATGGATCTGTCGCTCAATCTCAAGGGCGTCGTTGCGCAGCAGCTGATTCCGACGCCGGACGGCAAGGCGCGTCGCGTCGCCATTGAAGTCATGCTGGGCACGCCGCTGGTGCAGGATTACATCCGCAAGGGCGAAATCCACAAGCTCAAGGACGTGATGAAGGAATCGACGAATCTGGGCATGAAGACTTTCGACCAGAGTCTGTTCGAGCTGTACCAGGCGGGCGAGATTTCCTACGAGGATGCATTGCGCTACGCCGACTCGGCGAACGAAGTGCGCCTGAAGATCAAGCTCGCCCAGGGCGGCGACGCGCATACGCTGTCGCAAGGCATGGATGGCGTCGAGCTGGTCGAAACATAAAGTTGTCGGTTGTTGGTTCCTGGTTGCCGGTGCGGCCGTCGCGGCGCTCCGCCAATCTTTTCCGACAGCTGAAAAACGACGACCGACAACCAAAAAACTGGTTCAAGCATGAATGACATTGAGCGCCTGCGCGCCACGTGGACTGCGCTCGGCGAGGACGATCCGCTGTGGGCGATCCTGTCGCAACCGGAAAAGCGAGGTGGCAACTGGAACGCCGAAGAATTCTTCGCCGCGGGCGAAGCGGAAATCGCCGGGCTTGAAAACTACTGCGCGCATCTGGGCAAGCCGCGCGAGCGCCGGCTTGCGCTTGATTTTGGTTGTGGCGTTGGTCGCCTGACGCGCGCGCTGGCGTCGCGCTACGCCGAAGTGATCGGCGTCGACATTTCGCCGAGCATGCTCGCGCAGGCGCGCCAACTGCACGCGAACCTAGGCAATGTGCGCTTTGTGGAAAATGCGCAGCCGCGCCTGGATTTTCTCGCTGATGCCAGCGTGGACCTGGTCTACTCGGTCATTACCCTGCACCACATCCCGGCGACGTTACAGTGCGGCTATGTGCGCGAATTCCTGCGTGTGCTCGCGCCCGGCGGCATGGCCGTGTTCCAGATCGCCAGCGGTTACGCGCGCGACTGGCGCGGGCTGGGCTATCGGCTGCTGCCCAACCGGGTGCTCGCGCCGTTGCGGCGGCGCCAGCACGCCAGCCGCGTCGCGGCGGAATTGCATGTCGTGTCCGAGGCCGCTATCGCGGCAATAATTACTGCCGCGCAGCGCCGCATCCTGCACGCTGTCGATGTCGACTGCGCGGGTGCGGGCTTCCGCGGCAGGATGCTGTTTGTCGGCGATTGAGCACCTTCGCGGCGGTCAGTTCTGCTCCACCGTCTCGTGCAAGGCGATCCCGCCCGGGGTAGCTACCAACACGATCTCGACCGAGCGCAGCCATTTCTCGTAGATCGCAAACATCTTGGACTGCTGGTCCAGCTCCGCGCGTTTTTCGGCCGGCAACGCCGCCTTGAATTTGTCGAACGACTGCGCCATGACCGAATAGAGTTTGCCGCTGAAGTACATGCGCAGGAATACCGGCGAGCTCGCGGCAGGTGCCGCCAGATAGCCGCTCAATGTGGCGTCCTCGCCAGCGCCCGCGGCGAGGGCGATAGCCTTGTCCGACATCGCGGCAAATAACGGTGGCGACCCGGCGGGCATCAGACCCGCGGGCAACGGCACCGGCTGCGGTTTGCCATCGGCGCTGAGTTTGAGTGCACCCATGCCTGGCAGAGCCAGCTGTGCCATGGCGAGCGCGGCCATCGGATTGTTCGACGCGACGAGGAATTTGCCTGTTGCGTTTGGCATCGCGCCGGCCGTGCCGTTCATCTCAAACGTGTCGAGCGTGAAGCGCACGCCAGTCAGGTCGCTGAAAGGCGGTGGCACAGTCACATCGATTTTTGCCTTGGACTGACGGTAGTCGTCATTGAACGAGGTGAGGCCGGGGCAGGCGAAAGGTTTGGCGCTGACTGCGTCGGCTTGCTTGATCCAGAAATCCTTGAGCTTGAGCACGGGCAGCGAAAGGCTGATGTCCAACATGCCGGCACCCGGTGCGCCGCTGCCCGGCGCTGCGCCGACCGCATTGGCGATCTGTTGTGCAAGTCCCGGCTCGATTTCCAGCTGCGCGCCGATGCGCATGCGCTGCGTCGTCAGTTCTTCCGCACCGGCGACGAGGCGCGGGAATTTGTGCGCAATTTCCACAAACTCCGCGCGGCAGATCGCGTCCGTATTCATCGCCGGCAGGTCCAGTGCCTTGGCAAATTCCGCATCGCTGCCGGTTGGCGCCGTGCTCAGGCGCTCGGTCAAGCGCACGAAATCGACAAAGCCCTCGCCGTATGGGGAATAGCCGTACTGCTTGGCTAATGCCTGCAGCGCACCAGATGCCGCCAGGTTCTGTGCCGGACGGGTGATGCCAAGCAAGGTTTGCTTGAGCGCATCGCTGGCATTCGTCGGCACCAGGGTAGCAACCAGATGCGTACCTTCGATCGCCACGACCGCCACGAGCGTGTCGGTGCCGAGCTGCCAGTATTCCTGGTTTCCGGTTTTTGCCACTGGCAGCTTTTCGCCGAGTTTTTCCTCGACGCGCGCCACTTCCGCCCTGAATGCCGCCGGATCGCCCAACTCCAGCCGCATCACCGGCACCATGCCGACGCCGTAGAACGCGATGCGCGCATCCGGCTTGAAACCGATTTCGCGCCACTTGTCCAAACTGTCGCGGGTCTTGATCTCGTCCAGCAACACCCGCGCGATCTTTACAAAGTGCAGGGTCTGCGGGTCGCCCTTGTCGCTGGCGTGTTGCAACATCGCATCGTACATGCCGAACACTGACGGCCAATATTCCTGCATGCGTTTGGACCATTGCTCGGTCACGGCCGCAGGCATGGGCTCCAGATTGGCGTAGGCATAAGCCGTGTCGGCCGGCGCGAACGCCAGCGGTGTGTCGGCGCTTTCCTGCGATTTGCCGCAGGCGGTGAGCAGTGCCGCGCCCAGGGTGAGCAGGGCAAATTGATGAATCCGGTGCATGGAAGATCCCCGATGGGCCGCGCGCGTTGCGCGGCAGGCCACGCAATTATGCGCGTCTTGCCGGCGCCTTGTCTGCCGTGAGCAATTCCACGAGCACAGCCATGCGCAGGAAAACGCCGTTGGCGACCTGTTCCAGGATCAGCGATTGCGCGCCGTCGGCGACTTCTGCAGCAATCTCGACACCGCGGTTGATCGGTCCCGGATGCATGACCAGGCAATCGGCACGTGCCTGGGCCATGCGTGTCGACGACAGGCCGTAGCGCGTGAAGTATTCGGCTGCGGACGGAATCGCTGCGGCTTCCATGCGTTCTTTCTGCAGGCGCAGCATGATGACGACATCGACGCCGGCGATGGCCTCGTCGAAATTGTGGAAAATGCTGCAACCTGGAAATTCAGCCGCCCGATTTTCATGGACATCGGGCAGCAGCTGTTGTGGTGCGCACAGGCGAATTTCGACCACGCCAAGTGCGCGCAATGCGTGCACATCTGAGCGCGCCACGCGCGAATGGCGGATGTCGCCGCAAATGACCACACGCAAGGCGGCGGTGTCGGCACGATGCTGACGCAAGGTCAGCGCGTCCAGCAGGCCCTGAGTGGGATGCGCGTGGCTGCCATCGCCCGCATTCAGCACACTGGCGCCCGAATGCAGATGTTGCGCGATGAATTGCGGCGTGCCGGTTTCCTTGTGGCGCACGACGAACGCGTCGCAATGCATCGCTTCGAGCGTGTGCACGGTGTCGAGCAGCGATTCGCCCTTGCTCGTCGACGAGCTGGCGATATCGAAATTGATGACGTGCGCGCCCAGGCGCTGCGCTGCCAGATCGAACGAGGTGCGCGTGCGCGTGGATGATTCGAAAAACAGATTGATGACGGTGCGTCCGGCGAGCAGGTCCAGCGGCCGGGTGCCGCCGCGGCTGGCAGCGCGCAGGTGTTCCGCGCGGTCGAGCAAGGCGACAATACGCTCGCGCGGCAGGCCTTCCAGCGTAACGAGGTGGCGCAGGCGGCCGGCGGAGTCGATCTGGGCAAACGGCGTATGCGACATGTGAGTGGCTATTGTCCCGATGAGGAAGCGTCAGTGCGGACAGTGGGCGGTTCACTCGTCAGCCAGCTCTCGACGATGACCTCTGCGGCGACCGCATCCAGGGTTTGGGCATCCTTGCGCCGGCTCTGCCCGTTGGCACGGCGATCGGCAAAGCGCCGTGCCGCTTCCATCGAACTCAGGCGCTCGTCAACAAGATGCAGGGGCACGCGATAGCGTTCGCCAAGCGCCGTCGCGAAAGCGCGCGCCGCGCGGCTGCTCTGCTGCTCGGCGCCTTCCATCGTTAGCGGCAGCCCGACCAGCAGGACGTCCGGTCGCCATTCGCGCAGCAAGGTGTCCAGACGCATCCAGTCCGGCCCCTGCGCGCCATTCGTCACGACCTCCAGCGCGCGCCCCCCACGGGTGAGGCCATTGCCAACGGCGACACCGATGCGCCGCGCGCCATAGTCGAAACCGAGAACCGTCGTGGTATTTGTAAAATTATTCACTTGTGTAAAAGTATTGAAATGTACGCGATAGCTAGGCGTGACCGGCATAGTTAGTCAGGCTGCCGATATCAACGCCGACCAGCGCGGCGGCGGCCTCCCAGCGCTGTTCGAGCGGCGTCGAAAACAGGATGCGTTCGTCAGCCGGCGCGGTCAGCCACGAATTTTCCTTGAGTTCCGTTTCGATCTGGCCCTGGCTCCAGCCGGAATAACCCAGCGTCACCAGAACCTGCCGCGGACCACGGCCTTCGGCGATGGCGACCAGAATGTCACGCGAGGTGGTCACGCAGATGCGCTCGGAAATCTTGAACGAGGATTCCCACTCGCCATGCGGCGCATGCAGCACAAAGCCGCGCTCCGGCTGGACCGGTCCGCCGATGAGCACAGGCGCGTCGCTGACCTGGTTGATGTCGGATTTGAGATTCATCTGCGCCAGCACGTCGCCGAGCCGGTATTCGGAAAGACGATTTATCAGCAGGCCCATCGCACCTTCCTCGCCGTACTGGCACAGGAAAGCCACACCACGACGGAAGCTGGGGTCGCGCATACCCGGCATTGCGATGAGGAAATGATTGGTGAGGCCGATCGGTTGCGCACTCATGCCGCCATTGTACGAGGCGGGCGGGGCAGGACGGAAATCCGGGTGCCGCAATGGCGGCGTGATCAGCTTGCGTTTCCCGCCGGCGTCACCGATTGCGCAAAATATCCCCCGGCAGGAACTGCCAGGTACGGGTGACGTACAACTCGTCGACGCCGTCTTCGAGCGGAATTGGCGGAAACGGCGCGGCGAGTTTGACGATACGGATCGCTGCTTCGTCGAGCAATTTGTGTCCGCTGGCCTGGATCACGTCGATGTCCTTCACCGAGCCATCGCGGTTCAGGGCCACGGTCAACACCAATTGGCCGTGCAACTGCTGGCGCCGCGCTTCGTCCGGATAGTTGAGGTTGCCGATACGTTCAATGCGCGCCACCCACGCGGCCATGTAGCCGGCGTAGGCATATTCCTTGGTGTTGGCGGAAATATACTTTTTCTTCGGACGCTTGGCGTAGGCCTGAGAATCGCGCTGCACTTCCTCGGCCAGCCGCGCCATCTCGAGCTTCTTCTCCATCAACTCGCGCGCGGTTGGTTGCAGCAACGCCGGTTGTTCCGGGACTTCGGTCTGCGTATGCACCGCAAATTTCGACTTGCTCTGGGTCAGCAATTCGCGTTCGCTCGGCGGTTGCGGCTTGGGTGCGCCGGCTTCGATCGGCCGTGGCGCAATGCCAGGATCCTGTTTGGTGACGGGGCTGGACAGCATCTCGCTGGGCCGCAGTGGACGCTCGCTGTCGCCGCCGCCGGAATTGTTCGCCTGGGCCAGGTATTCGGCTTTGTCGGGCTTTTGTCCGGATGCCGACTGCACCAGGATCACATCGAGCGACGGCAGACTCGGCGCCGGTTTCTCGTATTCGAACGTCAGCCCCAGCGCGAGCACGCCGTGCGCGATCACCGAGAACAACAAGGTGACGCCGAAACGATCGGCGCTGCCGACGGGACGTGCCGCTGCGCTCACGCGTCCGATTCCCCGGCGCGCTTGCGTTCGATGACATCGAACAACTGGCCGGCGATGTTCAGTCCGAACTGGGCGTCGAGTTCGCGAATGCAGGTTGGCGAGGTGACATTGACTTCGGTGAGCCAGTCACCGATCACGTCCAGGCCGACAAACAGCATGCCGCGACGGCGCAGTTCCGGCCCGACTTGGGCGGCAATCCAGCGCTCGCGGTCGGTCAGCGGCATGCCGACGCCTTTGCCGCCGCGGGCAAGATTGCCGCGGAAATCGTCGCCCTGGGGGATGCGCGCCAGCGCGTACGGAACCGGCTCGCCGTTGATCAGCAGGATGCGCTTGTCGCCGTCGCGAATTTCCTCAAGGTAACGCTGGGCGACAGCGAAGCAGCGGCCGCTATCGGTGAGTGTTTCCAGGATGACGTTGAGGTTCGGGTCGCCGCGTCCGCTGCGGAAGATGGAACGCCCGCCCATGCCGTCCAGCGGCTTGACCACGACATCGCCCTGGTCAGCGACGAAGCGTTTGATCTGGGCCGCATCGCGCGCGATCACGGTCGGCGGTATACATTGTGGAAAATGCAGCGAAAATAATTTTTCGTTCGCGTCGCGCAGGGCCTGCGGATCGTTGATCACGAGCACACCGGCGCGCTGCGTCAGTTCCAGTACCATCGTGTCATATAGAAACTGGGCATCGAACGGCGGATCCTTGCGTGCCAGGATCACATCGACCTCGCGCAAGTCCTGCCATTGCGGTGCTTGCAGCGTGTACCAGTCGCACGGATCGTCGCGCACTGTCAGGGCAGCGGCGTGTGCCCATGGCGTGGCGTCATGCAGCGCAAGGCCGCCCTGGGTCAGGTAAAGCAGGCGATGGCCACGTCGCTGAGCTTCCAGCAGCATGGCGAAGGTCGAATCTTTCTCGGTATGGATCGCTTGGATCGGATCCATCAGCACGGCGACTTTCAGGCTCATGCGATTACCTTGTCGCACAGGGGCACAAGCCAGCTCGGATAGTTGGCACGGGATGTGCTGCTAATTGCCATTGTCTGTGGGCGCGCGCGGGACAGGGATGGGTCTATACTAGCATCCGGCTCCATTGGCAAAGCGCCTCATGGAGCGCCATCAAGTACGGATCGGGGGTACGCGCCGCCTGCGAATTTTCGAGCAAAGATGCCCGGTTAGCGGATTTACTTGACAGATTTGCTAAGTATTGGTTAAACAGCTTAAGGTCTGCGTGATGGCAGTCGCGGCGCGGCGGTGGTTGACGTCAGGCGTCGCTGGCTGACGTACACGCGGGCGCATGAACTTGGCACTCCGTTGGTCTAGGGGGTTGTACGTGGAAGAGACAGTAAAAGATGGCAACTTGGCCGGCCTCAAGGTCATGGTCATCGACGACTCGAAAACCATTCGCCGCACTGCCGAGACCTTGCTCAAGAAGGAAGGCTGCGACGTCGTCACCGCAACCGACGGTTTCGAGGCGTTGGCGAAAATTTCCGACCAGCAGCCGAATATCATTTTCGTCGACATTATGATGCCGCGTCTGGATGGCTACCAGACCTGCGCGCTGATCAAGAACAACCAGATGTTCAAGGCCACGCCGGTGATCATGCTGTCGTCAAAAGATGGCCTGTTCGACAAGGCGCGTGGGCGCATCGTCGGGTCCGAGCAATATTTGACCAAGCCGTTTACGCGTGAAGAGCTGCTCGGAGCAATCCGGCGGCATGTCAGCCACAAGTAAGCGCGGAGGCCATCCGAAAGAGGGGAAACGATGGCGCATATTCTGATTATTGATGATTCGCCAACCGACGTGCGGGTGTTCACTACGCTGCTGGAAAAGCACGGGCACCGTGTGAGCAGTGCAGCGAGTGCGGAGGAAGGCATTGCGGCGGCCAAGCGTGAACGGCCGGACATGGTGATCATGGATGTGATCATGCCGGGCATGAACGGCTTTCAAGCCACGCGCACGCTCAGCCGTGACAGCGAAACTTCAGCGATACCGATTCTGATCGTCACCACCAAATCGATGGAAACCGATCGCGTCTGGGGCTTGCGCCAGGGCGCCAAGGATTTCCTGGTGAAACCCGTCGCCGAGCAGGAATTGCTCGCCCGCATCCAGAAACTCTTGTCGAACTGAAGAAACCATGGCGACTGTCCTCGACACGCTTCAGCTCTCGCCTTTTGAGGCTCTGGCCGATTACGAGCGGCGCAGCCTTGCGCATGCCGCCGGCCTGCCCGAACAGATCGAGGCGCCGGGGCTGTGGCGCGGCATCGGTTTCCGTGTCGGCGCGCGCTATCTGGTCTCGAGCATCAACGAGGTCAACGAAATCCTGACCCAGCCGTCGCTGACGATCGTGCCGGGGACGCGCGCGTGGTTGCTCGGCGTCGCCAATGTCCGCGGCAACCTTGTGCCTGTCATCGACCTCAAGCAGTACCTGGAAGGCGAACGCACCCTGTTCACCGATTCCAGCCGCGTGCTGCTGGTCCGCCAATCCGGTGGAAGCGTCGGTTTGTTGATCGACGAAGTCCTGGGGCAACGCAATTTTTCCGAGGAGCAGCGCAGCGAAGCGTTCGGCGAGGAAGATGATCGCTACAGCCGTTTCGTTGCAGAGAAATATCCATTGGGCGATGTGATCTGGGGGCAGTTCAGCATGACGGCCCTGGTGCGGACCCCCGATTTCGTGCAGGCGGCGGCATGAGCGCCTTTGGCCTTACAAAAGTATTCAAGGGGTGAGTTATGAGCGTAACGACCGGTGCAGCGGGCGGTAAGGAACGGACGGGCGGAGCCAATACGCTACTTGTCGTATTGCTGATCGTCGCGATCATCGTGGCCTTGGTGGATTTCGGCTTCTTGACCTACAACGCCGGACAGGACGCCAAGGCCAGCGCCCTGGTGACGAAGATCCAGGTGTTGTCGCAGCAGCTGTCCAAGGTGGCCAACGACGCCACCGGCGGCAATATCGATGCGTTCAAGAGCCTGGAAGCCACGCGCAACGCGGTCGACGATCTGCTCAACAAACTCAAGAAAGGTGACTCGACGACGGGAATGCTTGCCTACGGGAGTTCCGGCGTCGCCAAGGAGATCGCCGATCTGGACAAGGCCTGGGCGCCGCTCAACACGAACGTCACCAAGATCCTGGACAGCAAGGAACAAGTGCTCAGCACCGCTGCGGTTGCCGCCGATTTCAATAGCAAGATGCCGGTGCTCAATTCGCGCATGGACGAGGTGGTCAATATTTTGACCCAGAAGAACGGCACGGCAAGTCAGGTGCAGATTTCCTCGCGAGAGATGTTGCTCGCTGACCGCATGCAGCGCCGCGTGCAATCGATCCTGCAGGGTGGCGAAGAGGCACAGTCGGCGGCCGACGGTTTGCAGCGCGACGCGCAGTTCTATGGCGCGGTGCTCTCCGGTCTTATCAGCGGCAACCCGGATCTGAACATCCGCGCCATGGACAATCCCAGTGCCAAGGAAATCCTTGCCGACATCAACAGGAAATGGACTGATCTCACTGGCGATGCGGTCAAGAAGCTGCTTGATTCCGCATCCGCATTGCAGGATGTGAAGCAGGCGGCGGACCAGGCGTCCATCGACAGTCAAACGATGCTGCTCAAGGCGGAGCCGTTGTCCAAGGGTATCGGCGATTTGCCGGCAAAGCGTCCGTTGCCGAGTTTGTTGCTCGGCATCATTGCGGCGGCCGCGGCCATTGTCCTGGTGGTGCTGCTGGGCTTCAGTCAGATCCGCAACCAGCGTCAACGCTACCAGGTCACTGCCGAATTGAACCAGCGCAACCAGGAAGCCATTCTGCGCTTGCTGGACGAAATGGGATCGCTTGCAGAAGGCGATCTGACGGTGAAGGCCACCGTGACCGAAGACATCACCGGCGCAATCGCGGACTCGGTGAACTTCGCGGTGGAAGCGTTGCGCTCCCTGGTGACGACGATTAACGAAACCGCCGTGCAGGTATCGGCGGCCGCGCAGGAAACCCAGGCAACCGCGATGCATCTGGCCGAAGCGGCCGAGCATCAGGCGCAGCAGATCACCTCGGCGTCGGCCGCGATCAATGAAATCGCGGTCTCGATCGATGAGGTCTCGAAGAACTCGGCCGAATCGGCCGACGTGGCGCAGCGCTCGGTGCAGATCGCCTCGAAGGGCGCCGGCATCGTGCGCCAGACAATTCAGGGCATGGACTCGATTCGCGACCAGATTCAGGAGACGTCCAAGCGCATCAAGCGACTGGGCGAATCCACGCAGGAAATTGGTTCGATCGTCGAACTGATCAACGACATCGCCGAACAGACCAACATTTTGGCCCTGAACGCCGCCATTCAGGCCGCATCCGCTGGTGAAGCCGGCCGCGGATTCGCGGTCGTCGCCGATGAAGTGCAGCGACTGGCCGAACGTGCGTCGGGCGCCACACGCCGAATTGAAACCCTGGTGCAGACGATTCAGGCCGATACCAACGAAGCGGTCACCTCGATGGAACAGACCACGGCCGAAGTGGTGGCCGGTGCGCGTCTGGCCGAAGACGCGGGCCTGGCGCTGGGCGAAATCGAAAAGGTGTCGAACGATCTTGCCGACCTCATTCAGAACATTTCCGAAGCGGCGCGCCAGCAGTCGGCCGCGGCGACGAATATTTCGGCGACGATGAACGTCATTCAGGAAATCACCACGCAGACTTCGGTCGGCGCGAGCCAGACCGCCGAATCGATCGGCAACCTGGCCCAGCTCGCCGCCGACCTGCGCCGTTCGGTCGCGGACTTCAAGCTGCCGACCTGAGACCGGGCGACGGCGTGTACGGATCAAGCGCGATGACAGCTTGGTCGACGAGAGCGGCAATGACTGCGCAGCGGATGCGCAGGTCAGTACAAGTATACAAAGGGCTTTTGCGGCATCCTTGGTTTTCGGAGGTGTATATCGAGCATGGTGATCGCCGCCGGGAACTGGTCAGCGTTGACGCCCCTGCCTGGCATGGACGACAGCGAGTTCGAGCGCTGGGCGAGTCTGCTCGAGAAGCGCACGGGCGTTGTTGTGCCGCTGGCGCGCAAGGCATTCCTGGTCACCAGCGTGCGCGGGCGAATGCGCGAGACGGCATTCTCGAGCTTCGAGGATTACTTCCACGAGTTGCAGAAGGTTCCAGAAGGTGCGATCGAGTGGACGACTCTAGTCGACCGGCTGACGGTGCACGAGACGCATTTCTTCCGCCACCCGCCGTCGTTCGATCTGATCGCGAAGGAGTGGCTTCCGCGCCTGACTTCAAAGACCCCGCTGCATGCCTGGAGCGTGGGTTGCTCCAGCGGCGAGGAAGCCTACACGCTGGCGATGGTGCTGGATCGGCACCTCGCAGCGATGGTCGGGCCAAAAGTTTATTTTGGCGTGACCGCGACCGACGTCAGTCTTCCGGCCTTGGCCGTTGGGCGGGCCGGACTTTACCCGCGCCAGAGGATCGACGAAATACCGGTCGAGTATCGCGAACGCTATTGCGAAGCGGTGGATGGCGACACTTTCAGGATTGGCGAAGCGCTGCGCAAGCGGGTGGGGTTCGCGTCGTTCAACCTGCTCGATTCGGCGCGCGCGCCGTTGAAGCGGTTGGATTTGATTTTTTGTCAAAACGTGTTGATCTACTTCGCGCGCGATCGGCGTCGCGAATTGCTGGCGACCTTCGCCAACCTGCTCAAACCCGGTGGCTTGCTGGTGCTGGGTGCGGGCGAGGTGACCAAGTTCGCGCATGCCAGTCTGCGTCGCGTCGACAACCGCAACGTGCTGGCGTTTCTGCGCAATAGTTGAGAGATAAGGTATGAAACTTCAAGACGGCATCGACTTCACCACCCTTAATTGGGTGAAGCAGGAACTGGACGAAACGCTCAAGCAGGCGCGTCAGGCGCTCGAGGCATACGTCGAAGATCCCGCCGATACCAGCCTCATGCGCTTTTGCGCGACCTATCTGCACCAGGTGCAAGGCACCTTGCGTATGGTCGAGTTGTACGGCGCGGCAATGGTCGTGGAGGAAATGGAGCGCGTGGCATTGGCGCTGCTCGACGGCAAGGTCAAGCCGCAGGACGACACCTATTCGGTATTGATGCGCGGCATCGTGCAACTGCCGGATTATCTGGAACGCCTGCAAAGCGGGCACAAGGACATTCCGATCGTCCTGCTGCCCCTGCTCAACGATTTGCGCGCCACGCGCGGCGAAAAGCTGCTGACCGAATCGGTACTGTTTTCGCCGGATCTGTCGTTACCCATGCCTGATGGCGCAGCGGGTTCGCCCAGCGGCATGCCCGAGCTTGAACTCAAGGCCGAGGCTGCGCGTCTGCGCACCGCGTTCCAGCTTTCGCTGTTGCGCTGGATTCGCGACGATTCGGCCAGCGATCAACTCGAACGACTGATCGGCATCCTTGATCGTCTGCGCGCCGCCGGCACCCAGGAAGATGCGCGCAGGTTGTGGTGGATCGCCACAGGTGTGCTGGAAAGTGTCGCTTCCGGCGCGCTTGAGGCCAACGCCGCGGTGAAACTGCTGTTCGGCAAGGTCGATCGCGAAATCAAGCGTCTGGTCGACTCCGGCGAGACAGCGTTTCGGATCGCGCCGCCGGTCGAGCTGGTCAAGAATCTGCTGTACTACCTGGCGCACTCGGGCGCCGGGGGCGAACGCGCCGTAGAGATTCGCGGCACATACAAGCTCGACACGCTGCTGCCCAGCGAAAAAGAACTCGCGCATGCCAAGGGTTCGATTTCCGGACACAACCGCACCTTGCTGGATACGGTTTCCGCAGCGATCAAAGACGACCTGATGCGAGTGAAGGAAGCGTTGGACATCTTCCTGCGCGCGCAAAACGCCGATGCGGCTGAATTGATGCCGCAGGCCGACGTGCTGGATCGCGTCGGCGACACCCTGGGCATGCTTGGACTGGGTGTGCCACGCCGGGTGGTGTTGGAACAACGAAAGATCGTCGAGGAGATCGCCAACAAGACGCGTTCTTCCGACGAAAGCACGCTGCTCGATGTGGCCGGTGCGCTGCTGTATGTGGAAGCCTCGCTGGACGATCACATTGATCGCCTCGGCGCCGAATCGCCGACGTCCGAAGGCACTGCGCCGGGCGAGCTGGAATTGCCCAAGGCCGAAGTGCGCAAGATTCTCGATGCGCTGATGAAGGAAGCCTCGGTCAATATCTCCCAGGCAAAACAAGACATCGTCGCCTTCGTCGAATCGCCCTGGGATCACGCCCGGGTCGAACCCATTCCGCGCCTGCTGGAGGAAATCGGCGGTGCGTTGCGCATGCTCAATCTGTCTGAGCCGGCACAGCTGATGAATGGCATCGTGCGCTTCGTCGAAGTGGAATTGTTGCGCCATCGCCGCGTACCGACGGTGGAGCAGATGGACAAACTCGCCGATGCGCTGGCTTCGATCGAGTACTACATGGAAGCGACCCGCGAACAACGCGGCGGACGCGACAAGATTCTGGAGGTTACCCGCCAGAGCCTTGCGGCACTCGGCTACTGGCCTGTGCCCGATGACGATGGAGGCGGCGCGCCGCCGCCGGTCGAGCCTTCGCCGGAGCATCCCGGCGGGGCGACCTGGCAATCCTCCTCGACGCCAGCGTCGGTCGTCGCCAGCAAGGAGCAGTCGGTACCGTCCGCATCTTTCGCTGTCGGTGGACTGGCAAGCGCTACCGCCGATCACGCCGCGCAGGATAGCGAATTTCCAAGCTGGGGCGAAAATTTGCCTGCCAGCGGCGAAGCCGGACTGAAGCTGCATCATGAGGACAATGAACCGGCCGTGAGTCCAGCTGCGGACAGCTCGGAATTTCCCAGCATCGAACTTCCGGATGAAAGCATCGACGATTTCATTGCGCGCCTGGGCAAGGAAGACACCACCCCGCCGGCAGCGGCCTTGGCAACTGCGGGTGAAGACGACCTCACGCACGGTCTCGGAATGCGAAATCTTGAAGGCCATCCAGCCATCGAGATCGCTCCCGGCCGCGGACTGGAAGACCTCATCGTTGGTGAGGCCAAACATCACGAGCTGCCTGCGCACGATCTGAGCGGTCTGCGCCTGGCCGAAACCGAGGCCACGGCGACACCGGCGACGAATGTGCGCTATGTCGAGGTCGAGGAAGAAATCGAAGAGGAAGTGCCTGACGTTGCGGCAAAGTCGCCGATCGCCGACGCCAGCTTCAGCGCGACGTCTTCCGACGATATCGACGAGGAAATCCGCGAAGTATTCGTCGAGGAAGTACAGGACGAAATCGAAAACCTCAATCGTTGTTTGCCGGCGTGGAAAGCAGACGTCAGCGATTTTGAAAAACTCAAACCGATCCGGCGCTCGTTCCATACGCTGAAAGGTTCCGGACGCCTGGTCGGCGCGCTCGCGCTCGGCGAATTCAGCTGGAAAGTCGAGAACATGCTCAATCGCGTGCTCGACAAGACGATTCAGCCGGGACCCCCGGTGCAGGCATTGGCCGACAACGCAGTCGGCGTGCTGCCGGAACTTCTGGCGGCGCTGCGCGGAGAAGGTTCACCCAAATCCGATATCGGCGCCATCATGGATGTCGCAGACAAACTCTGCGCGGGCGAAGACGCCTGGGTGCGCACCGGCGCTGCCCAGCGCATGAAAAAAGTCAAACGCATGGTGCGTCGACTCGTGCCGGTGGTCGATGAAGTCGCAGCGGCTGCAATCGAGCCAGTGTCGCCCACGATTGCACCAGCCGATGAAGAGATCGAGTTGAACTCGAGTCTGGATATCGAAAGTGCATTCAGCGCATCGCCAGAGGAGATCGCGGCGCATGCGGGCGGAGATCTGGACGAACAGATCTCGCTTTCCGCGGAACCGCTGCCGAATATCGATCCAGTGTTATTCGAAATCCTCAAGAGCGAAGTCAGCACGCATCTGGGCGTGATCGACGGCTACATCGCCGACGTGCGCGCCACGCCTTCGTTGCCGGCGAGCGAACCGCTGCTGCGCGCAGTGCATACGCTCAACGGCGCGATAGCGATGGTGGATATTCCTGTCATCACCCATGTGTTGGCGCCGCTGGAAGGCTACATCAAGCGTTTACGCGCGGATCATCGCGCGCCGCATGCCGCGGGCCTGGCTGCGCTGGCCGAGTCTTCCGCCCTGGTGCGACAGATCATCGATGCGCTGGAGCAGGCTCATCCGCAGATTCCGGGTTCCGATGCGCTCGCCGCGCGCGTGGCCGAACTGCGCGATACGCTGCCCGAACCGGAAATGATGCACACCCTGTTCGCGCTCGCCGAAGACGAGGCGCAGGCGATGGCTCCCGTTGCCGCCACTATCGACGCGCCGATGTCGGCGCCAACGGAAACACCAGCGCCACAGGCGCAAGCCGAAGGCATTGCGCCGGATGACGACGCAGCGCTGCTGGCCGCGTTGGAATTGGAAAGCGACGAGTCTGCCGAATCCAGTGATTCGCTATACACGCTTGCCAATATCGAAGCGGACAATTTCGAAGGCAAACCCGCCGACGCAGGCCTGACTGTGGCCGCTACCTCCGGCAATGAAGAAGATCTCACCGCGGCCTGGCTGCAGCAGCTGGAAGAACAAGAAGCGGCACACGTGGCCGAAACGACCCACGAAGAAACGCCGCGGGCGGAAACCGCAAGCGCACCAGACACGCAAGACGAAGTGCAGGCCGAACAGCCCGCTGCTATGGATCCTGCCGAATTGCTCTCATTCGAGGATCTGGCGCAGGCCGAGTCGGCGTTGCAAGTGACGCTCCAAGAGCCCGTCGCGGAATTGACTGATGCGGCACCCGAAACAGCGCCAGCGATGGCCGCTTCAGAAGTGGAAAAAGTACACGAGGTACAAGCCGTGCATGCGCCGCCATTACCGGACGACGCCCAGCCAGACGGCAAACTCGACCTGCCGGACATTGATGAAGACCTGCTCGAGATTTTCGTGCAGGAGGCGGCCGACATCCTGGATCACTCCGATTCGATGATGGCGCGTCTGCGCGAAGCGCCGCAGGATCGCGATCTGGTCACCGGCTTGCAGCGCGATCTGCATACGCTCAAGGGCGGTGCGCGCATGGCGGGCCTTGCCCCCATCGGCGATCTGAGTCACTCGATGGAGTCGCTGCTCGAATCGATCAGCGAAAACCGCCGACTGATGGATCGGATCACCGTCGAATCGCTGGAACGCGGCTTCGATCGCCTACACGGTCTGGTGCAGCGCGTAGCCAAGCGTCAGGCAATCGCGATGCCCGAACATGCGATCGCTCGATTTGAAGGTTTAGTATCCGGCGAATTGCCGCTTGCCGCGCCAGTGGTTGCCGCGATGCCTGTATCGGTGCCGGAGACGACTGAAACGGCGCCTGCAGAGGAAAATGAAGCCGAAATTGCGCCGCCCGTAAAGGCCGCCAAGCCGTCGCGGCCAGCGCCGCGCCCACTGCCAGCGCTCGAAGAAGAAGTACAGACCCACGCGCCGCAGGAAATGATTCGCGTGCGTTCGGACTTGCTCGATTCACTGGTCAACTATGCCGGCGAAGTTTCGATTTATCGTTCGCGTCTGGAACAGCAGATATCGACCTTCCGCTTCAACTTGGTGGAATTCGAAACGACCGTCAGCCGCTTGCGCGATCAGCTGCGCAAACTCGAAATGGAAACCGAAGCGCAAATCCTGTCGCGCTACCAGCGTGAAGCCGAATCCAGCGAATCCTCATTCGATCCGCTGGAACTGGATCGCTTCAGCCAATTGCAGCAATTGTCGCGTGCGCTCGCCGAGTCGGTATCGGACTTGGTCTCCATTCAGGGCCTGCTCGATGATCTGACGCGTCAGTCTGAAACGCTGCTGCTGCAGCAGTCGCGCGTTTCATCGGATCTGCAGGAAGGCCTCATGCGCACGCGCATGGTGCCGTTCGATTCAATGGTGCCGAGCTTGCGCCGTACCGTGCGCCAGGCCGCGCAGGAAGTCGGCAAACGCGCGCAGCTGAAAGTCGAAGGTGCACAAGGCGAAATGGATCGCAACCTGCTCGAGCGCATGAAAGCGCCGTTCGAGCACATGCTGCGCAATGCGCTGGCTCACGGCATCGAGTCGCCGGAGGAACGCACCGCCGCGGGCAAACAGTCCGAAGGCACGGTGACGATTCAGGTCAGCCGCGAGGCGACAGAAGTCGTGTTGCGCGTATCCGACGATGGCAAGGGCATGGATCGCGACGCGATCCGGCGCAAGGCGATCGAGCGCGGCCTGCTCAAGCCCGACGCGCAATTGTCCGACCGCGATCTGTATGGGTTCATCCTTGAAACCGGATTCTCTACCGCCGAGCAGGTGACCCAGCTCTCCGGTCGCGGTGTCGGCATGGATGTCGTGCACAACGAGATCAAGCAACTCGGCGGTTCGCTGGCGATCGATTCCAATCGCGGCACCGGTAGCACTTTCATCATTCGACTGCCGTTTACCCTGGCAGTCACCCAGGCCATTCTGGTACGACTGGGCGAGGCTACCTATGCGGTGCCGATGTCGTCGGTACAGGGCGTGGTGCGCATCGCGCGCGATGACCTGGAACGGCGCATGGGCAAGCCGAATCCGGCCTACACCTACGCCGGCGACGAATACCTGATCTACGAATTGTCGCACCTGTTGAACATGCCGCCTTCGCGCATCATCGACGAGGCGCAGTTGCCGCTGCTCATGACCCGCACCGGCGACCAGCGCGCCGCCGTGCGTATCGATGGCGTCATCGGCTCGCGCGAAATCGTGGTCAAGTCGGTCGGCCCGCAGATAAGTTCCGTGCCGGGCATCTTTGGCGCCACCATCATGGGCGATGGCTCGGTGGTGATGATTCTGGATCTCGCGCCGCTGGTACGCCGCTCCGCTGCCCTGCGCGAACGCGTGGAATCCGGCGAAATGCCGTTGCCTGCGATCACGCCGCCGCAACCGATATTCGAGCCGCGCGCGCATCCGCTGATCATGGTCGTGGACGATTCCATCACCATGCGCAAGGTCACCACACGCGTGCTCGAGCGCAACGACATGGATGTGATCACCGCGAAGGATGGTCTGGATGCGGTCGAAAAGCTGCAGGACAAGGTGCCGGATATCGTCTTGCTCGACGTCGAGATGCCGCGCATGGACGGCTACGAATTGGCCACATACATGAAGAACGACCCGCGCCTGAAGCTGGTGCCGATCATCATGATCACCTCGCGCACCGGCGAAAAGCATCGCCAGCGCGCGCTGGAAATTGGTGTCGAGCGCTATCTGGGCAAGCCCTATCAGGAAGCGGATCTGTTGCGCAATGTCCAGGAAACCTTGAGGTTGAGTCGTGCCTAATCTCCAAGGTCAGGATCTACGCGTCGCCTTGCTTTACCAGGCCGGCCAGTTCGGCGTGCATCTGCGCGATGCGCTCAAGGAGCTGGGCGCCGTGGTGGTCTACGAGGCGCCGCCCGCGGATATCGATCGCGACAAGCTCGAGGGCTCCGGCGCGCGCATCGTCATCGTCAATCTCGAAGCGGACAGCGATACCTACATCGATCACCTTTACGACGTACTTGACGAAGGCGACTACGAGGTCCTGTTCAACGACGCGCAGGTTTCCTCCAATCTTTCCGGCTGGGATCATGCGCGCTGGGCGCGCAACCTGGCGGCAAAACTTCTGCGCCAACCGGCGATCGCGACGCCGGCGCGCCCGCTTGGCGCCGAAGCTGTACCGACGCCGGTGCAGAAATCCGCGTCCGGCGTGCCGGTGGCGGAAAAACCCGGCGAGCGCGTCAACCAATTCACGCCAGCCGTGGTCGTCGCGGCGCCAACGCGAATTGCTGCAACTGCGCCAAGCGCTCCGGTACCGACGCCAGCGATCGACGAGCCGACCGTGGAAATGCCGCTGCCGGACTTCGCCGATAATGTCAGCGCAAAATTGATTGCGCCGGAGCCCGAAGGACTCGACATCGACGCGCTCGCAGATTTTGCCTATGACGCAGAAGCTGCGCCTGAACCGATACCAGTTGCGAGCAAGGTCGAGCCGGCGAATGATTTCGGCGCAGAACTAGATGCTTTGTTCGCGGCTGCCGCCCCGGCAAAAGGGCAGCCCACCGCAACAGATTACGACATCGGTCTGCCCGCCGAAGACATGCCGACCGGCGCCAGGGGCGCCAATCTTGCTGAACCCGACGCCATCGATATTCCCTTCGACTTTCCCGGCGCCGATCTGCCTGATGTGCGCGCGCCTGCTGCGCTTGCCTCGGCCGGCGAGCCGGGCGACCTGCACGCTGAATTCCCGGCGATCTTCGATCACCTGGATGCCGCCGCGGCGTCGGTTCCGGAAGCCAGTGACGGCGCATTCAAGCCGGGACAGCGAGAATCCGCCCCGATCGAAGAAAGCGCTGAGCCGGTGTTGCCGCCGGAATGGAACCTGGAAGCGTTCGATGAATCTCTCGGCGCGATACCCGACATGCCGGCGTCGTCGACATTTGGTATTGAGAAAGTCGCGGCCTCGGACTATCTGGCGCCACAGGTGGACGCAGCGACTGCGAATCAGGCACCGGCAGTTCCCGAGAGCTCAGGACTCTCGCTGGAACTGATGCCGATGGAAGAGGCGGTCGCGCCAACCTACCTGAACCCGAACTATGCAAAAGAGGCGTGGCTTGACGGCAGCCGTCCCGCGCTCAAGGTCGGCACGGGTGCGGGCATTCAGCGCGTCTTTGTCCTCGGCGCATCGATCGGCGGTCCGGAAGCCGTGCGTGATTTTCTTGGCGCCTTGCCCATCGGATTCCCGATGCTGTTCGTGCTGGCCCAGCACATGGGAGAAGAATTCCTCGAACTGATGTCGGCGCAACTGGCCAAGGCCATTGCGTTGACCGTACGCAATCCGACACATGGCGAGCGTGTCAGCCAAAGTGAAGTCCTGGTAGTACCGACCACGCATCGCATGAAAGTCGACACCGAAGGCGTGGTCACGCTGGCGCATCTACCAGAAAAACCGCCGTACAGTCCATCGATCGACCAAGTGATGCGCGACGTGGCCGATCAATTCGGCGACAGGTCAGGCGCGATCATTTTCTCCGGCATGGCGCATGACGCGGTCGAAGGCAGCAAGTATCTGAAATCCAGAGGCGGCGTTGTCTGGGCGCAGGATCCGGAGACCTGCGTTATCAGCTCGATGGTCGACGGCGCACGTGAAGCTGGCGTGGTGAGTTTCCTCGGCTCACCGAAACAACTCGCTGAAAAAATGATTGCCGATTACGGCAAAGGTTGAAGGTAATGGCAGAATCCAGCACACGTGAAATCCGCGGCCTCATGATCCCGGTAACGGGCGGGCGCGTCTTGCTGCCAAACGCTACCGTAGCTGAGGTCATCACTTACTCGGTGCCGGAGAAAATCGCGAACGCTCCGGATTGGCTGCTCGGCCGATTGTCCTGGCGCGGCTGGCGCCTGCCGTTGTTCTCGTTCTCGATGCTGTCCGGCAGCGCAACGCAGGAAAGCTACAGCAACGCCAAGGTCGCCGTGCTCAAGGCGCTGGGTGGAAACGCGAAGATGCCGTTCATGGCACTGCTCGCGCAGGGTTTCCCGCGGTTGACCACAGTGACGCCGGACCTGCTGATTCCGACCGGCGACGAAAGTGCGCATCCTCCCGGAGTGCATGGCCATGTGCTCGTGCGCGACGACCAGGCAGTGATTCCCAACCTGGGCCAGATTGAAAACATGATCGCTGAGGCCATGGCGGCCGCGTAACGGGCTTGCAGTACATAACTTGCTGCAAATAAATCTGCGCTCACAGATCCCCGTACAAAGCCTGCAGCGCCGCGAGTGCGGCGACGCCTGCCGTCTCGGTGCGCAGAACGCGCGGACCCAAACGCAAGCCGCGAAACTGACCCTGGTTGAGCATGGCGATATCGTGCTCGGAAAAGCCGCCCTCCGGGCCGACTGCGATGAGCGCGGCGCTGTGCATTGCTGGCAACTGCCGCAACTGCACGTCGCCTTCCGGCAATAACGCGAGTCGGGCTGCAGCATTGTCACCGAGCGATCCGAGCCAGCGATCCAATCGCTGCGGCGGTTCCAGCACGGGAAGGCGATTGCGGCCGGACTGTTCACAGGCGCCTGCAATCACACTGGTCCAGTGCGCCAGCCGCCGTTCCGCCCGATCTTCGTCGAGTTTTACCTCGGTACGTTCAGTCACCAGCGGCACGATGCGCGCCACACCAAGCTCGGTTGCCTTTTGCAGGATCCAGTCCATCTTCTCGCCGCGCGCGATGCTTTGCGCCAGGGTCAACTGCAGTGGCGACTCGCGATCTGCGTCGCGCACGAGGATGATTTCCGCGGTAACCGAACGCTTTGCCAGCATTGCCAGGCGCGCGTCGCATTCACGTCCGTCGCCATTGAACAGGATCAGCGGGTGGCCGCGCTCAAGTCGCAGCACGCGTGCCACGTGTTCGCCCGCCTGCTCGGGCAGGAGTATTTCGCTGCCGGCGTGCAACGCCTGATCGGTAAAAATGCGGGGAATGCGCATAAATATCCTTACTTTACGCGACAGCCGCGTCGATGCCGGCAACGGCGGCATCAACCATCACGTCAATTTCCTCCGGCGTGATGACATATGGCGGCATGAAGTAAACCACGTCGCCGAGCGGGCGTAGCAGTACGGCGCGCTTGTCGTCTGCGGACCCGAGGCCACGCAGATACACACGCAAGCCACGACGTTCTGCGGCGGGAAACGCCTCGCGCGGCGACTTGAGGCGCACCAGTTCGACAGCGGCGATCATGCCGGTCTGGCGAACTTCGGCGACATTGGGGTGGTCGGCCAGTGGCGCCAGTCGCCGTGCCAGATGCTCCGCCAAGCCGCGATTGCGTGTCAGGACGTTTTCTTCGCGGAAGATCGCCAGCGTCTCCAGCGCCGCGCGGCAGGCGAGCGGATTGCCGGTATAGCTGTGCGAATGCAGGAATGCTTTTCCACTTGTATATTCTGCATAAAAAGCAGCATAGACGTCCGCCGTGGTCAGCACCGCCGACAACGGCAGAAAACCGCCGGTCAGGCCCTTCGACAGGCACAAAAAGTCTGGAGTCATTTGCGCCTGCTCGCAAGCAAACAGGGTGCCGGTGCGGCCGAAGCCGACCGCAATCTCGTCGGCGATCAGATGCACGCCAAATTCATCGCAGAGTTGGCGCAGTGCAGTCAGATAGGCGGGGTGGTACATGCGCATTCCACCGGCGCACTGCACCAGAGGCTCGACGATCACCGCGCAAACTTCCGCGGCATGATGCTCGAGTGCCGTGCGCATGGGCGCTAGTTTGCGCAGCGAGTGATCGCGCCAAGACTCGCCCGTATCGCGCAGGTGGCAATCCGGCGAGGCCACTAGAATCGGCTCGTGCATCAGCGGCGCATAAGTTGCCCGATACAGCGGCACGTCGGTGACCGAGAGCGCGCCGAGCGTCTCGCCGTGATAACTGCCGGTCAGCGCGATGAAGCGCGTCTTGCGCTCGCGTCCAAGATTTCGCCAATAGTGAAAGCTCATCTTCAGCGCGACTTCCACAGCGCTGGATCCATTGTCGGCGTAGAACACGCGCGCAAGTCCCGGCGGCGCGACCCGCAGCAATTCTTCGGCCAACGCGATCGCCGGTTCATGGGTAAAGCCAGCGAAGATCACATGCTCGAGCCGGTTCAACTGATCCTTGATCGCCGCCGCAATTCGCGGGTTGGCGTGGCCGAACAGGTTCGTCCACCAGGAACTGATCGCATCCAGATAGCGTTTGCCGTTCTGGTCGATCAGCCACGCGCCTTCGCCGCGCGCGATCGGGATCATCGGCACGCCCGGCTGAGCAGGCCCGCTGTGATCGGCAGTGCGGTGGTCATGCATCTGCGTGCACGGATGCCAGACCGCGGCGAGGTCGCGCGCGCTCAAGCTGCGATTCTGATCTGGTTCGTTCAAATCGGGTTCGGGGACGGCGCTCATGCTTTGCTATGATCGGCGCAGGCAACTCGTAATACAAGGTAACGTCGATGCAAATCTCGCGCACACCGGCCGCAGCACGCGGCTTCACATTGATAGAGATCCTCGTAGTGGTGGTTATCCTGGGCATCCTTGCCGCGATCGTCGTGCCGAGAGTAATGGAGCATCCGGGCGAGGCGCGCCAGGTACGCGCGAAACAGGATATCCAGGCGATCGTCACCGCGCTGAACACGTACAAACTGGATAATTATACTTATCCAGGTACCGAACAGGGCCTGGATGCGCTTGTACACAAGCCCAGCGGTGCGCCGGAAGCCCCGAACTGGCACGGCTACCTGGACAAGACGCCAAAGGATCCGTGGGCCAAGCCCTATCTGTATCTGCACCCCGGGTCGCACGGCGATATCGACGTGTTCAGCTATGGCGCTGACGGCAAGCCAGGCGGCGAGGGCGAGGACGCAGACGTTGGCAACTGGGACAACTGACGCGCCGGCGACGCTGCGGCAATGACAATCCGTCGCTTACCCATGACGCAGCCGCGCGGCTTCACCCTGATCGAGATCCTGGTTGTGATTGTGATTCTCGGTGTGCTTGCTGCGGCGCTCACGCTCGCGGTCGGCGTCGGTGGCGGCGAACGCCAGCTCGAGCGCCAGGCCCAGCAGGTGCAGGCCCTTGTCGCTTACGCCTGCGAGCAGGCCGAACTCACTGGCCGCGAAATCGGCGTCAGCATGAATACATCGGGCTATCGTTTCAGTCTGCTGGAGCGCGACGACTGGAAAGCTTTTCGCGAAGGCGAATTGCGGCCGCGCACCTGGCTGGCCAATAGCGCAGCCGCACTCAGTCGCGACGGACACCGGGTGGAAATCGCGACGGAGTTTCCGCAGAAGCCGCAATTGCTGTGCTTCTCCTCGGGCGAGTTGACCGCTTTCGAGCTGGAACTGCGCCTGCCGGAAAACGCCACGCGTTACCGCGTGAATGGCCAGCCGGATGGCACGGTTGCGCTCGCAACGGTGAATTCGCGTGCGCGCTGAGCGATCCGCCAAAGGGTTTACCCTGATCGAGGTACTTGTCGGTCTGCTGGTCCTGGCCCTGGCGCTGATGGCGCTGACGCGAACGGCGGCGATCCAGGTGCAGGCGTTTGGCGATTTGCGCGAGCGCACCCTGGCGGGTTGGCTCGCCGCCGACGTGCTGGCGGAAACGCGCTTGGCCAATCCATTTCCGCCGACGGGAAAGAGCGATGGGCAGCGCAAGTTCGCCGGTCGCGACTGGCACTGGCAGTTGAACGTGGAAGCGACCGAGGTTGCGACCATGCGGCGCCTGAACGTCTATGTCTATACATCAGCTGAAAGTCCGGCGCCGGTCGCTGTGCTGGTCGGCTTCGGCGGCACGGATCTGCAGCCGTGACTAGCGACAAAGTACACAAAGATAGAAAGCGACTTGTTCGGTCTGGCTTCAGTCTGATCGAGCTTCTGGTCGCGTTGGCGGTTTTTTCGATCATGGCGGCGCTGGCCTATGGCGGCTTGAACTCGATCGCGCGTACCCGCGGCGAACTGGCCAGGCAGGAAGATGCGTTCCGCGACCTGATGCGCGCGGTCACCACACTCGATCGCGACTTGCGTCAGGCGGTAGCAAGGCAGGCGACGGGTTCTGTCGGTCAGACCTTGCCGGCATTCACCGGGACGGCGGGCGGACTGGAATTCACCCGGCTCGGTTTCGCCAATCCGCAGGCCGAGGCGCGGCCAAATCTGGAGCGGGTGCTGTACGAGCTGGATGCCGGAGCGCTCAAGCGCGGCAACTATCCGGTGCTCGATCGCGCGCCGAACACGGCGCCGCAGATCACGACGTTGCGCGAGGGGGTCACGGATTTTCGCCTGCGCTATCTGGATCCGAGCAACCGCTGGTTCGACGTTTGGCCGCCACCACAAACGCAGAACGTGCGCCTGCTGCCACGCGCGGTCGAATGGCATATGCAGACCCGTGACTACGGCGAGATCGTGCGCGTGATCGAGCTGGTATCCGCATGGCCGCTATCTGCCCCTCCACCTCTGGGACAAAATAACCCGCTACCGCCGGGTACAACAAAATGAACTTGTCCATTTCTCCACAACGCCGGCAAAAAGGCGTCGCCTTGCTCGTCGCGCTACTCGTCGTGGCACTGGCGACCGTACTGATCGCCGCTTTGCTCGATCGCGGCGAATTGACCGCCGCGCGCACGCGCAACAGCTTGCGCACAGCGCAGGCGGAAAGCTATTCGCTCGGCCTGGAAGCCTTCGCTGCGCACGTGTTGCTGCAAGATGCCGATAGCGGTAAAAGCAATACCGATACTTCTGGCGATATATGGTCCGTGCCGCTGCCGCCGACGCCGGTGCCTGGCGGCGAGATCACGGCGACGATGAGCGATCTGGATGGGCGTTTCAATCTCAACAATCTTTCGCCAATCAATCCGCAGCACGCTATCTGGGAAGCCAAATTCGGTCTGCTGCTTAAGGCGCTGAAGCTTGATCCTACGCTTGCCAATGTTGTCGGTTATTGGATGAATACCGGCAGCAGCGTCCAGACCGGCGATGCGTACTACCTTGGCCAGCCCGTGCCGTATCGGCGATCGAGAAATATATTTTTACATGTTTCCGAATTGCGTCTGCTCAAAGGCGTAAGCGGCGAGGTCTACGCGCAACTCGCGCCGTATGTGAGCGCGTTGCCACCAGGTACGCTGATCAACGTCAACACGGCGCGCGTGCCGGTGCTGATGACACTTGATCCACAAATTACCCAGCAGATGGCACAGGCGCTCTGGCAGCAGGGCCAGGCAAGTTATGCCTTGATACCGGATGAATTGAAAAAGATTCAGCCGGACATCTCCATCGAGCCAGTGACATTTGCGCAATGCTACAGCGTGCGCAGCACCTATTTCCTCGCTCGCAGCCAGATCACGCTTGATGACTTGCCGTTCGTGTTCTATAGCCTGATTGAGCGCAGGACTGGCAACAATGCTGGTGTCCGTGTGATCCAGCGTAGCCGCGGCGCGGATGACTGAGCCCCGGACGGTGCTGGCCGAACTGCTACAATCGCCGCAGTTTTTCATGCCCACTTGCCCATGTCCGATCGCCTGCTGTTGCGACTGCATCCCGATGAAAGCCTGACCTGGCTCGCACAGGATGCGCAGGGCCGTGCCTTGTCGGGCGCCAATGCCGGCGCGCCGCCACTCGAGACGCTGGCGCGGTCACGCGGCATCCTGGTGCTGGTACCCACCGAGCAGGTGCTGCTGCTGGAGACGCCGCGGATGTCGGCGCAGCGCGCGCAATTTGCCAAGGCGTTGCCGTTCGCGCTGGAGGATCAGCTCGCGAGCGCGGTCGAAGATCTGCACTTCGCCTTGCCAGAACGCTTGAGCGAAGCGCGTGTGCCCGTCGCCATCGTCGAGCGCAGTGTGCTGCGCGGCTGGATCGAACGCCTGGCGCGCGACGGCATCCGGCCGGATGCCGTGATCCCGGAAGCGCTCGCCCTGCCGATCATCGACGGCGGTACGCTCGTGGTCGAAGACCAGCGCGCGCTGCTGCGCACGGCGCCAGCGCAAGCGGGCGCAAGCGACCTGGCAGGATTGTCGGACTGGCTGTCGCTGGTCGTCGAGAAAGCCGAACTCGACAAGCTCCAGGTGTATGACTTCCGTTCCGCGCCCGCGCTGAACTTGCCTGTTGCGGTGTCGAACTACCATGCGCGGCAGCGCGACGTGCTCGCGTTTTTTGCGGCCCAGCTCGGCGCCGAGCCGATGCTCAACCTGTTGCAGGGCGAGTTTGCCCCGGCGCACCGGCAGGCGCCGGCATTGCGCCTGTGGCGCGTCGCCGGCGCACTCGCCGCCGCAGCGGTACTTTTGTTCTTTGTATACTTCGGTGTGGATTACTGGCGCTTGTCGCACGAATCGCGCCAGCTCGACGCCGCCATGCGCGACGCGTTGCATGAAAGTTTTCCGGAAATGGACAAAGTTGACGGCGATCCGCGACAGTTGATGGAAAGTGCGTTGACGCGCATTCGTGGGGGCGCCGATGCCGGTGGCTTGTTGCGCGTGCTTGCGCAGATTTCGCCGACGCTAGGCAGTACCACACGCACCACGCTCAAGAGCATCGAATACCACAACGCCACATTGGAACTGGGCTTGCGTGCGCCTGACGTGCCTGCGCTGGATCTGATCCGCGAGCGCCTGGCGACTCTGCCGGGTCTCAAAGTTGAAGTCACCGCGGCAACATCGGCTGCGGACGGCGTCGACGGCCGCCTGCGCATCAGCGGAACCAAACCATGATCCGCACATGGTGGAACGGATTGCAATCGCGCGAACGAAGCATGCTCGGCTTCGGCGCGGTCGCCGTTGCCGTGCTGCTCGGCTGGGCCCTGGTGTGGTATCCAATGGCGCACGGACGCGCTGATCTGGACAAACGCGTTACGCGCCAACGCGAGGATCTGGCGTGGATGCGCCAGGCATCTGCCGAAGCGCGCGAGCTGCATGCGCAGGGCACGCATGGCCGCGCCGAGCGGCAGGGCAAATCCCTTTTGGCCTTGGCCGATGTCAGCGCCCGCGGTACAGGCCTTTCCGGCGCGCTCAAGCGCGTGGAACCGGCTGGCGGCAAAAGCGTGCGCCTGAATTTCGAGGTTGCCGATTTCGATGCGCTGATGAACTGGCTGGATGCGCTGGCGCGCGATTACGGCGTGCAGGCCACGGATCTGTCCGTCGACAAAGTCGAGGGTCTGGGCCTGGTCAATGCGCGCGCGACGCTGGAAGACAGCGAGCGCTGATTCTTTTTTTCCATAGTTAGAAACTCTCATGAAAGTTTTGCGCAATCTGCTCCTGTTTCTCGTCGTCCTGCTCGTCATCGCGGGTGTCGTCGCGGCGACGTGTCCGGCCGAATACGCCTACCGACTTGTGGCCGATCGGCTGGGCGTGGTCAAACTCGCCGGCATCAGCGGCAGCATCTGGGATGGCCATGCGACGCGCACGCAAGTGTTCGGCCAAGAGCTGGGCGCGCTTGGCTGGCATCTGCAAGCTGCGCCGTTATTGAGTCGCGAGGTCATCGCACACGTTGATCTGAGCGGCGGCGAAGTGACGGGGACGGGGCTCATCGATCGAACCTCCGACGGCACGATCAATGTGCGTGACGCGACGTTCCACATGCCCGCATCGATGGCGGCACCGGCGCTGGATATTCCAGCGTTGCAGCTGCTCGGCAGTGTCGACGGCACACTCGCTCAAGCGCAACTGCGCGGCGTCGGCGTCACCGGCGCCAGCGGCAACTTGCGCTGGAACGGCGCTGCGGTGGCGGGTGCGGCGCAGGCGCAACTCGGCGATCTGGAAGCGACGTTTTCCTCGACCCCCGACGGGGGCATCGCCGGAGTCGCGCACGACTTGGGCGGTCCGCTGCAACTGGCCGGTACGTTCAAGGTCGCCATAGACAGTTTCGACGTCGATGCAAACCTGGCCGCGCGCGACGGCAACGCGCAGGTGATCGAAGCGCTGCGCTATATCGGCGAAGCGCAGGCCGACGGCAGCTCGCATCTGATCATCCATGGCAAGTTGTTCAAACTGTTCTGATGGATGCAGCGTCCTCAACGTTTCTTGATCGCGCGCTCGAAGTTGCGCGCGAAGCCGCCGCCGCCGCGGCTGAAGTTATTCATCGCTACTATCGGGGTGATGTCGCGGTCGAGATCAAGGCCGATGCGACGCCGGTGACGGCAGCCGACCGCGATGCCGAGCGTGCGATAAAAAGCGTGCTCAAGCGTGAATTCCCGGATCACGCTTTTTACGGCGAAGAGTACGGCCGCGAAGGTAGCGGCGATTTTCTCTGGCTGATCGATCCGATCGATGGCACCAAGGCCTTTGTGCGCGGTTATCCGATGTTTTCGACCCAGATCGCGCTGATGCATCGCGGCGAACTGGTGCTTGGCGTGTCAGCCGCGCCGGAATTTGGCGAGACCGCGTGGGCTCGGCGCGGCGGCGGTGCATTTCTGGATGGCGCGCCGATGCGCATTGCAGCAACACGCGAATTCGATTCAGGCACTGCTATTTCAATCGGCAACGTCAAGACCCTGACGCGCGATTCGCGCTGGGAAGTGCTGGGCGAACTCATTCGCCGCAGCGGCCGCATCCGCGGCTACGGAGATTTCCTGCACTACCATCTGCTCGCGCGCGGCTGCATCGATCTGATCATCGAGTCGGATGTGAACATCCTTGACGTCGCCGCGTTGGCGGTGATTGTGCGCGAGGCGGGGGGTACGTTTACCGACCTGCTTGGGGCGGAATTGTCGGTCGATACGGCGAGTGTGCTGGCGGGGACGCCGGCGCTGCACACTCAGGCGTTGGCGCTGCTGACGTAGCCAAAGCGCTCCACCCAAAAGCGCAACGCGTTACAATAACCTGATGCGCAAACCTCCCATTATTCACTCAACGCGACCGGCGGAAAGCAGTCATTTTCTCAAAGTCGAACTGCTCGATCTGGAGTTTTCCAACGGCGAGCGCCGCACCTACGAGCGCCTGAAAGGCTCGGGTCTTGGCGCCGTTGTGATCGTGCCAATGCTGGACGACGACACGGTGTTGCTGGTGCGCGAATACGGCGCGGGTATCGATCGTTACGAGCTGGGCCTGCCGAAGGGCCGGCTCGATCGCGATGAAACCGTTGAGCAGGGCGCCAATCGCGAACTCAAGGAAGAAGTCGGCTTCGGCGCGCGCGACCTGCATATTCTCACCACGCTGTCGCTGTCGCCGGCTTACATGACCAGCATGACCCATGTCGTGCTGGCGCGTGATTTGTATCCAGAGCGCCTGGTCGGTGACGAGCCGGAGGAGCTTGAGGTAGTGGAGTGGAAAATGTCGCAACTGCACGAATTGATCGCGCAGCCTGAAGTGACGGAAGGGCGTTCAATCGCTGCGCTGTTTATTGCCCGTGAGTATCTGGCGGGTCGCTTCAAACCGAAGGTTTGAAGCCATGGGCGACGAACAAGCCGAAGGTTGAAGCCATGGGCGACGAACAAGCCGAAGGTTTGAACGATGAGTGATTCAGTTCAATCGGAATTTTCCTAACTCGCCCGCGGCTGCTGTGCGATTGCGCGCACGGCGGGCAACGCGATCATGCGCGTCTACGCCGGGGAATTCGCAGTGGAGCGCAAGGACGACAATTCGCCGCTCACTGCCGCGGACCTGGCCGCGCATCGTGCGATCGTCGATGGCCTGCACGTATTGACGCCTCAGATTCCGGTGCTGTCGGAGGAATCGGCAGTGCAGGCCGGATGGGACGAACGCAGGCGCTGGGCGCGTTACTGGCTGGTCGACCCGCTCGACGGCACCCGCGAGTTCGTCAAGCGCAACGGCGAGTTTACCGTCAACATCGCCCTGATCCATGAACACAAGCCCGTGCTGGGTGTAGTCCTCGCCCCGGCGCTGGACGAGCTGTATTGGGCCTGGCGCGGCGGTCATGCGTATTTTTCCACAAGTACACATACTGGCGAAAATCCGTTGCGCACGCGCAAACGCGGCAATCCGCTGCTGATCGCCGGCAGCCGTTCACATGCTGACCCACGCCTGACTGCGGCCTTGGACATACTCGGCGCGCACGAACTCAAGCCCCTGGGGTCGTCGCTGAAATTCTGCCGGGCGGCCCGCGCCGAAGTGGATTTGTATATTCGTTATGGCCTGACCAGCGAGTGGGACACTGCTGCCGGTCAATGCGTGCTTGAACAGGCTGGCGGAGGAGTCACCGATTTCAGCGGCGCGCCGCTGCGCTACAACGCGAAGGAATCGTTGTTGAACCCGGATTTCCTCGCGTTCGGCGATGCAGGCGTAGCCTGGGCCGAGTTGCTGCGCGGAGCGCCGGCGCATGCCTGAGCAGGGTATCGACGACCTGCTGCGCATCATGGCCATGCTGCGCGATCCGGAGCACGGCTGTCCGTGGGACGTGAAGCAGGATTTCGCCACGATCGCGCCCTACACGATCGAAGAGGCTTACGAAGTCGCCGATGCGATCGAGCGCCATGACTATGCTGGCCTGCGCGACGAGCTAGGCGATCTGCTGCTGCAGGTCGTGTTCCATGCGCGCATGGCGCAGGAACTCGGCAAATTCAGTTTTGCCGATGTGGTGCAGGCGATCTGCGCGAAAATGATCCGCCGCCATCCGCACGTATTCCCGGACGCGGATGGCCGCGTGGAAAAAGTGGAAACTGCGAGTGCGCAGACGCTGGCCTGGGAAGGACACAAGAAGCGCGAGCGCGACGAATCAGGGTCGAGCGACAGCAGCGTGCTTGCCGGCATTTCGCGCGGCCTGCCCGAGTGGCAACGCGCGCTGAAATTGCAAAAGCGCGCCTCGATGGTCGGTTTCGACTGGAGCGATCCGCGGCCGGTGCTGGATAAGCTGGCCGAGGAGATCGGTGAAGTGCGCCACGAGCTGGATACGGACGCAGATCACGCTCGCATTGCCGACGAAATCGGCGACGTGTTGTTCGTCTGCGTCAACCTGGCACGCTTGGCCAAGGTCGACTACTCGACCGCGCTGCGCGGGGCGAACGTAAAATTCGAGCGCCGCTTCCGGCGTATGGAAGCCCTGGCCGCATCCGAGGGCACGACGCTGGAAGGCAAGTCCCTGCCCGAACAGGACGCCTACTGGAATCGCGCGAAGGCGGAAGAAAAGCAGGGCCCGGAAAAGCCCGGCCCTTAAACCCTGAACCGCCGTTTCTGCATCTCACCGGCAACTTCACAGGAGATCCATGTCATGCGAGTCGTTGTCTGTTTGATCCTGAGCGCGTTCGTCGGCCCCGCGCTGGCCAATGAGTGCAAGTACAGCGCCCCACGCAATCTCGATATCGACCCGGCTGGCTTGCACGTGCTTGCCTTCAAGTTGGGCTCGGCCGATCTGCAACTGCGCGGCGTCCCCGGGCTGGCCAAGATCGAGGTGCGCGGCAGGGCGTGCGCGACCGAGGAGAGCAGGCTCGCGGGGTTGACTGTCGACCAGAGCCGCGCCGGCGATCGCGTGACAGTGACTCCAAATCAGGCCAATGAGCAGACGTTCAGCTGGTTCGGCTCGAACTATGCCTACATCGACCTGGAAGTACGGGTGCCGGCGAACCTGCCGATCGAGGTCAGGAGCAATTCCGGCGATGCCATGATCGACGACGTCGCCGCGCTCGATTTCGATTCGCATTCCGGCGACCTGATCCTGCACCACGTCAGCGGCGATGTGTCCGTCGAGATGCATTCCGGTGATGTCCGCGCCGACGACATCGGCAGCCTGGAAGTACGCCGGTCAGGTTCCGGCGATGTGCATGCCGGCAATGTGCGCGGCGATATCAAGGTAGGCCACGTCGGCTCGGGCGACCTGGAATTCGACGATGTCGGCAAAAGTGTACATGTGGATTCCGTCGGCTCGGGCGACGTGATGGTCCATCACGCGAACGGCGACGTGGTGGTGGGTTCGATCGGCTCCGGCGACATCAACGTCCGGGACGTCGGCGGTGACTTTGTCGTGCACTCGGCGGGCAGCAGCGAAATCCATCATTCCGGGGTCAAGGGCAAGGTCGACGTACCCAAGCGCGACGACGACGACGAATAGAAAAAAAGGCGGGCACCAGGGTCGTGCCCGCCGTGGGAAAGGGGTCTGCTCTCGCGCCAGACCCCGGCACATGGCGCGTGCGTGTGGGGATCCGTTTTCCGGCGCACGCGGCCTTGTTGCGATTCAACTTTCAGGCGGCCCGGTTCGCGGGCACCATCGCCATGTTCCAACGCAGTCGCGGGCTATCGGTTGACTTGCGTGTTGCGGCCGCGACGGGGAGAATCATCGCGTCGATCAGTTAGGTGGACTCGATGAGCGCCGCGTACACGAATTTCCGCGAGTTTTATCCGTTCTACCTGTCGCAACACGCCAACCGCACTTGCCGGCGCCTGCATTTCGCCGGCACGTCGTTGATCGTGGTTGTCATCGTCGCGGCTTGCGCGACCCAGCACTGGCTGTGGTTGCTGGCGATCCCGCTATGCGGCTATGGATTCGCCTGGCTCGGACATTTCGGCTTCGAGCACAACCGCCCGGCGACTTTCACTCATCCGGTCTACAGCTTCGCGGGCGACTGGGTCATGTGGTGGCAAACATTGACCGGCCGCATCAGATTTTGATTGCTGTATAAAGACGTTTCCTCGGGGAGTGGATCATGGCTTGTATAAATCTGGTGACGTTGGGCGCGTTGCTGGAATATTTCGTGTTCATCTATCTGGTTGGCAAGGCGCGTGAGTTATATGGCGTGAAGGCGCCTGCGATCACAGGACACGAAATATTCGAACGCTATTTCCGTGTGCAGCAAAACACGCTCGAGCTGTTGATCGCGTTCATACCTGCGCTATGGATTGCCGCTCAATATTGGAACCCGACATGGATGGCGGCCATCGGCGCCGTGTTCCTCATCGGTCGCCTGCTGTATCTGCGCGGCTACGTGGGCGATCCGAAAGGCCGCAGCCTTGGCTTCTTGCTTAGCGCGGTACCGATCCTGGTTCTGGTCGGCGCGGGTGTGTTTGGTGCGGTGCGTGCGCTGCTTGCGTAGCCGGACTTCCGCAGTCGAGAATCAAGAACCAAATCCATCCGCGAAAATCACATCGGGCGCAAATTCATACGCGCCGATGTCCACCAGGCCAAAGCGTGAAACGCCGCGCTGGTCTGTGGCTGCAGCGCCGATCGGGCTGCCCGCATTGACCGCGGGCGAGTTGATCGGCAGCGCCATCGTCTGCGTGTAGCCGCCGTTCGCAGCCAGAGCCTGCAGCAAAGCGTCGGCGAAGGTGGTGCCGGGTGCGGCGGCGGTTTCATTCTGTCCACTGCCGCGTGAAAGCGGCCATTGCAGGTTGTTGCTGCCGCTGGTCGCCGGAATCAGGATCGCCCAGGGATTGAACGCATTGCCGCCCGTGTTATTCCGGAAGATCACGTTGCGCAGCGTCAACGGACTGGAATCGTTGGCCATGCCGCCGGCAAAACACACCGAGCACGGCGCGCTGTTGTTCGCGATGGTCAGGTTCTGCAGCGTGAGGCTGGTTGCGCCTTGAATCGAGATGCCGCCGCCGAGGCCGCTCCTCGCGCTATTTCCGGCGAATGTCGAATTGCTGATGTCGCCGGTAAGCACGCCGCCTTGGCCGAACAAGGCCAGTCCGGCGTAACCCGCAGCCTGGTTATTGCTGAACGTGCTGCCCTGAATCGTGATCGGGCTGCCCTGGATGTACGCGCCGCCAGCGAGTTTGTTCGTTGCGACGGAATTGTTGCTGTCGAACGTGGAATTCAGGATTCGGGTAAAACTTGCCGCGCTGTAGGTCGTGGTGAAAAATCCTGCGCCGTAGGCATTGCTGTTGTTGTTGTGCACCTGCACCCGGCAAAAATTCACGTCGCGCGCGTCGCCATCCACGCCAATCGCGCCGGCATTGCCGCCGTTGCCCGGATTGCCGTTCGTGCCGGTCGCGGTATTTTGCGAAAAAGTGGAATCATATAAATTTACCGTCTTGGATCCGAGCGAATAGACCGCGCCGCCATTGGAACCATCGTTGTTGTCGAATATGGAATTGATCGTACTGAATTCCGCCGCGCCAACGACGTAGGCGCCCCCGCCGCCGTCGTCCTGCGCGCTCTGGATAGCGGTGTTGCCGGTGAAGTGCGAGTTGAAAATACGGATGGTGACAGCTTGCCACGGGCCACCGGTCGGCTTCCACAAGCCGGCGCCGCTCTTGTCGCTCACGGTGGTTCCGGCATTGCGCGAATTGCCGGCGCTGACCGTGGCGTTGAGCAGGTTGAACGTGTAAGTCAAATTGTTCGGATTGCTCACATGCAGCACGCGGTGCGTGTTGCCGCCTGACAGCGTTGCGCCGTTCGCGTCCAGCGTCGTGGCCTTGCTGACAACGAGCTCCTGCGTGAGTGCAATCGTGCTCGTGCCGACATTGAGACGGATATCGCCGCCAGCATTCAGCGCGGTCTGCAAAGCCGCAGTACTCACGCTGCCCGCGCTGCCGTTGCCGAGCACGACCGGCGTGTTCAATAGCGGAGTCGGCGGCGGCGAACAATTGAAATTGGCCTGCGCCGACGCAACGCAGGGCAGCAAGGCCAGCCACACCAGCGCCTGGAATTGATTACGCGAACGACGGGACATGGCAAACTCCGATTGCCAGATAGCACCTATTTTGCTCTTGTTTTGCCCAGCAATTCCGTCGCCCCGATCACGCTAGTCCAGAAAAATGAAGAACGCCGCTGCCACGATCAAGGCAAAACCGACCAGGTGATTCCACTTGATCGGCGTATCGAGGTACGTCACCGAGAACACGACGAACACGCCCAGGGTGATGATTTCCTGGATGGTCTTCAATTGCGCCGGGTTGTAGACGCGGTAACCGATACGATTGCCGGGCACCTGCAGGCAGTACTCGAAAAACGCGATGCCCCAGCTGACGATGATGACGATCCACAGCGGGCGGTCGGTAAATCTCAGGTGACCGTACCACGCGAACGTCATGAAAACATTCGAGCCGATCAAGAGCAGGATCGGTAAGAGATAGTCGAGCATGGCGGGTTTCCCGGAAGAATCGCCGACAGCCTAGAGGTGATCGGCGCTAGCCTACAAAGCCTCGCGATCCAGGAATCGGGATTCGTACAATAGGCTCTCGACGCGGCTTTCCTGGCCGGGCAGGAATTCCAGGCCCAGCTCCTCGGCACCGACGCGCACTATGCGCGAGTCGATGGCAATCACCGTTTCCTGATCGAAGATGAAGAACACGCGGCAGACATCAATGGGTTTTTCCGGCCAGTTTTTCGGCCGGCCGATGCAGGCACCGCCCTGAGACAGATCCTTGACGTCCGATAGGTAGCCGTCGGCGCCGTTCACGGCGAGCGCGGCGGAATAGATCGCCAAGCGCGGATGTCGGCGTTTTTCGGCGTAGGACATGGTGCGCCCTGTCTCGGATTCCCGCGCTACGATAGTCGCCGCCGAACATCCGGCGCAAGCGGGTAGTTCACAGTTTTCCATTGGTCGACCCTCCAGCGGATGCTACATTGGGGTCTTTCCCGCCGGATTTGAGGTGGCAATGAGTTCTTGCAGGTATCAACGCGCGCGCGCTTTTCGCCCCGCCCCGCTGGCCGCCGCGCTGGCCTTGGCGTGTGCTGGCCCTGTTACTGCTTCCCCGGTTGAACCGTTCCAGGCTGCCATGCCGGCAAAGCGCATTCCTGGCGAGCACGTCGGCGTAGCCGCCCTGATGCAGGCGCTGCACGCAGTGGGCGTCAAGCCACGACCGGCGTCGCCCGCGCCGGCGGCGACACTTGTTGTGACCACGTGCGCTGACGACGGTAGCGAAGGCAGCTTACGCAGCAGCGTGGACGCGGCGGGTGAAGGCGACACGCTCGATCTGAGCGCGCTCAGCTGCAGCGTCATCACCCTAACCCAGGGTGGGATCAAGGTGATGCTGGACGAACTGAGTGTTGTTGGCGCCGGCGCAGACAAGCTGGCGATCGACGGCGCGGGCACCGATCGCGTGTTCGTGCACTATGGCAACGGCGACTTGAGGCTTGCCGGGATGACCGTGCGCAACGGCGTCGCCATTGTCAGCGGCTACCACGTCACCGGCGGGGCCTGCATCATTTCCGCAGGAAACGTCATCCTGGATCACAGCACGGTCAGCGGCTGCCACAGCGAAGGCGAAGGCGCCTATGGCGGCGGCGTACTTGCGCGCGCAGTGACATTATCCACAAGTATAGTATCGGGCAATGTGGCGCTGGGCAGCCATCCGGATACGTTTACTGCTGCCTATGGTGGCGGTGCCTTTGCCTACGCCGGCTCGATCCTGTTGTCCGACAGCAGTGTGACCGGCAACCGCGCCACCTTCAATTCGACAGATATCCACGGCAGCTACGACACCGGCGGCGGTATCTTTGCCGACGCGGGCGGCTACGCGCTGCGTTCCACGATCGAGGGCAACTACTCGTTCGGCACCGGCGGCGGCATCGCCAGCCACGGTGGTTTTTTCGTTGCCGATACCACGATCTCCGGCAACACCGCCAAGGGCAAGGGCGGCGGCGGAATCTTTGTGCGCTTGTTCGACACGATGGCCGTCAGCAACAGTACGATCGCGCACAACAGCGCATTCAAGGGTGGTGGGGTGTATGTGTCGGGAATCCCGCAGGCCTTCGCCATGCAAAGCACAATCGTCGCAGACAATGTCGCCACCACCGGCGCGGCAGATATCGCATCGCAGTCGGCGCTGACGATTTCCGGCGCAAACAATTTGATCGTCGCAGCCGATGCGTTGGTCGTACTGCCCGCCGGAACCTTGCATGTGGAGCCGTTGCTGCTGCCGCTGGCGAACAACGGCGGACCGACACGTACGCATGCGCTCGGTGCCGGCAGTCCAGCGCTGGATGCCGGCAACAATGTTGCGAACCTGGCGACCGATCAGCGCGGTGCGGGCTTTGCACGCGTGCTTGGAGCGGCCGCCGATATCGGTGCAGTCGAAGGTGTGCTTCCGCTGCCGCCCATTGCTGCCGTTCCGTCGGCATCGGCGTGGCTGCTGACGTTGTTTGCAGGCGCCCTGGCCTGGCTTGGACTGCCGCGCCTGCGCCCCGATCGGCGCTGATTTTCACGCAGTTCTCACCTGAACTTGGACATCCTTCACAAATGTGAATTCGTCATCGGTTGAGCAGACATGAAACAGCGCGAAGAACAGGCCGGGTTGATCCTGCTGATCGAGGACAACCGCGGCATTTCGGAAATGGTCGGCGAATTTCTGGAGCGCCGCGGATACAGCGTCGACTACGCCGCCGATGGCGTGACCGGATTGCACCTGGCGGTGGCGAACAGCTACGACGTGATCGTGCTGGATCTGATGCTGCCCGGCATGGATGGCCTGGACTTGTGCCGCAAGCTTCGCGCCGATGCGAAAAAATCCACTCCTGTACTCATGCTCACGGCGCGCGACACGCTGGAAGACAAGCTCGTCGGTCTGGATGCCGGCGCCGACGACTACCTGGTCAAGCCCTTCGAAATCCGCGAACTCGAAGCGCGTGTGCGTGCCTTGATCCGGCGCGACCGGCGCCAGGTCAGTGCGGAGTTGCTCAGCGTCGGCGATCTGGTGCTCGACACGGCAACCCTGCGCCTGACCCGCGCCGGTCAGGAACTGCTGGTGTCGCCGATCGGGCTCAAGCTGCTCGGCATCCTGATGCGCGAATCGCCGCGCGTGGTAAGCCGGCGCGATATCGAGCGCGAAGTATGGGGCGACCTGCTGCCGGATTCGGATACCTTGCGCAGCCATTTGTATAATTTGCGCAAAATTATCGACAAGCCTTTCCAGAAACCGCTGCTGCATACGATCCACAGCGCCGGCTATCGGCTGGCCGATCTCGACGCCGAGATCGCGGCCAGCAAGATCGCCTGAAGCCGAAGGCCGGATTGCCGCGTGGCTCGCACCGGGATTCGCCGCAAGATCTGGACGGTGTATGTCCTCCAGGTCGCCGCGATCAGCCTGGCCACGATCCTGGGCGTCTACGGCGCCGCGATCGTGCTGGAAGACGTACTGATCAAGCGCGCGCTCAGTGGCGAGGCCACGTACTACTGGCAGCGCCTGGAGCGCGACCCCACCGTGCCGGTGCCCGACACCAACAACATGACAGGTTATCTGTCGCGTCCCGGACAGGACAAGGCGCTGTTGCCGGAAACCTTGCGCGCGCTGGAGCCGGGCTATCATCGCATTCAGCATGCGAGCGGCATCGTCCTGGTGATGGTGTCCGACGGCCCGCCTGGACGCTTGTATCTGGTGTTCAACCAAGAGCAGGTCGGTCGCCTCGCATTCCTGTTCGGCTTTGTCCCGCTGATCGTGGTGCTGCTGATCATCTACATCACGACATGGCTCACATATCGCGCCTCGCGGCGTGCGCTGTCGCCGGTGATTGCGCTGGCAAAAGTAGTGCGCGACTGGGATCCGAAGCGTCCGGATCTGCACGCGCTGGATCCGCGCCTTCTGTCGGGCGATCCGGACGGCGACGTCGAAGCCCTCGCCGGCGCGCTGCACAGTTTCGCCAGCCGCATCGAGGAATTTGTCGAACGCGAGCGCAACTTCACCCGCGATGCCAGCCACGAACTGCGCAGTCCACTGACCGTGATCAAGATCGCGGCCGATGTGCTGTTGGAAGACGACCTGGAACCCTTCACGCGGCGCGCCATCGTGCGTATCAAGCGCGCGGTCAGCGACATGGAGGCGATGATCGAGGCCTTCCTGATTCTGGCGCGCGAGTCTGATGCCGGAATGCCCGAAGAAGACTTCGTCGTCAACGACGCCGTACGCGAGGAGATCGAACGCGCGCAGCCCTTGCTCGAAGGCAAGCCGGTCACGCTCACGCTTGATGAACAGACGGCGTTCGTGCTGCATGCGCCGCCGAAGGTCTTCGCGGCCATGGTCAGTAACCTCATCCGCAACGCGTGTTTGTATACCGAGGCCGGCAACGTGCGCGTCGTCGTCGGCGCCGATTTCGTCAGCGTGCGCGACAGCGGCATCGGCATGACGGCCGAGGAACTGGCCCATGTTTTCCAGCCGTATTACCGCGGCAATCGCAGCACGCGCGGCGGCCACGGCGTCGGCCTGACCCTGGTGCGACGCCTGTCCGACCGCTTCAAGTGGCCTATCGAGCTGCATAGCCGACTCGGCACTGGGACTACCGCGACGATCAGGTTTCCGCGCGCCACACCGGCTTGAGAGGACGCCGCAAGGCATCGGCGCGCCTATAATCGCTCACGCCCATGTCAGGAAAACCGCCATGTCTGTTGCGCGATTGGTTACCGTATTCATTGCTCTGGCCGGCAACATGAGCCACGCCACGACCCCGGTGCTGGTAATCCACGGCGGCGCCGGTGTGATCGCGAAAGACATTTCCGTGGAAAGGGAAAAGCGCGTACGCGCCGCCCTCAAGCACGCACTGGAAACCGGTTACGCCGTACTCAAGGCTGGCGGCAGCAGCCTTGACGCGGTGAGCAAAACCATCGTCGTGCTGGAAGACGATCCGGACTTCAACGCCGGCAGGGGCGCCGTGTTCAATCACGACGGCCAGAATGAACTCGATGCCTCGATCATGGACGGCGCAACTCTGCGCGCCGGCAGTGTCGCCAATGTGCACAAAGTAAAAAACCCCATTTTGCTGGCACGCGCCGTGATGGAAAAGTCGCCGCATGTGATGCTGGTCGGCGACGGCGCCGAGCAATTCGCCAAATCCATCGACATGCCCCTGGTCGACCCGAAATATTTTCATACCGAGCAACGCTGGCAGGAGCTACAAAAGGCGTTGACGGAGGAAGCGGCGCAAGAAAAATCCACCGCGTCGCCACATGGCACGGTCGGCGCGGTCGCGCTGGATACGGCCGGACATCTCGCCGCCGGCACCTCCACAGGCGGCATGACCAACAAACGCTACGGCCGCATCGGCGATTCGCCGGTGATCGGCGCCGGCACCTACGCGAACGGCAAGTGCGCGGTCTCGGCGACCGGTTGGGGCGAGTTTTACATCCGCACCGTCGCTGCGCACGACATCTGCGCGCGCGTGGAGTATCGCAATGAACCAGTCGCGCAAGCCGCCCAGGAAGTCGTGATGGACGCCGTGCCCAAGCTCGGCGGCGACGGCGGCGTGATCGCGCTCGACGCCGACGGCAACTTCGCCACGCCATTCAACACGCAAGGGATGTTTCGCGGCTGGATCGACAAGGACGGCAAAATGCATATTGCGATATTTGTGGAGAAGTAGCCGCAATGTGATTTTCCGATTGGGAGCGCCAATACCATGCGCGTAGCCTTCGGCCTCAAAGCCCACTCCGGCTGGGCAGCACTCGTCATCATCGGCAACGACATGGATGGACTGCATCTCATCGACCGCCGCCGCATCGAACTTGTGGAGAGTAGGGAAGGCGACTGGCCCGGCCAGCCGTATCATGCCGCGGACGGCCTGCCGCCGGAGCAGGCGCGCAAGATCGTCGAGCAAGGGATGGAAACCGCGCGCCGCTGCGCGCTAGTGGAAATGCGCTCGGCGATCAAGCGTGCGCGCGAATCCGGGCACGAAATCGCCGCGTGTGCAGTGCTGATGCCGGCACCGATGCCGGAATGGAGCACGGAAGAAATCCTCGCGGTGCATTTCCGCATGCACAAGGCCGAAGGCGTGATGTATCCGGACGCTTTGGCTAGTGCCGCGAAAACCTGCGGATTGGACCTGGTTGGCATAGCCGAGAAGTCGTTGCGCGAGCGCGCAGGATTAGCGTTGGCGATGCCGCTCAGCGCGGCGACTAGAACGATAGCTGTGCTCGGAAAATCCGTGGGACCACCTTGGGGTGCAGACCAGAAAAACGCGACACTCGCCGCCATGATTGCGCTAGAAATGGTAGTGCAGTCCTAGTGAAACAAACTGCGTCGCTTCGATCTGCAACCCGTTTACGCGCTGATACAAGGGCACCTGGACGAAGGTGTACGCGGAAAAACGCCGGCTGAAATTCCAGGTGACGCCGGGGCTCAGAAAGAGCAAGGTCGCACGCGAGTTGTCGATATCGGCATTGAGACCTTGCTCGCGTTTTTCCACGCGTGCATTGATCTGCAATTGCGGCACCAAAGTCGCGTTCGCGGTGTAACGCAGGCCAATGTTGGCATTGATGCCCGCGCCCGGTTTGAAATTGTCGCGTGAGTCCAGCGGCAATTGCAGCATCGCCTGGGCGAAGTAGCTCCAATCCGCCGCGAGCCCGCCGAATCTGTATGCACCGAGCAGAAGGTCAGTGGTGCCACTGCCTAGCTGCAGGCCACGGTCGACAGTATTTCCCTGTTGCGGGCCGCTGGCAAAGGCATCTCTGAAATTTCCTGTAGGCAGTTTCAAGCCGAACATGATGCCGGTGCTGCGCTGCGGATCGAAACCCTGATAGCGTCCGACGAGGCGCACGTCGCCGACGCCCCGATCGTGCGACGTGGATATCTGGGTGTCGTCTTCGGCAATCGTGGCATGGCCGCGGTCGTACCACGGCAGCGCGATGTTGAGACCCCAATTCTTGTTCGGACTGTAGTCCAGTGCCGCCATGTAGTTACGATTGATCGTGTAGCGTTGCACTTCCTCCTCGGCCGGATTACTGAAATCCGAGCGCGACACGCGCTCGGTGCCGGAGCGCAATTGGTCCTGTTCGAAGAAGTCGTAGCGCAGATCCATGCGCCAACCGCCGCTGGCGGCCAGGCCCTGGCTGGCCCAGTCGGAATTGAGTGTGCAGCCACAGGCCGAGCAGGCGTGTGCAGAAGGTGCGGCTAGAAGGGATGCGAGGAGTGCGACGCCGACAAGCGGAGATTGGGTAACCACAGTTATCCTAGGGCTGACTTGAGGGCACAGCGTCTCCGAAGCGCTGGGTAACGCAGGTGACCGTGCGAACCACGATGTGCTTTCAGGCAAAGGTGCCGGCGACCGGCTCCTGCGACGGGCAGATTTTACATCTGCTTACAGGCTTTTACCCGCCGGCAACCGCCGATCCAGCGGTGTCAGGCTATCGTGCGTGCGTTGCCTATCGCAGTGCGTGGCAGAGTAATCTGTGGCCGGCCGAAACGAATATCCATGGACGAAGATATGAGCGACTTCGACAAGCGCGACGCCGGCGCCGGCCGGCCGGCATGGAAGACCTGGCGTGCTCTGGCAATCATCGTGATTGTCGCGATCCTCCTCGGTGGTGTGGGCTATTGGCTCGCACATACCACCGTCGTACCGGTGCGCGGCGGACGTGGCGCGCGCGGCGGTGCCTCCGGGCCGGGTGCACCGGCCATGCCGGTGGGAACGGCCACGGCCGCGACCGGCGACATCAATATCTATCTCGACGGTCTGGGCACTGTCACGCCGCTGCGCAATGTCAGCGTGAGCGCGCAAGTCAGTGGCCAGCTGCTCAACGTGCAATACAAGGAAGGGCAGATGGTCAAGCAGGGCGACCTGCTTGCCGAAATCGATCCGCGTACGTATCAGGCAGCGTTGAATCAGGCGCAAGGTACGCAAGCGCGTGATGCCGCGTTGCTGGCGAATGCAAGGATCGATCTTGAACGTTACCAGACCTTGTTCAAGGAAGATTCGGTCGCGAAACAGCAACTGGATTCCCAAGCATCGCTGGTGCGTCAGTACCAAGGCACGGTGCAGTCGGACCAGGGCCAGATCGACAACGCAAAAGTAAATCTGGCCTACACAAAAATTGTCGCGCCGCTCACCGGCCGCGTCGGCTTGCGCCAGGTCGATCCGGGCAACAATGTGCAAGCCGGCGGCGGCAGCAGCATTGTCGTCATCACCCAGACCAAACCGATCGACGTGCTGTTCACCATTCCCGAAGACCGACTGCCGGGCGTGCTCAAGCAACTTCATGCCGGCAACAAACTGGCGGTCGATGCGTTCGATCGCGACAAGAAAAACAAGCTCGCCAGCGGCACGCTCGCAAGCATGGATAACCAGATCGATACGACCACGGGTACGGTGAAGGTGAAGGCCGAATTCGACAACGACGACGAGAGCCTGTTTCCCAACCAGTTCGTCAATGTGCGCGTACTGCTCGATGTGCTGCACAACGCCATCGTAATTCCCACGTCGGCATTGGAGCGCGGCGCGCAGGGGCTGTACGTGTATGTGGTCAAACCCGATCGCAGCGTGGAGCAGCGTCCGATCCAGACCGGACCGACTGAAGGCGAGCGCGTCGCGGTGACAAGTGGCTTGCAGGTCGGCGACATTGTCGTCACTGACGGCGCGGACAAATTGCGCGAAGGCAGCACGGTGGAATTGCCGGGCGATAAACCCGCCGATGAAAACGTAGCGCCGCAGGCCGGGCAGCAGCGCCGCGGCAATCGACGCGGCGGCGCTGATGGCAAGGGAGCGAAACCAGACCCAGGCAAGGACGCCGTACCGGCGAATCCGCCGCAGAAGCCGGCCACGAATGGCGGCCCGGGTTCAACATCCGGCAGCAGCACGCCGAGCAGCGGCGGCTGAGCGTCGCTGCATGAATCCGTCGCGCCAATTCATTCTGCGTCCGGTCGCTACGTCGCTGTTGATGGCGGCGATCCTGCTGGTTGGAATTCTCGCCTATCGCTTCCTGCCGCTGTCGGCGCTGCCCGAAGTCGATTACCCGACTATCGAGATTACGACGCTGTATCCGGGCGCCAGTCCAGAGGTTATGACCTCGTCGGTGACAGCGCCGCTGGAGCGCCAGTTTGGCCAGATGCCGGGGCTGAACCAGATGTCGTCGACGAGTTCGGCCGGCGCTTCGGTGGTGACGCTGCAGTTCAGCCTGGATCTCACCCTCGACGTCGCCGAGCAGGAAGTGCAGGCCGCGATCAACGCGTCGGGCACGTTTCTGCCGGCCGATCTGCCGGCACCGCCGATCTACAGCAAGGTCAATCCCGCCGACGCGCCGATCCTGACCCTGGCGCTGATGTCCACAACGCTGCCTTTACCACAAGTGGAAGATCTGGCGGATACGCGGCTGGCGCAAAAGGTCTCTCAGGTCACCGGCGTCGGCCTGGTCACGCTGTCCGGTGGTCAGCGGCCGGCGGTGCGGGTGCAGGCCAATCCGGTCGCGCTTGCGGCGTATGGATTGAGCCTTGAGGATTTGCGCAGCTCGATCGGCAATGCGAACGTCAACGCCGCCAAGGGCAGTTTCGACGGACCGACGCGTTCGTACACGATCGACGCGAACGACCAGCTCAAGTCCGCTGCCGAATACAGGGCAATCGTCATTGCCTACAAGAATGGTGCGCCGGTGCGCCTGTCCGATGTCGCCGACATCGTCGATGGCGCGGAGAACAATCGGCTCGCGGCGTGGAAGGATACCCAGCCCGCGATCATCATGAACATCCAGCGCCAGCCCGGCGCGAACGTCATCGAGGTGGTCGACCGGGTCAAGCAGATGCTGCCGGCGCTGACCGAGGCGATGCCGGCCGGCGTGGACGTCAGCGTGCTTACCGACCGCACGGTGACGGTACGCGCATCGGTGCACGACGTGCAGTTCGAGCTGCTGCTTTCGGTCGTGCTCGTCGTGCTGGTGATTTTCCTGTTCCTGCGCAACCTGCCGGCGACGATCATTCCGAGTTTTTCCGTGCCGCTGTCCCTGGTCGGCACGTTTGCGGTGATGTATCTGGCCGGATTCAGTCTCAACAACCTGACCATGATGGCGCTGACCATTTCGACCGGCTTTGTCGTCGACGACGCGATCGTCATGATCGAGAATATCTCGCGTTATCTCGAGGAAGGCGACTCGCCGCTGGAGGCCGCGCTCAAGGGTTCCAAGCAGATCGGCTTCACCATCATCTCGCTGACGATCTCGCTGATCGCCGTGCTCATACCGCTCTTGTTCATGGGTGATGTCGTCGGTCGGCTGTTCCGCGAATTCGCGATCACGCTGGCGGTGACGATCCTCATTTCCGCCGTCGTGTCGCTGACCCTGGTGCCGATGCTGTGCGCGAAAATCCTGCGCCATCGCACGCCGCAACAGGAAACCCGCTTCGCCCGCCGCAGTCACGAATTCATCGACCGCGTGATCGAAGCGTACGGACGCTGGCTCAAATGGGTGCTCGATCGCCAGGGTGCGACCCTGATCGTCGCTGTCGCCACGCTGATCCTCACCATCGTTCTGTACATCATCGTGCCGAAAGGATTTTTCCCGGTGCAGGACACCGGCGTGATCCAGGGCATTTCCGAAGCGCCGCAATCGGTGTCGTTCGCGGCGATGGCGCAACGCCAGCAGCAGCTCGGCGCGGTGATCCTGAAAGATCCCGCGGTGGAGTCGCTGTCGTCGTTCATCGGCGTCGACGGCACCAACACCACGCTCAACAGCGGGCGCTACCTGATCAACCTGAAGGCACACGGTTCGCGCGACGACGTGGAAACCGTGATGCGGCGATTGTTGAACGCCGCTGCGCACGACGCACCAGGAATCGCACTATATCTGCAGCCGGTGCAGGATCTGACTATCGAGGACCGCGTCAGCCGCACCCAGTATCAGTTCACGCTCGAAGACGCCGACATCGCCGAGCTGAACACCTGGGTGCCGAAATTGCTCGACAAGCTTCGGCAACAACCGCAACTTGCCGATGTCGCCAGCGATCTGCAATCCCAAGGCTTGCAGGCTTTCCTGAACATAGACCGCGACTCCGCCGGGCGCTTGGGGATCACGCCGGCGGCGATCGACAACGTGCTGTATGACGCGTTCGGCCAGCGCCTGATCTCCACGATCTTCACCGAGGCCAACCAGTATCGCGTGGTGCTCGAAGTGAAGCCGGAATTCCAGCAAGGACTCGAAGCGCTCAACGGCATCTACATTCCCGGTCTGAGCAACGCGAACAGCGTCTCGCAGACGCCGCAGGGCTCGGTGTCTTCGCCCGGCGGCGCGCAGTCGGCCACTGGCGGTGCACCGCAGGGCGCTACACCGAGCGTGACTTCGGGCTCAACTCAGGCACCGGCGTCCAGTGGCCAGGTGCCGATCACGACGGTGACGCGACTGGAAGAACGCACGGCGCCGTTGCTGATCGCTCACCTCGGTCAATTTCCGGCGACAACGATTTCATTCAACCTCGCGCCCGGCGCGTCGCTCGGCGCCGCAGTGGAAGCGATCAAGCAGGCCGAGAAGGAGATCAATCTGCCGGCGAGCATCGACACCGCGTTTCAGGGTGCGGCGCTCGCGTTCCAGGCGTCGCTCGGCAATACGATCCTATTGATCCTCGCCGCAATTGCGACCATGTACATCGTGCTCGGCGTGCTCTACGAGAGCTACATCCATCCGATCACGATTCTGTCCACGCTGCCTTCGGCCGGCGTCGGCGCGCTGCTCGCGTTGATCATTGCGCGCCAGGATCTTGGCATCGTCGCGATCATCGGCATCATCCTCTTGATCGGCATCGTCAAGAAGAACGCGATCATGATAGTCGACTTCGCGCTCGACGCCGAACGCAACGAAGGCAAGCCGCCGCGCGAGGCGATCTACCAGGCCTGCCTGCTGCGCTTTCGCCCGATCCTGATGACGACGCTGGCTGCGCTGTTCGCTGCACTGCCGCTGATGCTCGGCACCGGCGTCGGCTCGGAACTGCGTCATCCGCTCGGCATCACAATCGTCGGCGGCATGATCGTCAGCCAGATGCTCACGTTGTTCACGACGCCGGTGATCTATCTGTACTTCGACCGTCTGGCGACGCGATTCAGGCGCGACGATGGTGCGCGCGCCGAGGTGGCCGTATGACGGCTGGCGTTTTCGCTTTTTCAAGCAGAGCTTCCACTCCTTCTGCGGAGGAGCGGGTAACTTTCCGAGCTGGGGCTTCCACTCGGCCATTGGCCGAGCGGGTAACTTCTTTCTTTGCTCGTGCAAAGAAAAAAGTTACCAAGAAAGAAAGCACGCTGGTTGCGTCCCAGGAGGAGCTGCTTTCCCGAGCGGCAGTGGCGCGAAGGTTCCTGTCCAACAAGTTCGCGCCAGTAAATGCTTTGTCTTCAAGCAACACAGTGGATACAGAGAGCTTGTCGCCTTTCCGCATTCCTCGACGAAGACGTAAATGCCATCTGCGCAGGACTGTCGAGTTTGTGTGCATGTCCTCATGGGGCGTAGGCCACGTGCTTTCTTTTGGTGACTTTTCTTTGCACGGGCAAAGAAAAGTTACCCGCTCGGCCAACGGCCGAGTGGAACCCGTGGCTCTGAAAGTTACCCGATCCTCCGCAGGAGGAGTGGAAGCTCCTCCACGCGGATTTCCGTCATGAAACACGCCAGCATTTCCGAACCCTTCATCCGCCGCCCCGTGGCGACGACATTGTTGACGATCGGCGTCGCGCTTGCCGGCGCCGTCGCATTCAGCTTGCTGCCGGTGTCGCCATTGCCGCAGGTGGATATGCCGACGATCTCTGTGTCCGCGTCGCTGCCCGGCGCCAGTTCGGAAACCATGGCGACGTCGGTGGCGACGCCACTGGAGCGCCAGCTCGGCCGCATCGCCGGCGTCACCGAGATGACATCGGACAGTTCGCTGGGCAACTCGCGCATCACCCTGCAATTCGATCTCGGCCGCGACATCGACGGCGCCGCGCGCGATGTGCAGGCATCGATCAATGCGGCGCGCGCGCAATTACCTAGCGGCATGCCGGGTAACCCGACGTACCGCAAGGTCAATCCGGCCGACGCGCCGATCATGATCCTGTCGCTCACGTCGAAAACGCTGAGCTCCGGGCAACTGTACGACGCCGCATCGACGATCGTCGCGCAGAAAATTTCGCAAGTGCAGGGCATCGGCCAGGCCCAGGTCGGCGGCTCGTCGCTACCGGCGGTGCGGGTGGAGCTCAATCTCACGGCGCTGAACAAGTACGCGATCGCGCTGGACACGGTTCGCACCGCACTGCAGAACTCGAACGCGAACCGGCCGAAGGGTTTTGTCGAGTCAGATGATCGTCACTGGCAGATATACACCAACGATCAGGCGCGCCAGGCCAGCCAGTATCGCGACCTGATCGTTGCGCAACGCAACGGCGCGTCGGTGCGCTTGTCGGACATCGCCGAGGTGCAGGATTCGGTCGAAGATCTGCGCAATCTGGGCCTGGTCAACGGCGAACCGGGCGTGGTCGTGCTCCTGTTCAAGCAACCGAACGCCAACATCATCGACACCTGTGATCGGGTGACGGCGCTGTTGCCGCGTCTGCAGGCATCGATCCCGGCCGACATCCAGCTCAAGGTCGCGATGGAACGCACCAGCACGATCCGCGCCTCGTTGCACGATGTCGAGCGCACCCTGCTGATCGCGATTGTTCTGGTGATCCTCGTGGTGTTCGTGTTCCTGCGCAACTGGCGCGCGACGCTGATTCCGGCAGTCGCCGTTCCGGTGTCGTTGATTGGTACATTTTCCATTATGTACCTTTGTGGATTCACCCTCGACAATCTGTCACTGATGGCGCTGACCATCGCCACGGGTTTTGTCGTCGATGACGCGGTCGTCGTGCTGGAGAACATCACCCGGCACATGGAAGCGGGCATGGGGCGCATGCAGGCAGTGCTCTGCGGCGCACGCGAAGTCGGCTTCACCGTGCTGTCGATGAGCCTGTCGCTGATTGCGGTGTTCCTGCCGATTCTGCTGATGGGCGGCATCGTCGGGCGCTACTTCCGCGAATTCTCGATCACGCTGGCGGTCGCGATCCTGGTGTCGCTGGCAGTCTCGCTGACGACCACGCCGATGATGAGCGCAAGGCTGCTGCGCCACGACCCGCAGCGCACGCAAGGACGCTTCTTCCAGTACAGCGAGCGCGCGTTCGACGCCATGCTGCGGTTCTATGAGCGCACACTAGCTCTGGCGTTGCGCGCGCCTGCGTTGGTAATGTTCACCTTGCTGGTGACTGTGGGCCTGAATATATTTTTGTACATCCAGGTTCCGAAGGGATTCTTCCCCTCCGAGGACACCGGGCGCCTGACCGGGCGTGTGCAGGCCGACCAGAGCATTTCGTTTCAGGCGATGTCGCAGAAGATGCGGGATTTCACCCGCATCGTGAAGGAGGATCCGGCAGTCGACAATGTGGTCGGTTTCACCGGTGGCGGTCGCAGCAACGGCGGCTTCATGTTCGTGGCGTTGAAACCGCTGGCCGAACGCGGGCTCTCCACCGACGGCGTGATCGCGCGTCTGCGCGGCACGCTCGGCAACGAGCCCGGCGCAAGTCTGTTCCTGCAGGCGGCGCAGGATATCCGCGTCGGCGGACGCCAGAGCAACGCGACATATCAGTATACTTTGCACAGCGACAGTCTCAGCGACCTGCGCGCGTGGGAGCCCAGGATCACTGACGCATTCAAGCAGATTCCGGAGCTCGCTGACGTCAACAGCGATCAGCAGGACAAGGGCCTGGAGACCGCGTTGAAATTCGATCGCGATGCCATCGCGCGCCTGGGGCTGACCACGCAGCAGATCGACAATACGCTCAACGACGCGTTCGGCCAGCGCCAGGTGTCGACGATCTACAACGCGCTGAACCAGTATCACGTGGTCATGGAAGTCGCGCAGCAGTTCCTGCAAAACCCCGAGACGCTCAATGACATCTACGTGCAGAACAAATCCGGCAAGATGGTGCCGCTGTCGGCGTTCGCCAGTTTCGGGCCGGGCACGGCGCCGTTGTCGGTCAGCCATCAGGGCCAGTTCGTCGCCAGCACTGTATCTTTCAATCTGGCGCCGGACATCAGTCTGGGCGAGGCCTCCACGGCGATCACCAACGCGATCGCGCGCATCGGTGTGCCCGCATCGATCCACGGAGGTTTCCAGGGCACCGCCAGCGTGTTTCAGAAATCGCTCGACGACGAACCGTGGTTGATCCTTGCCGCGTTGCTCGCCGTCTATATCGTGCTCGGCGTGCTCTACGAAAGTTACGTACATCCGTTGACGATCCTGTCGACCTTGCCCTCGGCCGGCGTCGGCGCGATTCTCGCCTTGCTGCTCTGCCGTAAAGAATTCAGCATCATTGCCCTGATCGGCGTGATCCTCTTGATCGGCATCGTCAAGAAGAACGCGATCATGATGATCGACGTGGCGCTCGATGGCGAACGCAATCAAGGCCTGGATGCGCACGCCGCAATCTCGCGTGCCTGCAGCCTGCGCTTCCGTCCGATCATGATGACGACGCTTGCGGCGATGCTCGGCGCCTTGCCCCTGGCCCTGGGATTCGGCGAAGGCAGCGAGATGCGCCGGCCGCTCGGTATTTCCATCGTTGGCGGGTTGCTGGTCAGCCAGCTTTTGACTTTGTATACAACGCCGGTGGTGTATCTGTACCTGGACCGCTTCCGCCTGTGGTGCAAGCGCCGCTGGGAAAGTTTCCATCCCGAGCCGCCGAGACCGGCAGCGCATGCCGCGACGTGAATGCGATCAATCATGACCAAGAAACATAAAAGTATACAATTGGGCAATTCACTGCGGCTGGCAGTCGTCGCATCCGCTTGCCTGGTGGTGTGCGCGTGCGCGGTCGGGCCGGATTACCACAAACCGGTCGTCGCGGTGGCAGACGAGTACAAGGAAAATGCGGACTGGAAACCCGCCGTGCCTGCCGACGACTTCCAGCGTGGCGCCTGGTGGAAAATCTTCGGCGACGCGACGCTCAATGAACTCGAGCAGCAGGTCGATGTATCCAATCAGAGCCTGGCCCAGGCTGAGGCGCAGTATCGCCAGGCCAGCGCGCTGGTGAGTGCGGCGCGCGCGAATTATTTTCCGACACTGGGCGTAAGCGCATCGGCCACACGCTCCGGCCGCTACAGCAACTCGGACAGCGGCATTGTTTCCGGCGGCACGGTCATCGGCGGCTCCGCTGGCTCCGGCGGGAATTCGGGCAATTCGCACAGCACGTCGTATTCATTGCCTTTCACCGCGTCCTGGGAACCGGATCTGTGGGGACGCGTGCGCCGCACCGTCGAACAGCAATCGGCGACTGCACAGGCCAGCGCCGCGACACTGGAATCCACACGCCTGAGCCTGCATGCGCAACTGGCGCAGGACTATTTCCAGTTGCGCATTGTCGACGAGCAGAAGCGTTTGTTGGACGGCACGGTCGAGGCGTATCGCAAGTCGCTGCAGCTGACGCGAAACCAGTACAACGTCGGTGTCGTCGCACGCGCCGACGTGGTGCAGGCCGAAACCCAGCTCAAGACCGCCCAGGTGCAGGCGATCGACCTGGGTATCCTGCGTGCGCAACTGGAACACGCAATCGCGTTGCTGGTGGGCAAGACGCCGGCGCAGTTTTCGCTAGCCCCGCAGCCGCTGAGCATGCAACCGCCGGCGATTCCGGTTGGCCTTGCATCGCAACTGCTCGAACGCCGGCCGGATGTCGCGATCGCCGAACGCCAGGCCGCCGCGGCGAATGCGCAGATCGGCGTTGCCGAGGCCGCGTACTTTCCCAATCTCACCCTGTCGGCTACCGCCGGCTACCAGAGTTCTACCTTGTCCAAATGGCTGACGGCGCCAAGTCGTTTTTGGTCGCTCGGGCCGCAGCTTGCCGAAACCCTGTTCGACGGCGGCGCGCGCCGCGCGCAGAAGGCGCAGGCGCGCGCCGCTTACGATGCAGCAGTCGCCAACTATCGCGAAGTCGCACTGGCCGCATTCCAGAACGTGGAGGACAACCTGGCGGCGCTTCGCATCCTGGAGAGCGAGGCGGCAGCGCAAGCCGATGCCGTGCGGGCCGCTGAGGAATCATTGAAGATTGCGAACAATCAGTATCGCGCAGGTACCGTGAGCTATCTGAGTGTGATCACGGCGCAAGCCACGGCTTATTCCAATGAGCGCAATGCCATCACTATTCTCGGCAATCGCCTGACCGATAGCGTCGCCTTGGTCAAGGCGCTGGGCGGCGGCTGGAACAGTTCTGAATTGCCGGCGCCGGGTGAAACGGCCGATGCATCGAAAGAGTTCGACAAAAAAAAATAGCGCCGCCGCAAGTTAGCAACGGCGCTTTTGTAACGCAGATCAATTACGCCGCCTTGGCCTGCTTCAAGCCACGCATCTCGTTGTGATCGCGTAGCACTTCGGGCATGTAGCGCTCCGCGATCGTGCGTACACCCGCGTCGTCAGACTTGGCCTGCGCATCCTCGAACGACTTGAGGATTCTGTCCTCGAACTCCTCCAATTGCGCGATATAAGTGTAGTCCTTGTCCGAACTTAGCTTCGTGGCGACTTCCGCATAGGCTTTGCGCAGCGCGCCGGCAAACGTTCCGCCTTCAGAGGGTTTGCCGCCATTGGCGACAACGGCCGTGCGCAAATCGCTCGCGATTGCGCCCTTGGTACGGGCCATGCGTGAGAACAGCGCCTTCAGATCAGTGCGTTTCACTTCGCCGACGGCTTCCTCATAGAACTTCTTGCCGTCATTCAGCACTTCGATCATGTCGTTCAGGGTCGCGGTATCCGTGCTCATGGTTTCTTCCTCGTGTAGTGGGGTTGTGGCGCAGAACTGCGCACTTGCAAACTGTTCCAAGATTTGTGCCATTAAATCGATGTTATGAAACATGCGGTTGCGCCGCATATTGCGGCCGCGATGCTGCGATCTGCATGAATTGCCGCCTTTGCGCAGGGTATTCTGCAATCGCAAATACCTTGCAAAAATGGTGAATTCCAACGACGCCCGCAGCTAGAATGCCGATCCATCCGCGACGCTGACCGATGCGCAAGCGCCACGCTCCAACCCAGCCCACGTCCCTGCCGCCAAATCGCGCGCTCGCCCCCGAGCTTGCCGCGCTGCTGCCGCTGCTGGACGAGACGATGCTGCGCGACCGGCGCACGTTGCGCCAGGCGTTGCCGCGCGTGGATGCCAACGATGCCGCGGCGCTGGCGGCATGGCGCACACGCGCAGAAGCTGCTCGAGCCCGTTACGCGATGCGCGCAGCGCAGGTGCCGGAAATCCGCGTCGATGAAGGCTTGCCGATTGCCGCGCGGGCCGACGAGATCGTGCGCTTGATCGGCAAGCATCAGGTCATCGTGCTTGCCGGCGAGACCGGTTCGGGTAAAAGTACACAATTACCAAAATTGTGCTTGGCTGCAGGCCGCGGCATCGCCGGGCTGATCGGCTGCACCCAGCCGCGACGGGTCGCGGCACGCAGCGTCGCGCGGCGCGTGGCCAGCGAACTGGGCACGGAAGTCGGCGCGCTGGTTGGTTACCAGGTGCGCTTCGCTGAACAGGTTTCGCCGCAGTCGCTGGTCAAGTTCATGACCGATGGCATCCTGCTCGCCGAGACCCAGTCCGATCCCTGGCTCAATGCGTACGACACCATCATTCTCGACGAGGCGCACGAGCGCAGCCTCAACATCGATTTCCTGCTGGGGTATCTGAAGCGCCTGCTCGCGCGCCGCAGTGACCTGAAATTGATCGTCACCTCGGAGACGATCGACACGAAATTGTTTTCGCAGCATTTCAACGACGCGCCGATCGTTGAAGTCGAAGGCCGCAGTTTTCCGGTGGAGGTGCGCTGGCGCCCGCCCGGCGAACGTGAGGATTCCACCCCGAGCGAGCAGATTGTCGCGGCCATTGACGAGATCACGGCAGAAGATCCACGCGGCGACATGTTGGTCTTCCTGCCCGGCGAGCGCGAAATCCGCGATGCGCATCTGATGCTGGAACGGCGCAAGTACCGCGCGACTGAAGTGCTGCCACTGTATGCACGCCTGTCCGCCGCCGAGCAGGACCGCGTGTTCAAGCCCGGCGCGGCACGCCGCATCGTGCTGGCGACGAACGTCGCCGAAACCTCGCTCACGGTGCCGCGAATCCGTTACGTCGTCGATACCGGCACGGCGCGGGTGAAGCGTTATTCGCCGCGCAACCAGCTCGAACGCCTGCACATCGAGCCGATCGCTCAAGCCGCTGCCGACCAGCGCAAGGGCCGTTGTGGACGTGTCGGGCCGGGCATTTGCGTGCGTTTGTATTCCGAGGAAGACTTTGCCGGGCGCGCCGCGTATGGCGATCCGGAAATCCTGCGCTCCTCGCTTGCCGGCGTGATCCTGCGCATGCTCGATCTGAAGCTCGGCGACGTGGAGAAATTCCCGTTCGTGGAGGCGCCCGGCGAGCGCGCCATCGGCGACGGCTACCGACGTCTGGCCGAACTGGGTGCGATCGACGAGCAGCGCCGGCTGACGGCGACCGGCAGGCAGATGGCGCGATTGCCAGTCGATACTGCGTTGGCGCGCATGCTGGTGGAGGCGCAACGGCTGGCAGCATTGCGCGAACTGTTGGCGCTTGCAGCTTTCCTCAGCGTTGTGGATCCGCGCGAGCGCCCGGCCGACGCGCGCCAGGCGGCCGATACGGCGCATGCGGCATTCGCCGACGAACAATCCGACTTCGTCAGCGTATTGAACCTGTGGAACAAATATACATTGGCGCACGAGGACCTGACCCAGTCGAAATTGCGCGACTGGTGCCGCGAACACTTTCTGTCGTACCTGCGCATGCGCGAATGGCGTGAAGTGCATCGGCAGCTGTTGCTGATTGCCGATGAACTGGGCTGGAAACTGAGCGCCGAAGCGGCCGACTACGCGTCGATCCACCGCTGCCTCTTGTCCGGCTGGCCCACCCAGATCGGTCACAAAGACGAGCGCAGCCAATACCGCAGCACGCGCGAGCGCAAGTTTCAGATATTTCCCGGATCGGTGCTGGCCAAGCGCGCGCCGCCATGGGTTTTATCCGGACAGATCATCGATCTGCAAAAAGTATACGGAATGCTGTGCGCGCGAATCGAACCGGAATGGATCGAGGGGCAGGCTGCGCACTTGATCAAGCGCAGCTGGCGCGATGCGCACTGGTCGCGCCGGCGTGGCGCCGTGCAGGCATTCGAACAAGTGACACTGTTCGGGTTGACCCTGGTGGAAAAACGCAGTGTGCAATTCGGCGCACAGGATCCTGCGCTGGCGCATGGCGTATTCGTGCGCGAGGCGTTGGTGCGCGGCGAGATCGACTGTCGCGCCGACTGCATCGCCGCAAACCGGCGCGTGCTGGCGCAGGCGCTCGAGTTGGAAGCCAAACGCCGGCGCAGCGGCCTGGTCAAGGACGAAGCGGAATTGGCGGAATTTTTTGTCGGCAAGCTTCCAGTGGAAACAAACACCACGGCGGCGTTCGATGCCTGGTATCGAAAAGCGGCGCCGGCGGAACAGGCGGCGTTGCGCTGGTCGCTGGATTTCGTGCTGAGCAACGACCCTGGCATTCGCGCCAGCGATTTTCCGCCGACGCTGGAATTTGCCGGGCACGCGCTGAAACTCGAATATCGGTTTGTTCCAGGCGATGCCGCGGATGGAGCGACCTTGCACGTCCCGCTGGCGTTTGTGAACGCGGTGTCCGCACCCCGCTGCGAATGGCTGGTGCCGGGCCTGTTGGCGGACAAGGTCGCCGAGCTGATCCGCGGCCTGCCCAAGGCTTTGCGGCGAAATTTCGTGCCGGCGCCGGATTTCGCCCGTGCTTTCGTCCAGGCCGAAGCACCGCCCGAGCAAGCGCTGGCCGAGGCGCTGGCGGGGTATCTGCAACGCATCACCGGGGTCGCGATCGGGGCACGCGAGTTCGCCGATATTTCCCTGCCGCTGCATCTGCTCATGCGCTTTCGGGTTTACGACGAGCGCGGCACAACGCTGGTTGAAGGCCGCGATATAGAAAGCATTCGCACGCAGTGGGGCGACAGCGCGCGGGCGGCATTTTCGCGCCGCGCCGATACCGAGCTGACGCGTGAAGACGTCAACGAATTCGACATCGACATTCCCGAGACTGTCGTTGGCGAAGGTGGACTCAGCGCTTACCCGGCCCTGGTCGATCTTGGCGAGGCCGTCGCCTTGCGCGTGTTCGAGCGTGCCGACGAAGCGAAATCGGCGCATTGCAGCGGTGTCAAACGGTTGCTGCGACGCGCGCTGCGCGAGCCGATCAAACAGGCGCGCCGGCAGCTTCCGATCCAGCGCGGCCTGGCGTTGAAGTATACCGCTGTCGCCAGCGTGGACTCCCTGCGCGAAGACATCGTCGAGGCAGCGCTGCAGCAGCTGTTCGCGGCGCACGATCTGAACTTGCGCCGCGCAGCGGATTTCCGCCACGTGCAAAGCGAATTGGCGCGCGCACTGTTCCCGGCGTGCATGGAATGGCTTGGCCTGGTCGAAGATGCGCTTGCCGCGTATGCCGAGCTGACGCCGTGGCTGCAGCCGGCACTGATGGGCTATGCGCGCGCCAATTACGACGATCTGCGCGAGCAGCTTGACGCGCTGGTGCATCCGGGATTTGTACGCGAAGTGGAACGGTCGCGCCTGGCGCACTATGCCCGCTATCTGAAGGCGATGCGCCTGCGCGCCGAACGCCTGCGCCAGGATGCGACACGCGACCAGGCCCGGATGCTGACCGTGCGTGGCTATTGGCGCGACTATCTCAAGCTCAAGGCCGAGCGCGGCGGCGAGGACGCCGCACTCGCCGAACTGCGCTGGCTGATCGAGGAACTGCGCGTATCGCTGTTTGCGCAGGAGCTCAAGACCGCTGAACCGGTGTCGGCGAAGCGACTTTCCGCGCTGGTGCAGAAACTCGCGTCTTGAGGATTATCGAACTGGATCCCGTGTCACCGGCCGTCCATGGCCTGCACGGGATGAGTTCATCTATCTCAAACTGGATCCCGTGTCATCGGCCATCCATGGCCTGCACGGGATGAGTTCATCCATCTCAAACTGGATCCCGTGTCACCGGCCGTCCATGGCCTGCACGGGATGAGTTCATCCTGAACTCACTTGGTGCGCGTAACGCGCAAGCTCTCGCTGCACGATTCGACATACATCAGCCAGCTGCCAAGCAGCATCGGCTTGATCCTGACCTTCGGATGCTCGGCTTTTCCGCAATCGCTGCTGCCGGATTCTGCCTGGGTCCATTCCTGGCCGTTCTCGAGTTTGAACACCGAATGCCCGCGCCAGCCGCTGAAACTGCCGTCAATGCGATCCTGCACGGCTTCCCGATCCGCATCACTGGCATAGAAAACCGGCTGACCCGATGGCGTTACCAAGGTGGTCGTCGTGGCATTGTGCGTGCGCAACCACTCGTTCAAGGCGTTCAGGTCAGCGGGGCTGAGTTTGTCCAGGCCCGCGGCATGAAATTCGCTTTGCGACATCCGCTCTTCAAGCGAAGAAAAGCCGGCAGCGCTCGCGGAGTTAGCGGCCAGGCCAAAAATGGCCAGTAAAAGGGTGACAACTATACACTTGCACATATATACTATTGCCCTGACTAGAGGTGATTTGGGAGGCGTGCAACGGAAGCGGAACAGGTGCAGGCGCCAGAAGCTGAACCGGCGCCGAAAGCGGGGCTAACCGGTCGTTAACAACTTCTTGGAATCAATGGCTTATCATAACCTATCGATTCCTTTCATAACATCGGCGGCTGCTTGCGAGGGGCAAGTGCCGTCGGGGGTAGGCTCTGGAGTATAAAATGCGGCATCTTTCGTACGTCTTGTGCGCGTCCATCGCGGCTTGCGGGTTCTCCGCGCCTGGGTTGGCGACGACCAATCCACCCTTGGCATTCACGCTGGACTTGCTTAGTCCATGCACGCCTACCGACTGCGCGGGCACCAACCATGCTACCGATATCGAGCTGAATATTCTCGCCAGTTCGTTTACCTATGCGCCGGGTCCCTCCAACTCCTTCATCGCGACGATGGACGTCAATGCGCCGGTTGTCTGCGACGAAATCGCGTCCAATGGAACGCTCGGAGCCACCTCGGCCTTGCGTCTTTCGCCGACGTTTACCAATGGGGCTCCCGGGGGCTTGCTCGAATTCAATGGCAGCGGCCCCACTATCGTGGACCTGAACGGAATTACCTACGACGGCAGTACGCCTTCCGGTGTGGCCGCCAGCTACAGCAATTCCGGTGTGACGCCGCCGCCTCAGGTGGTGTGCTATCAGATCAACCCCGTCAGCGGCGGTCCGACGGTGTTTGCCCCGGGTCCCTTTGGCATCTTCAGAAATACTTTTGAGACGCATCCGGCCGGTGAGCCTTGGATATCGGTGCAAACGGTGTATTCGCCGGCAACCTCTCCCAAAAGCCAGTCGTCAGCAACCGCGCAATCCAATCCGCCGATGAACGGGGTCACGCCGACCAATGCGATGGGCTATGTGGTACAGATCCACAACGCTGCGGCAGCGATCGGGTGGCATCTGGACCTGGGCTATGACTACACCTTCTTTGACCTGGCCAACAATGGCGGCGTGCCGGTGCAATGGTGCCTACTGGGAGCGGGCGTGCCGCAACCGGGCGCGTTGAGCGGAAGCGCCAGCTGCAGCAATGTTAACACCACGCACATGATCGTCTCTGGCGATATTCAGGTAGCCACCAATTCGGTCTATGTCTACGTGGAGAACCGCGGCTCCGCAGCAGCGGGCAACGCCTGGGGCTCGATCAGCAACAGCCTGTATCCGGCCGTCGCGGCCTTGTTTCCGCCTTTCGCCACGTATCCGCAGCGCTTGGATGACAAGGTCGCCGTCGCTACGGCGAACAATCGCCCGGCGTTCAACATAGGCAGCATTTTCTGCAACAACGACGCGACGTCTGTCGCCTGTGCCATCAAGGATCAGGACGGAAATGCCGTCCCCTCCGTGCTGACTTTCGCAAATACAATTTCGGGGGCCGGCACGGTCAATATCGATCCGCTGGCGTATTTCGTGGACCCAACCGCGGGCACGACCCTGCCAGGCAACGTCGTCCGGGATCAACTGACGGTCAGCAACGTCTCATGCGTGGACCCGAGCGGCATCCTTGCGAGCCCGATAGCCATCGGCAACCTGACCACGTCGCCAAGCGCACAGGGTGGCAAAGCACTGGCGTTTGCATTCAGCCCCAGCGGTGCGTCGCCCCCTTATGTTGTTGGTACGGCGACATGCACGGCAACGTTCAGCGCTGACGGATTCAGTCCGTCATTGTCGAGTACCCAGTCCTTCACGATCACCATGCGAGGGCGGTGACCTGTAAGCCTGCCGGATAGACCGTCGAATCCTCGCCTCGCCTCAGCTCACTGTCCGATTCGTCGTCGCTCAAGGCCGCAAACGCGGCCTTGAGCATGTTAGCTTGCCCGATGCACGTTCGGCGAAAGCTTGTATTGGACCTGCCGCCCGGTTAGCGACTCCCACCGGGCGCAGTGCAAAGACCACGTGAGAATTACCCGCACGTCAATCGGTCGCATTGTTCCGCAACGGGCCGCATGCCAAAGTAAGCCCGGATGAAATCGAACGCCAAAGCCGGCAACTCTGTCGCCGGCAACACCCTGGAAACCTGGACGCAGCGTCATTTCGACGTCGCCAGCGTGCCGGCATGGCTGGTTGAAACCCTGCACGGACCGGTGCGCGCCAGCGCTGCGCTGAAACGGGTCGAAGCGGAATTGGTCGAGACGCTGGACCTGCTGCAAGGATTGAAGGCAGACCCGGAGACCTTCGACGCCTGCATCCTGCACACGTTGCAACAATGCGGCATCCCGATTCCGGCGAGCGCTCCGGCGAATTCGCCCCAGGTGCGCGATTTGCTCGAAGGGCAGCGCGCGGCGGAAAAAGTCTGGTCGTTGTACGCCGCGCGCAGCGCCGTCGGCGGCGCGGAAGGCTTGCGCAGGCTGCTGTTGGCGATCATCCGCGATCTGCGCGTCGTCTTCATCCTGCTCGCGCGCCAGCTTGCTCGCATGCGCGCAGCCGCTCACGAACCCGCAGAGCGCCAGCGCGAACTGGCCCAGCTTGCCGGCGACATTCACGCGCCGCTGGCCAATCGTTTGGGCATCTGGCAGCTCAAGTGGGAATTAGAGGACATCGCGTTCCGCTACCTGCATCCGGATATCTATCGACGCATCGCGGCCTTGATCGACGAACGCCGCCAGGATCGCGAACGCTTTATCGCGCTGGCCATGGGCACGTTGCGGCGTGCGCTTGCCGTAGCCGGTGTCGAAGCTGAGATTGCCGGCCGCCCCAAGCACATCTATTCGATCTGGAAAAAGATGCAGCGCAAGGGTGGCGATATTTCCACCCTGTACGATATCCGTGCGCTGCGTTTGCTGGTCAAGGATGTCGCCGCCTGCTACGCGGCGCTTGGTGTCGTGCATACGTTGTGGCCGCCAGTGCCGAGCGAGTTCGACGACTACATCGCCCGACCCAAGGGCAACCACTATCAGTCGCTGCACACGGCCGTGGTCGGTCCGGACGGCAAGACGCTTGAAGTGCAGATCCGCTCACACGAAATGCATGCGCACGCCGAAGGCGGCGTCGCCGCGCACTGGCGCTACAAGGAAGGCGGTGGCGGCGACGAGAGCTTCGAACGCAAGATTGCCTGGATGCGGCAGTTGCTCGAGACCAAGGACGAGCACGACGACGACTCGGCATTGCTCGCGGGATTTCGCACCGACATCCTCGAAGACCGCGTTTATCTTTTGACCCCGCAAGGCAAGGTAATGGACTTGCCGCGTGGCGCGACGGTGCTGGATTTCGCCTATCACGTGCATACCGACGTCGGCCATCGCTGTCGCGGCGCCAAGGTCAACGGCCGCATCGTGCCGCTGCACTTCGCGCCAGCCAGCGGCGACCGCGTGGAGATCCTCACCGGCAAGACGCTGGAGCCGCGCCGCGATTGGCTTTCCACGCAACACGGCTATCTGACCACGCATCGCGCGCGCGAAAAAGTGCGGACGTGGTTCAAGCGCGTGGACCATGACGCCAACCTTGCCGCGGGACGTGCGATCCTCGACCGCGAGCTCAAGCGCCTGGCACTGGGCAATGTGGATTTGGATACATTGCCGCACAAGTTCCACCTGCAGACGCAGGAAGAATTTCTCGTCGCACTCGCCCTGGGCGACGTCACCACCGGCCAGATCGCGCGTGCGCTGCACGAAGTACATTCGCCGCCACCGCCGCCGGTGGCACCGGTGCTGCGTGCACCCAAGCGCGACAAGGATGCGGTCGTCATCGAAGGCGTCGGCAACCTGCTGACCACACTTGCACGTTGCTGCCAGCCGCTACCCGGGGATGCGATCGCCGGCTACATCACGCGCGGCCGCGGTGTATCGATTCATCGTGCGGACTGCGCCAGTTTCGCGCGCCTGCGCACGCGCGATGGCGGTCGCGCGATCGAAGTGGAGTGGGGCGGCGCGCGTGCCCAGGCATATGAAGTGGATCTATTGGTGCGCGGTTACGATCGCAAATGGCTGCACAAAGACGTGACCAATGTGATCGCCGCGGCGAACGTGCACTTGCTCGCAGTCAACACGCGCCTGGATTCGGCAACCGGACTGGCGACGATGAACTTTGCCGTGCGCGTCACCGACTTCGAGCAATTGTCGATGCTGCTCGGCAGGCTCGCCGGCGTGCCGAATGTGATCGAGGCCCGCCGGCTCGCGTGAACCAGGACACATCCTGAACGCGTAGTCGCGCAAAGCAAGACCTGGGAATCGGCGTAGGGTGGCAGATCGCCACCTTGTTCACCGCGATGTTCGGAAATCCCCGTCCGCGCCGTTTGATCAGGTTTGGCCTCGGAGGTTTCCAATGCTCACTGAACAGCGCAAATCGCGCCTGAAGAGTCTTGTTACCTGCTTGTCTGCCGCTCTGGCCGTAGCTGGAATGGCGCCACCGGCGCAAGCCGGCAGCTTGCCGCAACCGGGCTGGTCCAATCAGAGCTTGGGGTTCAAACATCGTTTCGGCGTCAAAGTGCCGCCACCCGTGCCTAATACCATTCGCAACGTCTTGAGTTGCGCCGACGATGGTTCGGTCGGCACGCTGCGGCAGGTGATCGGTATCGCCGCTGATAACGACTATATCGACCTCAGTGGAGCATCCTGCAGCACGATCACCTTGATGTCGGGCGAGATCGCGACGGTGCGCAATGGCTTGACTCTGCACGGCCCGACCGATCGCACGTTGACGATCACGACTACTGCATCCAACCGCCTGTTGCATCACACCGGCACAGGCTATTTGACCATCGACCACCTCACGCTTACGGGCGGCAAGTATTTCAGCAGTTCAGGGTCGGCCCTGGGCGGATGCGTCAATTCCTCCGGCGGGGTCAATCTTTACACCTCCGTCATTAGTGGGTGCGGAGTGGAGGTGACCACAACGGGTGCGTTCTCGTCCGTTGCCGGTGGCGGTGCCGTTTTTGCGGCGCGTCAAGTGACAATGAGCCACAGCCGGGTCACGGGCAACACTGCACTTGCCCTGGCCAGCAACAAGGCGCAGGGAGGGGGCGTGCTCGCGGCCTCTCTGAGCGGCGACTACAGTACCTTCAGCGGCAATAGCGCCGTGGGCGCCGGTGGCTCCAGCATTGGCGAAGGCGGAGCCGCCGCTATCGGCGGAACGGTGTATCTGGTTTCCTCGATCATCGACTCCAACCAGGCCGATTTGGCAGGCGGGCTGTATCAGGTGGGAAGTTCGAGCGATAAAATTACCATCCGCAACAGCACCATTTCCGGCAACTCGGCGACTGTGCTCATCGGCGCGCTCTATGCCAGTTCGCCATTGGGTCTGTACAACAGCACCGTGGCGTTCAATTCAGCCAACAGCGACGCGGCCATCGACTCGCATGCAAACGTAAAAACATACAGTTCCATCATCGCGAAGAACTCGATCAGCACAGGGACTTTTGCCGACATGTACATCAGCCCGGGCCACACCTTGGGTGGCGCGGACAACCTCATCATGTCCTCAAACCTGGGGTTGCCCTTTACCGTCAGTGGCAATCCGAGATTGGCGCCGCTTGCCAATCACGGTGGCGAAACCCGCACCCACGCGTTGCTTGCCATGAGTCCGGCGATCAATGCTGGCGACAACGTCTTGGGTTCTATCTACGACCAACGTGGCGTGAGCTTCGCGCGCTCGGTCCCCACCGGAGTGCCCGACATCGGCGCCTACGAGCGACAGGTCGGCGACGATGAGGTTTTCTACGATGGACTTGAGTAATCGATGAGCGAAATCCACGGGACGATCGGCATGCGTGAATAAGCGCCAAGCATCGGTTTTCATGCGATTTTTTTCGAGGGACCCAGGAGGTGCAGGATAGCCTCCATGGTATGCTTGGCCTCAGGGCGCGACGGGGGGATGGGCTTTCCGCTCGGCGCCTTTTTGCCGGACAGATACGCAACGTGATCGAAATCCCCGGATACCGCATCTTGCGCCAGCTCGGCCGCGGCGGCATGGCGACCGTTTACCTGGCGACGCAGGAATCGGTGCAGCGCGATGTTGCCCTCAAAGTCATGTCTCCGACCTTGCTAGCCGATCCGGATTTCGGCGAACGCTTCCTGCGCGAGGCGCGCATCGCGGCCAAGCTGCATCATCGCAACGTCGTCGGCGTTCACGATGTCGGCCGCGTTGGCGACTACCACTACATCGCGATGGAATATCTGGGTGGCGGCACGGTGCTGTCCGACGATGGCAAGGCGCGCCCAGTGACGTTTGCGCTGCGCGTCGTGCGCGAGATCGCGACCGCACTGAACTACGCGCATGCAAAAGGATTCGTGCATCGCGACGTCAAGCCGGACAACATCCTGCTGCGCGAGGATGGGACCGCGGCGCTGACCGATTTTGGTATCGCCCGCGCGAACGATTCAACCCACATGACCCGCACCGGCACCGTGATCGGGACACCGCACTACATGAGTCCGGAACAGGCGCGCGGGCGGCCAATCGACGGCCGTGCGGATTTGTATAGTTTGGGAATTGTGCTGTACGAGCTTGTGCTCGGGCGCGTGCCGTTCCAAGCCGACGATTCGCTCGCGGTCGGCATCATGCACATTACCCAGCCGGTGCCGATCCTGCCGGAACTCCTGGCGCCGCTGCAGCCGTTGCTCGACCGCCTGCTGGCAAAGCAACCGGATGATCGTTTCCAGAACGGCGAGGCCGTGGCGGACGCGATCGAGCAAATCGAAATCAGGTTGGCGCGCGGCGAATTGCCGAATCTGGCTTCGACCGACGAAGCCTACCGGCGTGAGATTCTTGGCGCCGACACGCCCACTCGCATGATGGCGCCGGCAGCAACACCGCCGCCGAGCAACGCGCAGCGTTACCGCGCCGAACCAAGCCTGGGGCGCATGGATGAAGCCGCTGCGAGCGCACCGCGGCGGCGCATGCAGCGTGGGTCTGCGCGTGCGGCATCGACACCCGGGCGATCGCGGCGTTGGCTTGGCGTCGTCCTCGTGCTGCTCGTGGTCGCTGGTGCGTTTGCCGCCTGGCGCTATCAGGATCGTCTGCGCGCGCTACTGCCGAAAACCGAACTCAACGATCTCGTCGCGCGCGGCCAGAGAGCTCTGGCCGATGGCAAACTCGTTGGCACCCAGGGTGACAGCGCGCGCGAATTGTTCCAGGCCGCGCATACGCTTGATGCCGACAACGATCTGGTGCGTGCCGGCTTGAACAAGGTCGGCATGCGCTTGATCGAGCAGGCGCGTGTGGCAATGACGCGCAACGATTTCACCACCGCGCGCGGCAATCTGGCGGCTGCAGCCGAGATTCTCGGCGGCGGACCCGAAGTTGAGGAACTCAAAGCCGCGATGCATTCGGCCGAGAATCGCAACACCGCGTCGGAAGAGTTGTTGCGCCGTGCCGATGCCGCGCTGATCGCAGGAACGTTCACCGGCGAAAAAGGCGCGAGCACGTTCTACCAGCGCGTGCTCGATGCCGATGCAACCAACGCACTGGCGTTGAACGGCCTGAAGAAGGTCGGCGAAGCGGTTGCTCAGCAGGCGCGCGATGCGATCGCCGCCGGCAATGTGGATCTGGCCAATCAGCGCATCGTCGATCTGACCCAGCTGTCGCCGAATCATCCGGCAATTCCCGAATTGCACGCCGCGATCGCGCAATCGCACGAGAATGCGAGCCAGGCCCAGGAACAGCAGCTCGCGCGCGCGGAAGCACAGCAGCGTGCTGGCAAGATCGGCGGCGACGATGGCGCGTTGATCGGTTTCCAGGGTGTGCTCAAGCGCGATGCAAACAATGTGCGCGCCAAGAACGGCCTGCGCAAAGTCGCCCAGGCTCTCATAGCGCAGGCGAACGCCGCACTGGATGACAGCAATCTGGCCCAAGCCGACAAACTGTTGCAGCAGGCCGACAGTGCCGGGGCCGATCCTGGTGAATTGCGCACTGCCAAGGTGCGCCTACGCGAAGCGCGCGAGCAGCTGGATATCAGCAAGCAGCAGGCGCAGGTGTCGCCGGGCGACCAGGCACGTATCCAGCAGCTGCTGGACGAGGCCGACAAGGCCATGGCCGCAGGAAATCTGATCCTGCCGCCGGGCGATTGCGCGTTCGACAAGTACCGCGCGACGTTGCGCCTGGATGGCAACAATGCCAAGGCCTTCGCCGGGCTCAACCGCATTCCGGCACGCGCCAAGGAATTGTTCGAGCAGGCGCTCAAGGCGGGGACGCCGAACAAGGCGCGCTCGTACATCGATGCGATCACCGAAGCCGATCCCGGCGATACCTCCGCGCCGGCGATGCGCGAGCGTCTGGCCAACGCATTTCTGGATCAGGCCGATGCGCGCATCACACAGGGTCAGCGGGTTGAGGCAACGCGTGCGCTGAACTCGGCAAAGGAACTCAGTCCGAACAATTCACGCCTTCCGTCCGTGGATGCGAAGCTGCAGTCCATGCCGGCGTCGGCCAATCCTGCCGGCGCCTGATCGGGTTCGGCTTGCGTACGCCATGTGCCTGATTCTGCTTGCCCTGGACTGTGTGCCGCAGCGACCCTGGTTGCTGCTCGGCAATCGCGATGAATTCCACGCGCGACCTACCGCTGCCGCTGCGGCCTGGGACGACGCGGCCGACGTCATCGGCGGCCGCGATCTGCAAGCCGGCGGATCGTGGTTGGCGCTCAATCGCAACGGTCGCTTTGCCGCGGTCACCAACGTGCGCAGCGGCATCCCCGCACGCGGCCCGCGCTCGCGTGGCGATCTTGTCGCCGGTTTCGTGCGCGGCGCGGATACTCCGCAATGCTACGCCGACGGGATTTCCGCGCGTCACGATGAGTACGGCCCATTCAATCTTGTCGTTGGTGACGGCACCGCTGTGTACGCTGTCAGCAGTGCCAGGCATGCGCCGTGGCGCTTGCTCCCCGGCATTCACGTGCTCAGCAACGGCGCACCAGACGCGCGCTGGCCGAAGACGCAGCGCCTGCGCACAGATTTCGAAAGAATGTTGAAAAGTGGAAAAATGCAGGATGCGGCATTGCTCGATATCCTGGGCGATTCCAGCGTGCCGAGCGATGATAAGCTGCCCGAAACCGGCGTGGGTATTGACCTGGAACGGCTGCTCGCGCCGGTGTTCATCCGTGGCGAAAGCTACGGCACGCGCGCCAGCACGCTCGCGTATGCACAAGCCGGTGGCGGCGTGGTCCTGAATGAGCGACGCTTCGGCCAAGCTGGAGCGCCGCTCGGCGAATCCCGCTTGACGACCTAAAGCGGCCGATCTAAAACGGCATGATGCGCTTGAGTGCCGCGCGTGCCGAATCGAAGGAAAAATGCTGGCGCACGTTTGTCAGACCGTTGTCGGACAGTTTTTTCCACAACGTCGTGTCGCTATAAACGCGTCGGATGGCGGCGGCGAAGTCGGCAGGCAACTGGGCAACCATGATGTCCTGGCCGCTGACAACGTGCATGCCCTCGACCGCGGCTGGTGTGGCCACCACGGGCAGGCCATAACTCATCGCCATGTTGACCTTGCCCTTGACCCCGGCGCCGTAACGCAACGGCGCAACGGAGAGCCTGCAACCGTCCATGTATGGCGCGATATCGGCGACAAACCCATGCACGATCACGCCGTCGTGGGCCAGTTCGAGAATCTCTGGCGGTGCCTTGCTGCCGATCACATGGAAAACAACGTCCGGCAAGCTCGCGCGCACCAGGGGAAACACGTCGCGCACAAACCACAGCACGGCGTCCGTATTCGGCGGATGCTGGAAGCCGCCGACGAAAACCAGATCGCGGCGCGCATCGAATTCCCTGCGTCGTCCGTACACGTCGTGCACATTGGAAAGAACCTCGATGCGGGCCTGAGGCAGGTCGTGCGCGAGCAGTTCCTTCTCGACGCTGCTGACTACCAGGCTGACATCGCATTCGCGCATCAGCTTGAATTCCTGCACCTGGGTACGCGCGGCCTGCTGCAGCAGTTCCGGTTTGCCTTCCAGTTGCGCGGCGCGTCGCTCGCGCAGGTAATGTAGGTCCACGGTATCGAAGATGAGTTTTGCCTGCGGCGCATACAACCGCACCAAGCCGATGTAGTTTGCTGCAACGTAGTGACGCGACAGGATGATCGCGTCCAGATCGCGCCCGCGTTCGCGCAGCCAGGCAATTGGATCGGCCACGAACGGGTGATACAGCGCTTCCACGCCAAGCGCCTGCAACGCCTGGGTGTAGTTGCCGTCGTAGGCGCGGTTGTCGGGGAGAAAGCTCAGCGCAAGCCCGGACTCGCGCAGCACGCGCATCAGGTTGATCATGCGCAGCGAACCCGAATCGTGATCGGGCATCGGCGTACATGCGTCAACAATCAGGACACGGCCGTGTGCGCGCCAGTTCGCCGCCGCATTGGCTTTTCCGGCGTTGTTGATCGGTGCAGGCTGGCGGGCCAGTTCGGTTTTCCACTTTTGCAGAAATTTGTCGCGGTTGACGATCTGGTACTGCTTCATGCCGCTCGCGGTGTCGGTGCCGGCGCTGACGCCCTCGAAGTGGATGACCGTGGCGCGCGGTTCGTAGAATACTTTCTTGCCGGCAGCACGCACGGCAAAAGCCAGGTCCGTATCCTCGTAGTAGGCCGGTGCATAGCACATATCGAAACGGCCGAGCTGCTCGAACAAGTCGCGGCGCAGCAGGATCGCCGCACCGGAGCAATAGTCGGCTTCGCGGCGGAAGTTGTAGCGCGGATCGGCCGGATCCTCGAAGCGGCCATAGTTCCATCCGGAACCATCATTGAACACGATGCCGCCGGCCTCCTGCAGGCGGCCATCGGGATAAACCAGTTTTGCGCCGGCCAGGCCGCACTCGGGCTCTTCCTCGAAACAGCGCAACAGCGCATCCAGCCAGCCGGCGGTGACGATCGTGTCATTGTTCAAGAACACGATGAATTCGCCTTGCGCGCTTTCGGCTCCGGCATTGCACGAGCCGACAAAGCCCAGATTGCGCGCATTGCGCACGCTGCGAATGCCAGCGATTTCGGCGAGTCTTTGTGGCGTCGAATCGCTGGAACCGTCGTCGACAACGATGACTTCGAACGGCACCTGTCCGGCGTGCTCGGCAAGCGAGCGCAGACAGGCCGCGGTGTAGGCAAACTTGTTGTAAACCGGGATCACGATCGAGACGCGCGGCTGCGTACTGGTGACTATCGAGAATGCTGAAAATACTTCGCTTGGTAGTGCAACGACCAGGGGCTGCGGCAAGGCGGGATTGCGCCGGAACTCTTCGGCCGCGCGCCGCAGCGTGCCGGACAAGCCGCGGCTGGCCAGGCTGCCGCGGGTGCGGTGAATTGCTGCGCGCAGCCGACCGCTGGCGAATGCCAGCCGTGCACGCAGCGCGCGCAGGTTGCGCATGGCATAGCGCAACGGTTTGGTGATGCGCCACGACAGGCTGCCGAGGATCTGGTCGCGCTCGTTGCGCGTTTGCTCGTACAGCGGACGCAGCGTGTCCAGCTCGGCATTGAGCGTGAGCGCCCAGGCGCTGCGCTCATCGAATTCCCCGCGCAGGGCATGCAACGCCGCCGCGCTGCGCTTGACCTGCGTTTCCAAGCCCATCGCCCATTCGGCGCGCTTGCCAAGTTCGGTCTGCTGGACCTGTACCCTGGCTTGCAGGGATTCGCCATGGCGTCGACTGGCTCCCAGATCGTCCGCCAATGTTTGCGCCATGAGTCGGTCGGATGTCGGCAGCAGCAACCGATAGCGCGCGATCGATTGCCTGGATACCGGCAGCAACTGCCGATAGTCCGCGGCCATGTCCACAAGTGTGCGTTGTGGAATTTTCTCAAGTGCAGCGCGCGCGCCGGCGAGCGCGCTGCGATCCGCACGCAGACGCGCGACCGTGGCGACGATGGCAGCCGCTTGCGGCGCCATCAGAAAGCCGTCGACGCCATCATGAATGCGCTCGCCAAGCGCGCCTAGTTGCGTGGAGATGGCAGGAATGCCGAAAGCCATAAGCTCGGACAGGGTGTAGCTGAAGGTCTCGGCGAAGTCTGGCAAGATCAGCGCCGCGTCGGGCGCAAGCCGCGCGAGCAAGGCGGGCAGTTCATCGCGCCGGTAGTTCAACAGGATGTGCACGTCGCGCTCGCCGAAGAATTCGCGACTTTCCGGGCCGGCGCCGAGCAGGAATATTTCGGCGTGCTCGCGCAGCCCGGCGAGCGCGGCGCGCAGCAGATGCGAGGCCTTGCCACGGCGCACACGCCCGAGCACGATCAGGCGCAAGCGCTCGCGCAACGGCGGCGCCGGCAGCGCGCGTGCCTGCGGCCACGGCTGCATGCCGTGCGCGATGACATGTTGCGGCAAGGTGGCCAAGCGTGGTTGCAGGCGCAGGAAAATCGTCATCGCGATCTGGCTCGGCGCGATCAGTTGCGCGCGTGCGCTCAGTGCGGCATCGGACAAGGCCTCACCCAACGCCAGCCAATACGCCGGGTCGCGTTCGGCAAACTCGAAGCCGGCATCCGCGCCGGCGAGGTCGGTAGTCAGTTGTGCCGCGTCGAACGTGATGCTGGCTTCATCCAGATTGCGATGCAGCAGCGGCCACAACGGATAGAAGTCGTGGATAAAATAGGTCGTGGGCAAACCCGTGCGCAGCGCATCCAGGCTGTGCCCGATCAGTGACGAAACCACGATTGCGCTGACGCCGTAGTCGGCAATGACCTCGGCAAGAAACGCCGCATAGTTGCGGTGGCTGAAAGCGGTACTGGCGATGGCGTCGGACAGATGCAACTGGCGCAGCGGCGGTTGCGTCAACGTGTCGTCGTACAACTCAAGCACCTCGCCATAGCGGCGCCGGTCGAAATTGCCCCGCGCCGTCAGTACCAGATGATGGCGTTCATGATCCACTCCGGCCAGATCGCGCACGAAGCGCTCGGCGCCGCCGCCCCAGCCGTGCAGGATATGCAGGACGACAGGCTTGGCGTCCACGCCAGGATAAAAATCCACTTTTTCCGCCGCACGCGGCAGCGCGGCGGAGACGCGCTCGCGCAAGTCGCCAAGGGCCGAGGCGGGCAGGGGATCGGCGCCCGGCTTCGGCGGCGCAGGTCCGCGCAAGTCGCGCGCGGGATCAGCAACATACAGGTGATCCAGCAGCACGCCGCGGCGTGATGCGTATTGCGGCGGCAGCCTGCAGTCCCGGATTTTTTCCAGATCGATCTTTTCCAGATCCAGACCTTGCAAGGCGATGCCGTTCCACACGCTGAGCAACGGCGAGAACGTCGGCCAATCAAGCGCTGCATGCCCGCCCCAGGCGTAGCACAACGCATCAATCGCGCGTGGATCGGCTTGGCTATGGGCGCCGGGCGGAAGCGGCGAGCGCGCCGCGTCGACGTTGTCCAGCGGCGAAGCAACGAGTACATCAGCCAGATCCAGCGCGCGGATCGCACGCTCGTACCACCACGCGGGCAGTAGCGTGCCCGCGCGCAACACAATCAGATGCTCTCCCGGAAACCTGGCCGCAGCCGCGCGCAGGGCGGCGGCTGCATTCGTCGCCGGCAGTGGCTGCAGCTGGATGTCGGCGGGTATCCCGGCGACGACCGCGCTCAGCCATTCCGCGTCCAGCGGCGCAGCGCCGAAGATGCAGACGCGCACTGGAGCAGAATGGGAAATTTCCACAATATTCTAAAGTAGATTAATTCTGGGTTGAATGAATCAATGGTGGCGAGCGGGGATGGCGACTTCCTTTTCACTGTAGCCGGCGGGGACGGCGAAGTCCGCAGCCGCGGCACCTGAGTTGGCAAGGCTCTTGAGTTGCACGACCTGGGTCTTGCCGGAGTCATCGAACAGCGTGATCCTCACCGGAAACTTGTCTGCAGGCATTTGGCTTAGTGGCGACTTGAACATTCCGGCCGACATTTTTTCGGACAGAGCCTTCAGTTGCTGAAAGGCGCTGCGCAGCGTGGCGCGGTCGGCGCCGGAAATGCCTGCGTCGCCAACGTCGGCCAGGCACGAGTCGGTGCTGTGGCGGCCATTGATGTCGGTGCGATACACCTGGCAGGCATAGCCGGCGACACGGTCGCTGGCACCGGTCGAAGTGACCTGCACATCGACCTTCGCATTCATGGTCGCCATGGCGCCCATGCGTTGCTGCATCATCGCGCGCTGTTCCGGCGGCAGATTGGCCATCGCCGCGTTCGCCTGGGCCATGGCCGCGCCGGCCGTATCGGCGACTTTCGCCATATCCATGTACTGATGCTTGTCGTGTTCGACCAGCAGCAGGCGCCCGCTGGCCACGTCAAAGAGGGTACTGATGTTGCCAGCATCCGTACGCATATGCTCGCCAGCCACTTCGATGCGCGAAAGCGCCGGAACACTGCCTTGGCCGGTCACCTCGTAGTCGGCGCGGAAGTCTGCCCAGGCGGCGTTGGGAAGCGTGCAGGCAAGGGCAAGCGCAAGAGTGAGGCGGAATTGCATGGAAGGGGCTCCGGAATGACAGACGGGGTATGTGCGGCAACAGGGAATTATCCCGGAACCGCGCTGCGCTGTCACCGAACGCTTCGGGTAGACTGCACATTGTCCGCGTATCCATCAGCTTGAGCCTTGTCGACTTTCAGCGGTTTCCTGTCCCTTTGCCGTTTGCTGTGGCGTGTGCTGCGTGCGCCGCTATCGTTGGGCGTGGGCGTGCTCCTGGGGTTCCTCGCGCCTTACCTCATTTATCTGGACAGCCAGGTGCGCGCGCGCTTCGACGATCTGTCGTGGGATCTGCCGAGCCGTGTGTATGCACGGCCGCTGGAGTTGAAAGTCGGCCTGCCGATGACAGCCGAAGCCTTGACCCTGGAACTGGAAGCGTCGCGTTACTCGTCTGATGCCTCGGCGCGCATGCCCGGCACCTATACCGGCAAAGGCGAACGTTTCATCATCGCCACGCGCGCATTCACCGATGGCGATGGTCGCGAACCGGCGCATCGCATCGCGATCACCCTGGCGGCCAATTCTGTCACCGGGCTGGCCAACGCCGATTCCGGCGTGGCGATCGAGCACGTGCGCATCGACCCGGCACGCATCGCCACGCTGTACGGAGCCGAACAGGAAGAGCGTCGCGTTGTTACCCTCGAGCAACTGCCGCCGCTCCTGGTCGCCGGCCTGCAATCGGTAGAGGATCGCGATTTCAAGCATCATCGCGGCATCGCGATTAGCGCGATCCTGCGTGCACTGTTCGCGGACTTGAGCGCAGGGCATGTCGTCCAGGGCGGCAGCACGCTGACCCAGCAGCTGGTAAAGAATCTGTTCCTTGATCGTGGCCAGCGCATCACGCGCAAATTGAACGAGATCCTGATCGCGTTGTTGATCGAAGCGCGCTACGACAAGCACCGCATCCTGCAGGCGTATACAAATGAAGTTTTTCTCGGTCAGCAGGGTGGCCAGGCGGTGCACGGATTTGCCGCGGCCTCCGAGTTCTATTTCGGCCGCGCGACCAAGGACCTGAGCCCGGCCGACATCGCGCTGCTGGTCGGCCTGGTGCAGGGCCCGAGCCTGTACGATCCGCGCCGGCATGCGGATCTGGCGTTGAAGCGGCGCAATCGGGTGCTCGACGAATTTTACGAAACCGGCCTGCTCGACGAAGCCACATTCACCGCAGCGCGCGCCGCGCCACTCGGGGTGGCAGAAACGCCCGGCCTGCCGCGCAATACCACGCCCGCGTTCCTGGATCTGGTGCGCGCGCAATTGCAGAGCGACTATCCGGCCGAGCAATTGCAGCGCGCGGGACTATCGGTCTTTACGACGCTGGCGCCATCGACGCAGGTGCTGGCCGAGACAGCGCTGACGAAAACCCTGGATGGGCTTGGCAAGCGCCAGCCGGAACTGCAGGGCGCCATGGTCGTGACCGGCGCGCACGACGGCCAGGTGCAGGCGCTGATCGGTGGCCGCGATCCGGAAGATTACGGATTCAATCGCGCACTGGATGCGCGCCGCCCGATCGGTTCGCTGGTCAAACCTTTTGTCTATCTGGTCGCGCTTGCCCAGCCGCAGAAATATTCGTTGGCGAGCCTGCTCGACGACAATTCGGTCGATATGACCCAACCCAACGGCACGCACTGGACACCGCAGAACGACGATCATGAAACGCATGGCCGCGTCGCCCTGATCGACGCGCTCACGCATTCGTACAATCTGGCCACGGTGCATCTGGGGCTCGCGCTCGGAGTGGACAAGGTGCGCGGCCTGCTCGCGTCCTTCGGCATGGATGCGACGATCAATCCGAATCCCTCGCTGCTCTTGGGCGCGGTCGATCTGTCGCCGTACGAAGTGGCGCAGCTGTATCAGTATTTCGCCGCCGACGGCCACGCCTTGCCGCTGCGTGCGTTGCGCGGCGTGCAGGATGCGCAGGGCCGCCCGCTGACGCGCTACTCGGTCAAGCCCGGTGCCGGCGGCTACGTCGGTCCCGCGCGCTTGGTAAGCTATGCCATGCAGGCGGTGGTGCAGATCGGTACGGCGCACGCGATCGGCGAGCAGGGTCTGGGCTATCTGCATGCGGCCGGCAAAACTGGCACCAGCGATTCGCAACGCGATTCCTGGTTCGCGGGTTTTACCGGCTCGCAGTTGGCCGTGGTCTGGGTGGGTCGAGATGACAATCAGCAGACTGGCCTGTGGGGCAGGACGGGCGCGTTGCAGGCCTGGATCGGGCTGTTCCGCAAGCTGCCGAGTGCTCCTTTCGTGCTGCCGCAGGACGGGCTGGAATCGGCGTGGATCGATATGCAGTCCGGCCAGCGCACGCAAGCGCAGTGCAAGGATGCGCGCGAACTGCCATTTATCGCAGGTCAATTGCCTGCAGATACGGAACATTGCGTGTGGCAGGAGATCAAATCACTGTTCGGCGAGGGTCATCCAGTCGACGGCAGATCGAATTATAAAGGTGAACAATGAAGCGTAATATCTTTGTATATTTTTCAACGACACTGGCGATGCTCGCCATCGGCGCCTGTTCGCAACCGTCGCCGCCGGCAAAGGCGGCGAGTCGGCCGGATCGCGATCCGCAAGCGGCGGTAGCGAGCATCCGTGCTGCCGGCGCGCAGTTCGATTCCAGCGTCGAAGTGCGGCCGCTGCGCGACCCGGCCGTGAACGGCCTGCTCAGGCAAGCCCACGAGCAGGAAGCGGCATGGCAACCTGCGCAGGCGCTGGCCAACGTGCGCAAGGCGCTGACGATTGCGCCGAGTGCGCCCGACATCCTGCAATATCAGGCGGAACTCCTTGTCGAGACCGGCGACTGGAAACAGGCTGCGGCCTCGGCGCAGAAATCCTGGGAACTCGGCCCGAAGGTCGGCAGCCTTTGCGCGCGCAACCTGGAAGCCCTCGCGCAAGCCCGCACGACGCTCGGCGACACCGCCGGCGCCACGCAGGCGCGCCAGCAGCTGACGGGGTGTCGCGTACCACCGCCGGTGCGCTTGTAACAATTGTGCTCTCTCCCGTCTGCGGGAGAGAGCTAGGGTGAGGGAAATCTTGCGACACATTATTGACGCTTCTTTGCGCACGTCTGACAGAGTAAGGCTTCCACTCGCCTTGCAGGCGAGCGTGTCACTTTCTCTTGTGTGGCCAAGAGAAAGTAACCAAAGAGAAGGCCACCCCGGCGATGCGGTCTCCAGGCATCCTGCCTTCCGACTTGGCGAGGGTGCTGCGGGGTTCGTTGAATGTACATCCGTGTACATGCAACGAACTGGCGCGCATCGTGCGCGCCAGCCTGCGGCCTTTCCTTCGCGCCCTCGCCGCACCACAGGGGCCCCGTTAGCTTGCATCGTGCGCGCCCAAGCTAGAGCAAAGCATCGGGCCGCACGGGCGTTGGCTTCTGCGGCAAGGATGCCGCCCAATGGGGCCCTTGCAAGGCGCCGCGCATCGCAGGCTTTGTGGGAAAAGCCCGCAGGGTCGCGGCGATGGATCGCCGCGATTGCGAAGCAGTGCATGGACGCACTGTCTGAGCGAGCCCGCAAAGCCGAGAAGCACAGGGAACCTGGAGCGCAGGATGCGCGGAAGGCGCTTTGCCGGGGTGTGCTTCTTTTGGTGACTTTTCTTTGCACAAGCAAAGAAAAGTTACACGCTCAGCCGAAGGATGAGCGGAAGCTCTGCATCAAAAGGCAAATGCTAACAGGCGAACACGTTTCATGGATGCCAATCCAATGAAGCGCAACGCAAGCGCCCGTGAGCTGCTCGGCCCAAACGGCCCCTTCGTGCGTGAAGTACCAAACTTCACGCCACGCGATTGTCAGCAGGTCATAGCCGAAGCCGTCGAAGAAGCGATTGCCGACGGGCATAGTTTGATTGCGGAAGCTGGCACCGGCACCGGCAAGACGTTCGCGTACTTGGTGCCGGCGTTGCAGTCGGGCAAGCGTGTGATCGTGTCTACCGGCACCAAGACCCTGCAGGATCAGTTGTTCCATCGTGATTTGCCGCGCGTGCGCAGCGTGCTGGGCGCGCGGCTGAAAACCAGTTTGCTCAAGGGCCGGGCGAATTATCTTTGCCTGTACCGGCTCGATCAGACGGCCAAGGATGGGCGCCTGGCGTCGCGCGAACAAGTTGCGGACCTGCAGGCAATCCGCGCCTGGGCGCAGCGCAGCGGTAGCGGGGACCGTGGCGAATTCGCCGATGTCGGCGAAGATTCGCCGCTGTGGCCGCGCGTGACCTCGACAGCGGAGAACTGCCTAGGTGCGGAGTGCCCGATGTTCGGCGACTGTTTCGTGGTCAAGGCGCGGCGCGCGGCGCAGGAAGCCGATCTTGTCGTCGTCAATCATCATCTGCTGTTTGCGGATCTGGCAATCAAGCAGGAAGGCTTTGGCGAAATACTGCCTGGCGCGCACGCCTTCATTCTCGACGAGGCGCACCAGATTCCGGAACTGGCCGGAGTATTTTTTTCCACCAGCGTCACGTCGCGGCAAATCACCGAACTGGCCAATGATGCGCTTGCCGAATGTGCCTCGGTCAGCGGCGCGTTGGCGAGTCTGCGCGAACCGATCGAGGCGATCGCGCCCGCGGTCAAGCGTGCACGGTTGGCGCTGGACAAGTTGCCAGCGAAGGGAGCGTTTACGCAGATCGAAGGCGATGCGGCGATCAGCGAGGAGTTGCAGACCCTGGCCGAAGCCTTGCGCAAACTTGCCGAGGCTTTGGCTGCCCAGGCCGAGCGCTCGCGCGGTCTGACGGCGATGCACGAGCGTACCGAGGCACTGTGCCAGCGCCTGCACGATGTGCTGGATGGCGGAGCCCACGAGTGGGTGCATTGGTACGAATTGGTTGCCCAAAGTTTTTCGCTGCACGCGACGCCGCTGGATCTGGCGCCACCGCTGCGCACATTGCGCGAGCAGTCGCATGCGAGCTGGATATTCACCTCAGCGACACTGTCGGTCGCCGGTGCGTTCGATCATTTCGCGCGCCAGCTCGGACTGGACGATCCGGTTGCGCTGAGTCTGCCGAGTCCGTTTGATTTCAGCCGCCAGGCGCTCGCGTATCTGCCAAAGGGCTTGCCTGATCCGAATGCGCCGGACTACACCGAACGTGTGATCGCGGCGGCGCGGCCGGTGATCGATGCGGCACGTGGACGCACCTTTATCCTGTTTACTTCGCACCGCGCCTTGCGTCGTGCCGCCGAATTGCTGGTGGATCTGCCGTTTCCGTTGTTTATCCAGGGCACAGCGCCGCGCCATCAGTTGCTCACCGAGTTTCGCGAATCCGGCAATGGTGTGCTGTTGGGTGCGGCCAGTTTCTGGGAAGGCGTCGACGTCGCGGGCGAGGCGCTATCCTGCGTGATCATCGACAAATTGCCATTTGCCGCGCCGGACGACCCGGTGCTCGAAGCGCGCTTGAGCGCGTTGCGCGATGCTGGCGGCAATCCGTTCTTCGAATGGCAGGTGCCGGCCGCGGCAATCGCGCTGAAGCAAGGCGCCGGCCGCCTGATCCGTGACGTCGCAGATCGCGGCGTCTTGATGTTATGCGATCCGCGTCTGACCTCGCGTGCCTACGGAAAGCTGTTCCTGAAAAGCCTGCCGCCGTTGCCGCTGACGCGGGAGCTGGCCGATGTGCAGGAATTCTTTGGTGCACCACTGCCGGCGTGACGAACGAGAATTTCCATCGCATTGAACTCAATGGCGTGCCGGCGCAGGTTGAGGATTTGCGCCACCTCGTGCAGACGAACTACGGTCACTTTACGTCGATGCAGGTGCAAGCAGGCGGCATACGTGGCCTGGGCCTGCATCTGGATCGACTCGTGCAAGCGACACGCGAACTGTTTGGTTCCGAACTCGATCGCGAGCTTGTGCGCGCGTACCTGCGTCAGGCAATCGGCGGCGATTCAGGTCCACTGTCGCTGCGCGTCAATGTGTTTTCGCGTGCGCTCGACCGGGCGCGCATGAATGCGCCGACAAAGCTCGACATTCTGGTCACGATCGGTGCTGCGGCGTTGGGGCCAAGCGCTCCGCTGCGTCTGAAATCCTTTCGCTTCCAGCGCGAACTACCCGCAATCAAGCATGTCGGTACATTTCCACTTTTCCACTATCGGCGATTGGCGCAACAAGCCGGGCACGACGACGCGCTTTTCGTCGGCGACGACGGCCGCATCAGCGAAGGCTCGGTGTGGAATATCGTGTTCTTCGACAGCCGCGGTTCAATCTGGCCCGATGCGCCGCAATTGCGCGGGGTCAGCCTGCAGCTGTTGCAGGCGGGGATGGCGCGTCACGGCGTTGCGAGCGGGACGCAATTGATCCGGATCGTCGACCTGGCAGAAGTTCGCAGCGCGTTTTTCACCAATTCGTCCGTGCCAGTGCAACCGATTGCGCGCATCGACGATATCGAATTTGCGCTCGACGATACGCTCACCGCGACCCTGGTCCAGGCGTACGAGTCCAATCCGCTGGAACCTGTGTGAGAATGCTCAACCCAACGGAGAAAGACATGGCGCGTGTCATTGGTTTCGGTGGTTTTTTCTTCAAGGCGCAGGATCCGCAGGCGCTGAATGCCTGGTACGCAAAACACCTCGGTCTGCAGATCGAGAAGTTTGGCGGCGCCAAGTTCAATGAAGACACGGCGCGTCCGGGATGCATTGTGTGGACGCCGTTCAAGCATGACACGCAATATTTCGCGCCCAGTGACAAGCCCTACATGATGAATTTCCGCGTCGACGACCTGCATGCACTGCTCGCGCAATTGCGCGCTGCCGGCGTGCAAGTGGATGCGCGCGTCGACGAAAGCGAGTACGGCCGCTTCGGCTGGATCATGGATCCGGAAGGCAATCGCGTGGAGCTGTGGGAGCCGCCGGCACCCAAGTAGGAGGTAGTTGCCCGGCGCCCGGCTCCCCGCGCCCGCGTTTGGCCATGTTCGGTTCTCGCTGGCGCCATGTTCCGGCGTTGCAATGCTCGTCACGATCCGGCAGAGGCGCGCGCGATGAGCATGTTCCAATCAATCACGTTCAAAGTGCTCGGCATTGGTTTCCTGGCGCTGCTGATGCTGATTCCACTGGCGCAGGTCCAGGGGCTGATTGGCGAGCGCAATGCCTTGCGCGATGGAGCGGTCGCGTCGATTGCTTCAAGCTGGGGCGGCCGCCAGCAGTTCGGCGGGCCAGTGCTGGCTATTCCCAAACGGGTGCGCGTGCAGACCAGCACTGGCTGGATCACCCAGGAAAGTACGGAAATCCTCTTGCCGGACGCGCTCGAAATCCACGGCACGCTGGCGCCGGACATGCGCCGCTACGGCATTTACGACACGCCGGTGTACACCGCGGAACTCAAGCTGGGCGGCAGTTTCGCGGCCGCCGATTTCAAGGCGCTTGCCAGCCCCGAGACGACGTATCTGTGGGATCGCGCCGAACTGCGCTTGCCGGTCAGCGATGTGCGCGGCATCCGTCGCGTGTCGGCGTTGAGTTTTGCCGGTAGCCAATACAATTTTGGTCCGGGCGACGCCGACGTCGGCGGCATTGGTACTATCGCGGTGCCGCTGAATCTTGCGGAACTAAAAGACCAATACCCGTTCCAACTGGAAATGACCCTGGCCGGCACGCAGAGCCTGCAATTGCTGCCGCTGGCGCGGCGCACGGAAGTAGCGCTAAGTGCGCCATGGCCGGATCCGAGTTTCGATGGCGCCTTCCTGCCGGCAGAGCGTCACGTGGATGCTCAAGGCTTTGAGGCGCACTGGCAGGTGCTCGATCTGAACCGCAGCTTCGGCCAGCATTGGCAACAGGATGCACAGCACAGCCAGGATTTACGCTCGGCGGCATTCGGCGTCGCGCTGTATCAGCCGGCCAGCGTCTACCAGCAGAATGAGCGCGCCGGCAAGTACGGCGTGTTGTTCATTGCGCTGACGTTTGTCGCCTTCTTCCTGTTCGAAGTCTTGAAGAAACTGCGTGTGCATCCGGTGCAGTATCTGTTGATCGGCGTCGCGCTGACCACGTTTTATGTCGTGCTGCTCGCGCTGTCGGAACAAATCGGATTTGGTTTCGCGTATCTCGCTGCGGCTGCCGCCGTCGTGACCATCGTTGCCGGATACGCCGGTGCCGTGCTGCAGGCGCGCCGCGCCGGTCTGAACCTCGGCGCGCTGCTGGCGCAGGTGTACGCCCTGCTGTACGGTTTGATCGTGAGCGAGCAATACTCGCTGCTGATGGGCGCGCTGGCTCTGCTCGCCATCGTCGCGGCGCTGATGTATCTCACGCGCAAGGTGGATTGGTACACGGCAGTTCAAGCACCGACGCTGAACTGAGCCAATCGGCAAGTATTGGAAAATCGGCAAATGAAAACCGGGACATCTGACATGAATCTGCTGGCGCTGGACACTTCAACCGAATCCTGCTCGGCGGCTCTGCTCTGCGGCGACCGCCTGCTCGAGCGCAGCGAACTTGCGCCACGCCGCCACGCCGAACTGATCCTGCCGATGATCGATTCGCTGCTCGCCGAGGCCGGTTTGTCGCGACGCAGGCTCGACGGTATCGCCGTCGGTCGCGGGCCCGGTGCGTTCACTGGCGTGCGCTTAGGCGTTTCCGTCGCCCAGGGGCTGGCGCTGGGCCTGGATATTCCGGTAGTGCCGGTGTCTTCACTGGCTGCGCTGGCGCAGGACGTGCCCGCCAGCGATGGACTGATTCTCGCGGTGATCGATGCGCGCATGGGTGAAGTCTATGCCGGCACATTCCGGCGCGGCGCCGATGGCCTGGTGGAAGCGATCGGCGAGGAAACTGTCGATCGTGCGGAAAAGTTGATTTTGCAAAAAAGTAAACAATGGAGCGTCATCGGCAGCGGCTGGGATGCATACCGCGATGCGTTGGCCGCACGTCTGCCGGCAGCTCCGCAGTGGGCCGAGGGCCCGCGCTATCCGCAGGCGCGTCAGATCGCGCGACTTGCGCAACCGCAATTCGCCGCCGGCCGCGGCGTCAGCCCGGAGTACGCGTTGCCGGTGTACCTGCGTGACAAGGTGGCCCTGACCCTGGATGAGCAGCGGGCGCGGTAGAGGTTACACGCGTTCGATCCAAAAACTGCCACCCGCAAAGGCGTGCCCCTGCGGGTGCGCAAGCGCCGCACTCACCAGCGCGGGAAAGCGCCAGAACGCGTAGCTGCAACCGAATACGATACGGAACGCGTTGCTGTGCATGAGCAATGCGCGCAGCAGGTATTGCTCGTTCCAGCTGCGGTTCTCGTCGATCACCCACTCGCGCGGGTAGTCGTGTGGCAGGAAAATATCGTGAATATGCACGCGCACGCCCGCGGCAAGGCGCGGCAACACTTCGAAGTAGAGAAAGTTCACGTCGCTGCCGGTTTTGGCGACATGGGAGGAATCTACGAACAGGATGTCGCCAGCTTGCAGTTTGTCGAATTCCGCCAAGGGAACATTCTGGACTTTGTCCTCGATCAGCCTCGAAACCCCGTCAACGCCGCTGCGCAAGAACTCACGCGGATAGGGTTCGATGCAGGTGATCTCGGCGGAGCCGTCAAGAAAACGACGATTCACGTCAGCAGCCAGCAGGGTTGAAAATCCTGAACCGACTTCAATTAGCCGTCGCGGCTGCCATTCCCGCATCAATACAAATAAGGCACGTGAATCCAGCCAGCTGAACTGCGAATTCTGCGTGTAAAAATCCCGCAGTTCTGCCGTTTCCTCGAGATGTTCAGGGTAGTCGTATTGCGGCATGAAGCGCGGAAACGCCTCGCGCAAAATGCGCTCGTGGCTGGCGTCGTTGAAGTCGATGCCGGGCACGTGCGGATGTGGCGGCCAAAGGCGCTCCACGTCGAGTTCCGCGGGGTTTACGACCGGCGAGTAGAAGTGACCGTTTTCGTGCGCAGTCTTGACGGCAGGATGTTCGGTACTAGTGGGCATGGTGGCGTAGGCAACTCATTTTGCGATGACGCATGCTGTGTATCCTTCCACATCGCGACAGTCCATGTTTGTGGCACTTGTCTCGCGAAATCGGTCGTTCTCTTCAGCTTGCACGATGTACAGAGTGTCGGCGAAACGCACACCGCTGTCCAATTCACTCTTGAGTTTGTCACAGTAAGCGAATGTCCGGGTTTCATCGAACCGCGCGAGATAGCCGGTATTGATGGTCATGCCGTGATCTGCGGCCAGCATCGAGAAAGAAAAATAGGGTGCCGCTGGCTTGCCGCAGGCCAGAGGTGGAACCAATGTAATGTGACGGCGACCGATGACCGCTTCGTTCCAATACGGGTCATGGAGTTCCTGTTCGGCGTTGCTGTTGAAAATGCCGATTCGCATGCGCGCGTCGGCAACATGCACCGGGGACAAGTCGAGTAATTGCGCGAAGAAAGCGATCGCCAGAAGCGCCACCGCGAACCGCCCGGCGCGTTGCGCCATGGCAACCGTGACGACGAGCGTGATCAGGTAGGCGCTCGACCAGATGAACCGGCCTGATCCGCGAAACACGCCGAGCAGCGGCAGGTGTTTGGGAGCGAGGTCGAGCAACACGTGACTGCCGAATGTAAGACGTGTGCTGAACGCGAACAGGGTAAGCGCGGCGACAACTAAGAGCAGCGGCCACCAGGGTCGATGCATCCAGGGGCTCTGGCCTGACCGCAGTGTCAGTGCAATCGCAGCGGCAGCAAGAAAAAAGACGCCAGGGCCCAGATAGCCCATACCTTCGTACTGGCCATCGCCGGAGTGCGGTAAGGCCGGCAGCCAGCGCGACAACCATTGAGAGTCGAACCAGGTCAGCAAATTTGCATTGTAAATTCCAAACGGAATATCGCCCGCTGAAGGATGTAGCGTGAATGCGCCGGAAACGACCCAACACAGAGTGGTTACTGCGACGATCGCGGCCAGATACGTCAATGTCTGTCGATCGTCCAGAACGCGTAACGCATAGCGCTCGCGCAGATAGAATGCCAGAACCAAAGCAAGCAGCATCACACTAAGATAAGGATGCACAAGGGCCGCAATTGCGGCGAGTGTGAACCACGCGGCGAACGCGCGCTTATTGCCGGTCGGCGGACGGAAATACATCCACAGGCCGGCGAGAATCAGCCAGTGCGCCGTAAGCGTATCGTGGCCAATTCGAGTTATGAATACCGGCGCAAGCAGAAACATCCCTGCGCCCAGCACTTGCACCACGAAAGAGCGCGTGAAGCAGCGCATGAGCAGCGTGCCGAAAACTCCCTGCAGTATACAATTTAGCATTAGCCAGAAGCCGATGTATTGAAAACGCGGCGGTAACACCGAGGACACCAGTTTCAACGGTAGCGCCAGCAGCGGCAGCGAATCGGTATAGACAATGGCGGTGCCAACCGGATACCAAAACGTATCGAAGGCGCCGGGCGGCCACGCCCATGGTGCGTTTCGGTAGAAGTGCCAGCCTACGAAGTGCACTGCCCAGTCATTGTGAAAAAGCCATTCCACATTGACCGGATTGGCAAGCGCAAAACCGAGCGTCGATATGAAAAAGATCAATCCCGATGCGGCCCCCGCACTCGCTGCCGGCCAGGCGCGCAGCGGGTAACGCGCGTGAATGCGCAAGAGCCCGATCAATGCTGCTGCCGACAATACAAGTGCCGCCATGTCGAGCCAAGCACCCGGGTAGGCCGATGGCTGTGCCTGCAGCCACAGCAGGCGACGAAAAATATACGCCGCAAATGCGACAACCGAACCGGCGTAGAGCCAGCTATCCATACGCGTAACCGTTGTCTTTTCTTGCATTGGATGCATGGCGCAGAGTGCGAGAATGACTTTTCTTCTACCCGGATTTCAGTGCTGTCAGCGTTGTGCCGCGCCGCAGTTTCATGTCGAGCAACGCCAATACGTATTTTTTCTTCGGATCATAGTTTTTGATGTACCCGTCGAAGCCGCGCTTGCGCGGAAGGTCCAATCTCAACGCTACAGGCATTGCGACAAAACTGTACTCAGCCAGCCCGACGATTGAGCCTGCGTCATCGAGTATCGCGAGTTGTCCTTCGCTCTGCATCGCGCTGATACCGCGAACTACTCGGCCGGTAAAGCGAGCTGCGCGATTTCCATCATGTGCATCGTTGAAAGGTTGTAGCGGCTCGGTTGACACCATGTAGGCAGGATTGCTTTCCAATGTTCCGGTCCAGGTTTTGCCGACCTGTTGCCACGCTGGATCGGCGAACATCGCCAGATTGCGCGCGCGCAACAGATCGACTGTGCGCAAGTCCACTTCGTGTTCCTCGACAGCGTTGCCGGGAAAATGGATTTCATCGAATACCCCGCTGCGCAGTGCGGCCGCGGTCCGCTGCGCCTCGCGGTACACCGCGCCAGCCCAGCCCGCCTGGGTTCTCTGCGTGACCAATAGCAGCATCGGCAGTGCAAATAGGAAGGCGATGCCGGCGAACTGCAGCGAGCGCAGCCGGCTGCGCGCGACATCCAAGAGCAGCAGCAGCGCAAAACTGCTCCAGAACAGGCTCGACCAGACCAGATAACGATCGGCAAAAACCTGATCGGCATATTGACGGATGTAGCCAAGTCGGCCGATGCCGATGACCAACGCGCTACCGAGTGCAAACACACAGATGCCCGTGGCAAGCACTTCGATGCGCGTCGGCGCGGCAGCGCGCAAGTACATTGCCAAGGTGCGGATGAGGAACCCGCCTGCGCCAGCAAACCCGATAAAGGTTGCCAACGTGCGCCAGTCGGTACCACTCGCGCCGACAACGGTATTTGCCGAGGCGACCAGCACGGCCCCGTTCCACGTCTCAGGATCCACCGGCACCCAGCTGGCTGCTGGATCGGCGGCGCCCAGCCAACCGTTGATCCAGGGCGCCGCCAACCACTGTGCACAGATTCTGGCGCTTTCCAGCGGATGCAGTTCGAGCACGCCGCGCACGCCTTGATCGCCGGGAAGCAGATACAGGTAGAGCAGCATGCATGCAGCCAGCGTGGCAAGCGGTACAATTTGCCAGCGATAGGGCAGACGAAACAGCACACCGAGCGCAACGATTGAGGGAAAACTTGCGATTCCCGACCCGAAGCTAAACGTCGCCACCACGCAAGCCGCGGACGCACCAGCGAACCAGCCCAAAGAATGAAGTTGCTGCGAGCGCCAGACGCAAAGACAGGCGCAGATCACCGACAAGGTAACAATGTATACGTGCAATGACTCATTGCCGTGCAAAAGCATGCGCGCGTTCGCCAACCACAACACGCCAAGCGTGGCGAGCAGCACCCCTCCGGCACGCGCGATCAGCGGCAGCTCCCGGGTTCGCCATGCGCACGCAGCGACAATGGCGGCACTCAGAAAAGCGCAGAACGTTCCGATGGAAATCTGCAGCAGTTGATTGGCTGCGAACCAATTGATTTCAGCGACGCGGATCAGATTTGGAATGACCGGCCGGTGTCCGTTTTCAAGCTGCAGAATATCCTGCGGAAACGGCAGGCTCAGTAGAATCGCGTACGAGCGGTACTGATCAAACATCGGCTGGCGCCAACCGAAAATGATGATTGCGCACAGCGTCGTTGCGGCAAAATACAACGCGATCAACAAAACAGCCGCTGCCACAACCCAAGCGCAGAGGTTGCGTGGCGCAAACAGTTTATTCCATTGCACTCCCGCAGCGCCGCGGACGGCATGAGAGCGGGCGGACCTAATCATCGACCATTGCCTTGTCGGACTCCATGACTTGCCGCGATGCGTTTGAAGACTTCAAAAGCAAACACGTTGCTGTCATTGTGTTTGCCACTTCGATTGCACTTTCGGAAGCTCTTCGTACGCACAGGTTCAAGCGCCCAGATAGCTGGCTGCAAACAACAGCGGCCGGCGATTGTATCGGATTCCCGCCGTTTCAGACATGCGATCACGATGGATATCAAGGAAGCCGCCCTGCTGGGCGAAACTGCGACGGATCACTGGTACTACCGCAGCAAGGCTCAAGCTGTAGAGCGGCTTCTGTGCGGCGCCGCGCCGCGGAAGCTGCTCGATGTTGGTGCGGGATCGGGCTTCTTTTCGCGGCATCTGCTGGCGAATTCGTCAGCCGTCGAAGCCTGGTGCGTCGATCCGAACTATTCGACGGATAACGACATTGTGGAAAATGGAAAAAATATTCATTTCCGCAAATCGGTTGGCCCCGTGGACGCGGACTTGGTCCTGCTGATGGACGTACTCGAACACGTCGACGACGATGTCGGCCTGCTGCGCGATGTGGTGAGCAAGGCTTCCAGGCAGGCGACGTTCCTGATCTCGGTACCGGCGTTCCAGTTCATGTGGAGCGGCCACGATGAGTTTCTGGAACACAAGCGCCGCTATACGCTGCCGCAACTTGAGCGCGTCGTCGAGGCCGCGGGTTTGCATGTCCAGCGAGGCACATATTTCTTCGCCGCCGTTTTTCCGGCCGCGATGCTGCTGCGCTTGCCACGCAAAATGTTTGGCGGCAATCTGCAGCCGTCGTCTGATATGAGAGTCCACTCGCGGGCGGTGAACTGGCTCCTCTTTGCTGTCTCCAGCGTGGAGCTGAAGTTGTTCCGACGCAATCGCTGGTTTGGATTGACCGCATTTTGCGTCGCCACTCCAGTCTGAGTGCAGCGGTGCAATCCGCGAAAAGCCGGCTCAGTGTTGCGGGCGCATACGTCCGATGATCTTGCGCGCCAGATAGCGCAGCCGCCCGAGCCGGCCACCGTAAAGCGCAGCCTGCGCCTGTTCTAGTTGCGCAGTCAGCGCACGGGTGTCGCGGTACAGGCGTTGGTTGTGCTGATCGCGGCGTGCAAGCAATGCACGCAGTTCATCGATGTCGGCCGCGCTCAGGGACATCCCGGGTTGGAAGCGTTCGGGCAAGGGGCGGTCGACGTAGATGGTGGAATGGGTGTCGGCCAGTTCGTCCTGCGGCCGCTCGGTGGTATAGAAATACAAAGCAACGGATTTGCGCGAAATGGAGCTCTTGTCTTGCGGCAGGGCGATGCGCGAAAACCCGTGCCAGCTCCATTCGGTGGTTTCGAAGATCACCGCGCGGTTGTACAGCGGTGTAACCAGGGTGACGCGGTCGTCCGCCGCGCGCGGGTCCGAATGCAGTTCCAGCGAGCCGCCCCAGGCGTCGTCCCATTCGCGATTCAGATAGACGATGAGGTTGAGTCGGCGGTGCCAGCGTTCGACCGGGTGGCGGTTGAAATCCACGTGCGCATCCAGATCCTGGCCGGCGCGATTTTCGTGGGTGCCGCCGCCGAAATACCAAGGATCGTAGAGCAGGCCCCGGATGCCGGTGATGCGGCCAATGAGATCGAGAAATTCGCGCGTCTGGATCAGGTCGTCCAGTGCCGCGTAGGCCGGACCCAGCTCACGGATTTTCTCGACCGTGGATTTCGCGCCGAGCTCACCGGCCTCGTTGCGGGCGTTGCCGCGCTCGAACGCTGGGAATTCTCCTAGCAGTTGCGCGCAATAGTCCGCTGTCAGGAAATCGTCGATGACGACATGCCGGAACGGTTCGCGTTTGCCGAAGCGCGCGGCAAGTTGGTCGGCATCGGCCTGCAGGCGCGGGTTGAGCATCGAAAATAATGTGAGGTAAGCGGAGCGTTATTGTGCCACAGGCGCCGTCGCGCGCATGCGTTCCAGAACCTTCTCGATGCCGGCGCGCGTCTGCGCGCGCAGCAGTGTCCCGCCCAGTTTGCGCAAACGGCCGATGTTGCACCCGGCGATCGCCTGGCGCACTTCGAGCAGAGAACTCGGATGCATACTGAAGCCGGTCAGACCAAGCGCCAGCAGCAGGGCGGTGTAGCGCGTGTCGCCGGCCATTTCGCCGCACAGTGTCACCGATTTGCGCGCACGCTCGCTGACCGTGATGATCTTGGCCAGCAACTTGAGCACGGCTGGATGCAGCGGATCGTACAAGGTACCGAGGTCGTCGTTGTTGCGGTCGGCCGCCAGCGTGTATTGGGTGAGGTCGTTGGTGCCGATGGCGACGAAATCCAGATGCCTGATCAGACCCGGCAATGCAATCGCCGCGGCCGGCACCTCGATCATTGCGCCGAGTTCGAAATGCTCGGCAATTTCGTAGCCGCTGGTCTGCAGGTCGCGTGCGCACTGCGTGGTCAGCGCGCGCACGGCAGCGACTTCCTCATTCGTGGTCACCATCGGCACCAGGATGCGCAAGGGCCCGAAACTGGATGCACGCAACATGGCGCGCAACTGGGTTGCGAACAGTGCCGGGCGTCGCATCGACAGGCGCACACCGCGCACGCCGAGGGCGGGATTGGATTCCTGCGTGAGCGCCAGGCCGGTACCATCGGCCTTGTCGGCGCCCAGATCCAGGGTGCGTATGGTCACCGGCGCGCCGCCCATGGCCAGCACCAGGTCGCGGTAGACGACGAACTGTTCTTCTTCATCCGGCAGCTCGTGCCGCTGCAGGAACAGGAATTCGGTGCGATACAGGCCGACGCCGACGGCGCCGTACGCGCGCGCCTGGGCGACGTCTGCGAGTAGCTCCGCATTTGCATACAAGTGGATTTCTATACCGTCGGCGCTGAGCGTGCGCTCGTGCTTGAGTCGCGACAAAGCCTCGGTGCTGCGCGCAAGCTCTCGCTGGTACTGGCGGTAGCGTGCCAGGTCCTGCGCCGTGGGATGCACCACGATTTCGCCGCGGGTGCCGTCGAGCAGCAGCAGGTCGTCGTCGTTGATGTGCTGCAACGCCTCGTGCGCACCGACGATCATCGGCAGGCGCATGCTGCGGGCCAGGATTGCGCTGTGCGAAAGCGGGCTGCCCGTGGTCGTGATCACGCCAAGCACGCCATGTTCAGTCAGGTGTGCCAGTTCCGCCGGCGCGATCGTGTCGCTGACCAGAACGGTGCCGACGCGCGATGCGATCTGGCGCTCCGCCGGTGTTGTATCCCGGCCCAGCGCAGCTTGCACGCGGCCGATGACGTGATCGACGTCCTCGCGGCGGCTGCGCAGGTAGGGATCGTCGATGGCTTCGAACACGGCGACCAGGCGATCGCGCTGAGCCTTCAATGCCGCACTGGCGCGATAGCGTCCCTGCCGAATCATGCTATTCAAGCCGGAAATGAGTTCCGGGTCCTGCAGGATCATGCTGTGTGCGTCGATGAACTCGCCGACTTCACGCGCCAGCGCTCCTTGAAGTTTTTCGCGCAACAAGCGCAGCTCTTCGCTCGCATGCGCCAGCGCTTCGCGCAGACGCGCGACTTCCGCCTCGACGTCGCCTTCGGCCAGCGGACGCGTATCGATGCTGAACTGGTTTGGCTGCACCAGGCGCGCGCGCCCGAGCGTCATGCCGCGGGCGGCGGCGGTTCCGGCAATGATCAGGCGGCTGCTCATGCACCCTCATCAAACTTGCGCTGGAACAAGTCGAACATCGCTTCCAGCGCGGCGACCTCATCGGCACCGTCCGTGCGCAGGGTGATCTGGCTGCCAATACCCGCCGCCAGCATCATCACGCCCATGATGCTCTTGGCATTCACTTCGCGGCCACGATGCACGAGGAAGGCATCGGCCTGGAAGCCCTGCAGCAGCTGCACGAGTTTTGCCGACGCCCGTGCGTGCAGCCCCAGCTTGTTGCTGATCGTGATATCGCGCTCAAGCATGATCGATGAGGATTCCCGAGCGTCCGCCGCTTGCCGCGGTCTGCGCCAGTTCCGGCAGCGGCTGCTCGGCGTAGTTGAGCACGCGCAGCAGCATCGGCAGATTCAGTCCGGACACGCGGCGCATGTCCAGTCCCAGAGCCGGCAGCCTTTCCGCCAGATTGCTCGGCGTCGCGCCGTAGACATCGGTCAGAACGAGCACACCATCGCCGGAATCCAGTGCGCGCACGCGCGCGGCGACATCGCGCAGCGCCGAGTCAACGTCGCTGCCGGGCGGAATGGCGCAGGCATCCAGCGCGACCGGAATGCGGCCGAGAATGTGCTTGGCAGTCGTGATCAGCGCTGACCCCATCGCCTCGTGCGTGAGCAAAAGTATACCGACGCTCATTCCAGCTCCCGATGAAATGTCAGCACCTGTTCGCGGGTGGCGCGAAAATGCTCCGCCAGGCGCTCGCACAGATAAACCGAGCGATGACGCCCGCCGGTGCAGCCGATACAGATCGTCACATACGAACGGTTGTCCGCTTCAAAACGCGGCAGCCATGCGTCGAGAAAATCGCGCACCTGGTCCCGGTACTCGCCGACTTCGGGTTTTGCTTCCAGCCATTGGCGCACGGCGGCGTCGCGCCCGGACAAGGGCCGCAATTGCGCGTCCCAATGCGGGTTTGGCAGGCAGCGCGCATCGAACACGAAATCCGCGTCGGCTGGGACGCCGCGTTTGTAGGCGAACGATTCGAACATCAGTGACAACGGCCCGCCGGCCATGCCCAATTCGGTCGCGATCAGGCGGCGCAGCTGGTGCACGTTTAGATCGCTGGTGTCGATGACGCGCTCGGCGATCGACGACAGCGGCCGCATCAGTTTGCGCTCGCGCGCGATCGCATCGGACAGCGACAGGCCTTCGCCGGTCAACGGATGCCGTCGGCGCGTGTCGGAATAGCGTTTGAACAGCACGTCATCGCGTGCGTCGAGAAATATCAGTTGATGCTCGATGCCTTGCTGGCCGAGTTCGGCCAGTACCTGCGGCAACTTGTTCAGATCCTCGGCGCGATTGCGCACGTCGATGCCAACCGCGAGACACTGATTCAGGCCCGGTTGCGCCTGCGCGACCGCAGCGACGAAAGCCGGCAGCAGTGCACTGGGCAGATTGTCGACACAGTAGTAATCCAGATCCTCCAGCGTGCGCAAGGCGATGGTCTTGCCGGAACCGGACAACCCGCTGACGACGATCAGCCGGTTTGATGGCGCATTGTGCACAATGGGATTTTCCGGACTTCCTACCATGGCGCTTGCCGCCGCATCTGATGTGCCTGTCGGTCGAGAAATGTCTGCGCCGGATCGATGCCCTTGGTCTTGAGCACATGGTTGCGCACGGCAGCTTCGACCAGCACGGCCAGGTTGCGGCCGGGTGCGACCGGGATCGTTGTCTGCGGAATCTTCGTGTCGAGCACTTCGCGGTAACTGTTGGCGCCGTAGATGCGCTCCAGTCCGCCCTGCTCAATCGGCTGCTCGCGCGGCGTGATCGCCAGATGCACGATCAGGCGCAGGTACTTGGATGGCTTTACCGCTGTATGGCCGAACATTTCGCGCACGTTGAGAATGCCCAGGCCGCGCACTTCGAGCAGATCCTGCAGCATTTCCGGACAGGAACCGTCGATCACGTCCGGCGCGATCTGGGTGAATTCCGGCGCGTCGTCGGCGACCAGGCGATGGCCGCGCGTGATCAGCTCCAGGGCCAATTCGCTCTTGCCCGAGCCCGACTCGCCGGTGATCAGCACGCCGATCGAATAAACCTCCATCAGCACGCCGTGGAGGGTGACGCGTCGCGCCAGGAGGCGCGCCAGGTGGTATTGCAGATAAGTTAGCAGTTCGTGTCCGCGCTGCGTGCTGAGCCAGACCGGCGTCCCGGTTTCGTTGGCGGCATCGCGCATATCCGCCGGCACGGTCTGGTCCTTGGTCACGATCAGCGCGGTCGGCTGAAAGCCCATGATCTTTTCGATCATTTCCCAGCGTTGGCGCGAGTCCAGGCCGTCTAGCCACGCCAGTTCTTCGGTGCCGATGATCTGGATCTTGTTCGGATAGATCGTATTGAGATAGCCGGCCAGCGACGGCCGCCGCGACTGTTTTTCCGCGGGCACGATCGCGCGTGATTCGCCGCGTTGCCCAGCGACCCAGCGCAATGCCAGGCGGGTGCCGACTTTATCGAACAGTTCTCGGGCGGTCAGGCGTTCCATTGGGGTCTGCTCACGCTTTCCATGAGGCTCAATCTGGCAGGAATGGATTCATTTTGCCAGTTTCGCAGGAAAGCGTATTCCATAGCGCAATTCCAGGCCAATCCAATTGATCCGGTATCATGCGGCCTTGGTTTGCAGCTGCGGAAAAGACGGTGAGAAAACTAATCGCTATCATCATCATTGCCACGCTGTTGGCAGCATGCGGCAAAAGCGTGGAATCGCCAGTTCCCAAAACGGACGCGGCGAGCAACATCCCGACCCTGGTCAACGGCGATTTCGAGCAGGTCGCCGCTGATGGCAGCATTCCCGGCTGGGTGATGCTGCAGCATGCCGGAGCGCCAGCGTACGAAATGGTCATCGAATCCCAAGATGCCTACGCAGGGCACGGCAGCTTTCGCATGACCCGGATCCAGGAACAGGTCTACGGCACTCTGTCGCAGGAAGCCGCCATCACTGGCACCGCCGGCGATATATTCGAACTGTCGGCGATGGTGAAGACGAAGGAAGTTGGCCCCGAGGGCTGGAAACTCATGATTTCCGGGGATCGCGTCCGCGAATTCTCGCCGGCGGCGACCGGCGACAGCGACTGGCATCCGGTCAGTGTGCGCGTGCAGTTGCCTGCCGCCACGAACAGCCTGACCGTGGGCGTCACCTTGCTCGACAAGGGCAGTGGCTGGATCGATCAGGTGCAACTGAAGGCAGTGGGCCGCTAGCGGTACAGCGTGCTAGCGGCGCAATCGAGCGCGATCACCTATCCGTAACGTGCTTCGTTCACGTCGTCGCGGTGATGGTTGGTAAGTTTTTCCTTGTGCTTCTTGACCTGGCGATCAAGGCGGTCGGCCAGCGCATCGATGGCGGCGTACATATCAGCGGCCTGGGCATCGGCATGAATGGTCTTGTTGGCGGCGCAATGCAGCGTGGCTTCGGCCTTGTGCAGGAGCTTTTCCACGCTCAGGGTAACGGCGACGTCGTGCAGATGCTCAAAATGGCGGACTATGCGGTCGAACTTCCCGGAAACGTAATCGTGCAGGGCGGGGGTGATGGCAACCTGGTGACCGCTGACATTGATCTGCATGGTGTGTTCCTCTTGATGAACTGATAGTGCTGTTCCGCATTCGTTGTTCTTTGCCATGCGGATACCCCTTTTGACCGTCGAACGGGTGACGGGTTCCTGACGTGTCTCCTTTCAGCCGAGCCGGCTGCGATCGTTTGATGAAGGAATGTTCAGTGCTTCGCGGTATTTGGCTACCGTTCGTCTTGCAACTTCGATGCCGCGCTTGTTCAGTTCCGCGGCCAGCGCCTGATCCGACATCGGCCTGGCGTGGATTTCCTCGCCGATCAGCTTGCGGATCATGGCCTGGATCGCGGTCGCCGATGCGGCACCGCCATCGACCGTGGATACGCCGGAGGAGAAGAAATACTTGAACTCGAACGTACCGCGCGGCGTGTGCAGGTATTTGCGCGTGGTCACGCGCGACACCGTTGATTCATGCATGCCGATTTCCTCGGCGATGTCGCGCAATACCAGGGGGCGCATCGCCTCGGCACCAAAATCCAGAAACGCACTTTGCGCGCGCACGATCGCGGTGGCGACCTTGAGCATGGTATCGGCGCGCGTCTGCAGGCTCTTGATCAGCCAGCGCGCCTCCTGCAACTGCCCGCGCAAATAGTTCGCGTCGTCGCGGCGCGCCCGCGCAATCAATCCGCTGTAATGCTGGTTGATCGCCAGTTTCGGCTGACAATTGGGACTTAAGCTGACGATCCAGCGACCGGCATGCTTGTGCGCGTAGGCGTCGGGTGCGACAAACTCGGTCTTGCCGGGATTGATCTGCGCACCGGGTTTCGGATCGAGCGAGCGGATCAGAGCGATCGCCGCATCCAGGTCTTCGGCATCGGTCTGCAACACCTTGCACAAGCGCGCACGATCGTTGCGTGCGAGCGTTTCCAGATGTTCGTTGACCAGCGCGCGTGCCGTCGCGCAGCCGGGAATCGCCTGGTCGAACGCATCCAGTTGCACGCGAAGGCATTCGCTCAAATTTCTGCTGGCGATGCCGATCGGGTCGAAATGCTGGATGCGATGACGCATCGCTTCGACCTCGTCGACATCGACGTGGAAGATATCGACCAGGTTGGCCTGCAGGACTTCGTTGCTTTCGTGCAGATAGCCGTCGTCGTCGATGGCTTCAATGATCGTCGCGCCGATTGCGCGGTCGCGCGGCGACAGTGGCGTGAGATTGAGCTGCCACAACAAGTGATCGCGCAGATCTTCGGTTTCCTGGTCCTGCGACTCCATCCCGTCCATGTCTTCCGGCATCGGGCCGCCGCCGTAGTCGCTGCGTTCCAGCCCCAGGTCCATCGGCTCGTCGTAGGGCAGTTCCTCATGCGTATCGTGCGAGCGTTCGTCATTGCCGCGCTCGTCACTGCCGTTGATGGCAGTTTCGGCCGAGCCCGAACCGTTCATTTCGATCGGCGCTATGACCTGGCCATCGCCGTCTTGCTCGTCAGGATCGGACAACTCCAGCAGCGGATTGGATTCCAGTGCCTCGCGCAGCTCCGTCTCCAGCTCGACGCTGGACAACTGCAGCAAGCGGATCGCCTGCTGCAATTGCGGCGTCAATGCCAGTTGCTGGCTCAGACGAAGATGTAAGGCTGGCTTCACTATTGAATCGACCAAATAAAGTTTGAATAATCTACACGATTCAATAAACGGCCCACGGATGGGCCGAACCGCATCGGAGCGTACTCCGATGCGGGCACCGAGTCCGGACCTGTGCCGGACTCGGTGCGCAAATGTTGGGCAGGATGTTCAATCATTTGCGTTCCTGATCGCTTCCCATCCTGGGGTGCTACCGATACCCCGGACATGCAGGATAGCCCCGGTGCGGGGCTGTCCGTCAATCGGTGGAAACGCGCTATACTGCGTCGAGTTTGCCAACGCTTGGCTGAATGCCATGCATTCCTGCGCAAACGCTACATGCGGAATTCCTTGCCCAGGTAGACTTCCCGCACTTGGTCGTTCGCCAGCACGTCAGCCGGCGCACCCTTGGCCAGCACGGCACCATCGCTCATGATGTAAGCGCGATCGCAGATGCCGAGCGTTTCACGCACGTTATGGTCGGTGATGAGGATGCCGATGCCGCGTGCCTTCAATTGACGCACGATGCGCTGGATCTCCACAACCGAGATCGGATCGATGCCGGCGAACGGTTCGTCGAGCAGCATGAAACGGGGTTTCGCGGCGAGGGCGCGAGTGATTTCCACGCGCCGACGTTCGCCGCCGGACAGACTCACTCCCTTGTTGTCGGCAATGTGCGCAATTTGCAATTCATCGAGCAGCAATTCGAGCTCAGCGCGGCGCCCGGCAGCATCCAGATCGCCGCGCAATTCCAGGATCGCCAGCACGTTTTCGGCTACGGTAAGACGGCGGAATACTGAGGGTTCCTGCGGCAGGTAGCCCACGCCCAGGCGTGCCCGGCCATGCATCGGCATCTGGGTAATATCGTGCTTGTCCAGGGTGATGCGTCCTGCATCTGCGGCGATCAGGCCGACGACCATGTAAAACGTGGTGGTCTTGCCGGCGCCATTGGGGCCGAGCAAGCCCACGACTTCGCCCTGGCTCAGGCTGAAGTCAAAATCCCGCACGACCGTGCGGCCGCGAAAGCTCTTCTGCAAGCCGACCGCGTTTAGCATCAATGCTGATCGTCGTTGCTTGCCGGCGCTGCCGCTTTCGGCGTCTTCGCCTTCGCCGCGTTGCCGACGGGAAATCCACAGTTGTTCGTCGTTGGCGCTGGCGCCTGTGTCGTGGGTTCCATAACGACGTGGACGCGGCTGGTCGGCGAGGTGTCGCCGCTCTCCATGGCTCCGGTATTGGTGTTGTAGATCATGTGCTCGCTGTGCGATTCGCCTTTGCCTTTCTGTACCACCACCACCTGGCCGGTCAGCGTGGCGATACCGGTCTGGACGTCGTAGTCGATGGTATTGGCCGCCGCTGTCATCAGGCCGCAGTCGTCGTCGTGGACCTGCTGCATGTTCGCCGGCTTACCGGTAAACACGACGCGCGTCATCTTGCCGGCGTTGCCCTTGGCATCGACCACGCTGCTCGGATTCTTGTAGATGACGGCGTGGTCGCCATGGCCTTTCATTGAACCCTGGGCCATGACGACATTGCCATCCAGGTGGGTGATGTCCGGATCGCCGGCCTTTCCGGTCTGGCTTTGCATCGAGGTCTGGTGATTGGCGTCGAGCAGCATCTGTTGATCACGGTCGCTCTTCAGCGCGAATGCATTCACGCTCAGCGCAAGGCCAAGACCGACAAGCGCCGCACGCACGGCCACGTTGCGCAATTTATTTTTCGGCATTGTGGCTTGGCAATAAAATCGCGTGTACATCGGACAGCAACTCCATCGTTTTCAATCCCAGATCGGCCTTCATGCCGACGCCGCGTTCAGTATGGCCGGGATCGGTTATCGTCACCAGCGCCGCCGTTTCCATGCGCTTTTCGCGCGGCTTGTGGTCGGTCGCATTCTTTTCCTTCGGGCTGGTCGTTACGGTCAGGTCCGAAGTAATCATTTGCACGGGCGTGACCGTCGCCGTCGCAATGCGGTGCATGTCGACCGCACCCTCCAGCTTCATGATCGTGCCGTCCTTGTTGACCCAGGCGGACTCGGATTTGCCTTTCCAGGTATTGCCGCTGTTGTCGAGCATCACGTAGTCGGGTGTGGTCACGTAGACCGATCCGTCTTCAGCCTTGTGCGCAAGGCGCGGACCGGATACACGGAAAGAGAGCTTGCCACCTTCATCGAGCGCGTCGACGGTAAAATTGGTCAACGTATAATCCGAGCGCGGCGGCCCGACGAAATCAGCCGTCGGGTCGTGCGGCCGGAATATCCACACCATGATCTGCGAGCCAACAGCGAGCAGCGCGAGCACGAAAATGATTGCGAGCGTACGCCTTTCCATCAGCTGAACCTTGCCAATTCACTCTCGGCCTTGCCTTGCGCAGCCAGCAGCAAATCGCACACCTCGCGCACGGCGCCTTCACCGCCGCGATGCTGCGTGCGCCAGTGCGCGTGCTCACGCACCCAGGGATGCGCGTTGGCCACGGCAATACTCAGGCCGACGCGGCGCATGGTCGGCAGATCCGGCAGGTCATCGCCGCAATAGCTGGATTGATCCGTGGTCAACTTTAGCGCGTGGATGAGCTGCTCGAAGCAGGTGAGTTTGTCTTCCTGATCCTGATATACGTGGGCGATGCCCAGCTCGGCGGTGCGCTCGGTCACCATGTGGCTCATGCGCGAGGTGATGATCGCCACTTCGATGCCGTTCGCCATCAGCCGCTTGAGGCCGAATCCATCGTGGACATGGAACGATTTCAACTCGCGGCCATCGTCGCTGTAGCACAGCTTGCCGTCCGTGAGCACGCCATCGACGTCGAACACCGCAAGTTTGATTTTCGCGGCGCGTTCGCGGATGTCGGCGGGCAGATCGTTGAAGTGCGAGTAGGACATTTGGGGGAATGGGGAATCGGGATGATGAATGGTAGCAGCGCGAAGCCTAACAGCAGCTTGTTATCGATTCCCTATTCTCAATTCTCGATTCCCGGCTCTCAAACCACCCGCGCCCGCAACAGATCGTGAATATTCAGCGCGCCGACGACGCGGTTGTCGGCATCGACGACGAGCAGTGCATGAATCTTGTGCGCTTCCATCAACCGCGCGGCCTCGATCGCGAGCTTGTCGCCGCCGATGGTCTTGGGGTGTCCGGTCATCAATGCGGTGACCGGTGTGGTGCGCAGGTCCACATTGTGATTGTCCACGGCGCGGCGCAGGTCGCCGTCGGTAAATACGCCGAGCAGACGCTGCGCGCTATCCACAATCGCCGTCATGCCCAGTCCCTTGCGCGTCATCTCCATCAAGGCTGTTGACAGGTTCGCTTCGGCGTTGATGCACGGAACCTGATCGCCAACGTGCATGATGTCGCTGATGTGCAGCAGCAAGCGGCGGCCCAGTGTTCCGGCAGGATGCGAACGCGCGAAATCCTCGTCGGTGAATCCGCGCGCTTCCAGCAGCGCGATCGCCAGCGCGTCGCCCATGACCAGCGCCGCGGTAGTACTTGCCGTCGGGGCCAGTCCGAGCGGACAGGCTTCGGCCGGCACGCTCACGTCCAGATGTACGTCGCCCATCGCCGCCAACGATGAATTCGGATTGCCGGTCATGACGATCAGCGGCATGCCCTGACGCTTGATCACCGGCAGGATGGTCAATAGTTCATCGGTCTCGCCGGAATTGGACAGGGCCAGCACAACGTCTTTGCGCGTGATCATGCCGAGGTCGCCGTGGCTGGCTTCGCCCGGATGCACGAAGAACGACGGCGTGCCGGTCGAGGCGAGCGTCGCGGCAATCTTGCGCGCGATATGGCCGGATTTGCCCATCCCGGAGACGACGACGCGCCCGGTGCACTCGAACATCAGCTGGCAGGCGCGCAGAAAGGCATCGTCGATGCGATTCTTGAGTGCCTCGATCGCGCGCGCCTCGATGTCTATGACCGCCAATGCGCTGCGCTTGAGCGCGGCGGCATTGAGCATCGGATGGGTCAAAGGCGCCACGGCGACGGCCTGGAGTTTTGCGTTCATAGGATGCCAAGAAATCGCGGGTTCGACCCGCTCCGGGTTTCTGCGACCAAGGAATTTCAGTACCATGCGCAACCCATATTGTAACCTGTCGGCCCCTTAAGAAGGGTCAGACGGCCTGTTCCCTTGCATCGTCGCAGACCCGAAAGCGACGTCCGCGCCCGCATCGCGCCACAATCAAGCCCCCCGATGGACACCCAGACAATCAAGAATCTGATCGAACAAGGACTGCCCGGCGCCAGCGCCCAGGTACACGGCCCGGACGGCGTGCATTTCGAGGCGACCGTCATCGCCCCTCAATTCGCCGGCAAGCTGCCGCTGGCACGGCACCGGTTGGTTTATGCCACCCTCGGCGAACTGATGGGCGGCGCGATCCATGCGCTGTCGCTGAAGACACTGACGGCCGAAGAAGTATCGCAAGGGAAGAGTTAAAAATGGCAAAGATCGTAATTTCCGGTGGCGAGCCCTTGAATGGCGACGTCTGGATCTCCGGCGCCAAGAACGCGGTGTTGCCAATTCTGGCTGCGACCTTGCTCGCGGATGAGCCGGTGACAATCGGCAATGTGCCGCATCTGCACGATGTCACCACGACGATGGAACTGCTCGGTCAGATGGGCGTCCAATTGACCATCGACGAACGCATGCGCATTCACGTCGATCCGCGGCCGGCGAAGAATTATTTCGCACCGTACGACCTGGTCAAGACCATGCGCGCGTCGATCCTGGTGCTCGGTCCGCTGGTCGCGCGCTTCGGCGAGGCCGTGGTGTCGCTACCCGGCGGTTGCGCCATCGGATCGCGTCCGGTCAACCTGCATATCCAGGGACTGCAGGCGCTGGGCGCCGATGTCAGCGTCGAGAACGGCTACATCAAGGCGCGTGCGAAACGCCTCAAGGGCGCGCGAATCGTCATGGATCTGGTCACGGTTACCGGCACCGAAAACATCATGATGGCCGCTGCACTCGCGCAAGGCACCACGGTAATTGAGAACGCGGCGCAAGAACCCGAGGTCGTGGACCTGGCCAACTGCCTCAACGCGATGGGCGCGAAAGTCGGCGGCGCCGGCACCCCCACCATCGTCATCGAAGGCGTGGAGCGCCTGCATGGCACGAACTACGACGTACTGCCTGACCGCATCGAAACCGGCACGTTCCTGGTTGCCGGCGCGATCACCGGCGGTCACGTCATGGCCAAGCGCGCACGGCCGAAGACTCTGGACGCGGTGTTGCTGAAGCTCGAAGAAGCCGGCGCTGAAATCAATACCGGCGAGGACTGGATCGAAGTCAACATGCACGGCAAGCGCCCGCAGGCGGTCGATATCACGACCGCGCCGTATCCAGCCTTCCCCACCGACATGCAGGCCCAGTTCACCGCACTCAATTCGGTCGCCGAAGGTACCGGCACGATCATCGAGAACGTATTCGAAAACCGCTTCATGCATGTCCACGAGCTCGAACGTCTCGGGGCGGATATACGTCTGGATGGCAATACCGCGGTGATCAAGGGGGTCAAGGAAATGTCGGGCGCGGAGTTGATGGCAACCGACCTGCGCGCGTCGGCGTGCCTGGTACTCGCCGGCCTCGTCGCCAAGGGCGACACGACGGTCGATCGCATCTATCACATTGACCGTGGTTACGAGTGCATTGAGGAAAAGCTGGGCACACTCGGAGCGAAGATTCGACGCTTGCCGTCGTAAGCCAGTGGTAGATCAAAACCGAACAAGAACTGGATGACCAGCTCCGCTGTTGAAAGCCCCGCCTGCGCGGGAATGACGACGCTAGCGCTTCCCCGTCGTCAGCCGCATCGTAATCGTCTCGCCATTCTTCTTCTCGACCTGTTCAATCTGCACCGGCAGAAAACCGCGCTGCGGTGCGAACCAGCTGGTGGTATTGCGCTTGCTGTCGCTGCCGCGATCGCGTTCGACCTTGATCGTATCGATGCTGCCGGTGGCCAACGCCAAAGTCTCGTGACTCCCCTGCACATAGTGCTGATCGGCGATCTTGTCCTTGTCCGCGACCTGGTAGTTAAGGGCGGTGGCGCCTGCCTTCAGATCGGCCATCAACGCTAGCGTGACCAGGTGACGATCCATCGCCGGCTGGTCGAGCGGAATCGCAATGCTCTTGCCGTTGTCGCGGATCACCGCGCTCTTGGCCGGCCAGTCGAAATTGATCGTCGTGTCGCGCGACTTGATTGCGGCCTTCTGTGCGTAGCTGTAGTTCAGACCTTGCGGCTTACCGCCATTCCAGCGAAAAGTGGATTTTTCCACAATGTTCAGGCCGAGCAGGCTGGCCATGCCGGCGGTGCCGCGGGTCTGGCTGCTGAATTCCCAGGTATCGTTTTCCAGCGCGCGCAAACTCAAGGTGGCATGGCCAAGTTCCTTGCCGTTGCGCAGCACCTGGTAGTCGGCGTTGAACGGCCCCAGCGGCGCGCTGTCGGCGTGCGCAACGGCGCTGGTAGTGCAGACACTGAGGAAGAGGCAAGCGAGTAGGTGGCGAAGATACATGCGCGACTCCGTGGAATTCATCGGCGTGCAGCTTGCCACGCACAAGCTGAACCGGTCGTATCGCCGTGCGCGGTTTATGCCGCCACCAATGTTCCGCTTTCGTTAAGTTGCAGCGGCACGCGCAGCAGCCGGCCATCGAAGCAAACGCCCTCGGCGCCAAGCGCAATGCGGTCGCGGGCGATCAGGTCGACCGTCGCGATAAGCAAGCGATGTTCCCGCGGCAACAGGCGCGAGGCAAGGCTTTCTGCGTTGTCGCCAGCCTGAATCGCCAGTTCGGCCTGCGCGATCACCGGCCCGCCATCGAGCTCAGCAGTGACGAAATGCACGCTGGCCCCATGCCGCACGTCGCCCGCATCCAGTGCCCGCTGATGCGTTTGCAACCCCGGATACTTTGGCAGCAGGGACGGATGAATATTGATCACCTTGCCGCGCCACTGCGCGATTGCGACCGCGTCGATCACGCGCATATAGCCGGTCAGCGCGATGAGATCGGGATGGAATTCGGCGGCGCGCGCGAACATGGCGCGATCGAAACTCACGCGATCCGGGTAGTCGCGCGGCGACAATGCGATCGCGGGGATGCCGGCGTTGCGGGCGACATCCAGTGCCGCGGCCTTGGCCTTGTCGGACAGCAGCGCGCGAATGCGAACGGGCAGGTCGCCGCGGCCTTGCGCAGCGAGCAGGGCTGCGAAATTGCTGCCGCGGCCGGAGGCAAACACGACGACGTCGAGCATGTGCTTACGGTCGATCAGGCGATGCGCACGCGTTCGGCGCCGGTCGCCGCAACGACTTGCCCGATCGTCCACGCGGTCAGCCCCAACTGCGCCAACGCGGCGATCGTCGTTGCCGCAGCGTCGCGCGCCACTATCACGGTGTAGCCGATGCCGCAATTGAACGTACGCCACATTTCGCCTTGCGCCACGTTGCCTTCGCGTTGCAACCAATCGAACACGGCCGGCAATTTCCAAGTTGAACTGTCGAGCTCGAGGCCCAGGCCGTCCGGCACGACGCGGATGATGTTCTCGGTGAGTCCGCCGCCGGTAATGTGCGCCATGCCGTGAACGTCCTGCTGGGCGAGCAATTGCAGGATCGGTTTGACGTAAATTGTGGTTGGCGCGAGCAGGGCATCGGCCAGGGGCGTGCCGCCGAGATCCATGTCCAGTGGACTACCGGCGCGCGCGAGAATCTTGCGGATCAGCGAATAGCCATTGGAATGCGGTCCAGATGAAGCGATGCCGATGATGGCATCGCCCGCATGAATCTTGCCGCCATCGATCAGGCGCGATTTTTCCACTGCGCCGACGCAGAAGCCGGCAAGATCGTATTCGCCTGGCGGATACATGTCGGGCATCTCGGCGGTTTCGCCGCCGATCAGCGCGCAGCCGGCCAGCTCGCAGCCCTTGGCGATGCCGCCGATGACGCTGACGGTCGTATCCACGTCGAGTTTGCCGGTGGCGAAGTAATCCAGAAAAAACAGCGGCTCGGCGCCCTGCACCAGCACGTCGTTGACGCACATGCCGACCAGGTCGATACCGATGCTGTCGTGACGGCTGAGCATCTGCGCCAGCTTCAATTTCGTGCCGACGCCATCGGTGCCGGAAACGAGCACCGGATCCTGGTAACGACCGGCTAGCTCGAACAGCGCGCCAAATCCGCCGAGGCCGGCCATGACTTCCTTGCGGAAAGTGCGCGCGACCAGCGGCTTGATGCGCTCCACTACATCCTCGCCAGCATCGATATCCACGCCGGCAGCGCGGTAAGTCAGTGCTTCCTTGGCGGCGGGCCTGTCGGTAGGCATGGCGCGGCATTCGCTGAACTGGGCTGCGCATGATAGACGTTCGCACCGCGATTGGGCAGACTGGGGGCGTCTGCTCGCGCCATTACGGATATTGCCGTGCCCGCTGCCGCTTTACGTTGTTTTTCCGCCATCTTGCTGGTCCTTGCCTGCCTGTCGCCGGTGTTGTCGCGCGCCGCTGCGAGCCTGTACACCGGCCAGGTGCCGGTGAATTCGCAGGCCGAAGGTGAGCGCGCCGAGGCGCTCAAGAGCGCGTTGGCCCAAGTGGTGATCAAACTGAGCGGCGACAACACGGTGCTGACCCGGCCCGGCGTAGCCAAGGCCATTGCGAACGCAGAACGCTACATGCAGCAGTATCAGTACATCCAGGATGCCTCGACCGATGCCGGGCAGCCGCAGGCGCGCCTGTATCTGGTCGCCCAGTTCGATCACGACGCCGTCGATCAATTGATGCGTGATCTGGAGCTGATCCACGGCAGCGGCGATTCCGCCGCGCAACCCGCGGCGGAGGTGCAGTCGGGCACCTATCGCGTCTGGGTCAGCGGGGTGCGTTCGGCCGAGGACTATGCGCGCCTGATCGGCAGCCTGTCGCGCAACGAACTGGTGCGCAGCGTGCGCGCCGAGCAGGCACGTGGCGATGGTGTGCAGCTCAAGCTCGACGTCAACGGGCCGTTGCCGCGCCTGCTGGAATCGCTCAGCCTGGGGCCCGTGCACGTGCTCAACGCGAAGCCACCGGTGGATGGTGTGGACGCGCTGCTGGGCATGCAACAGCAATGACATGTTGTCCAAGGTGACGGCCAAGGTTCAACCCGATCGCAGCGCATCGCCGTGGCGACATCTGCCGAACGCGCTGACCGGCCTGCGCATGCTGTTGGTGGTGCCGCTGGCATGGATGATCCGCGAGGCGCATTTCGATGCGGCCGTGCTGATCGCGGCGTTCGCTGGCTTGAGCGACGCGCTCGATGGCTGGATCGCCAAGCGTTACGGATGGGAAAGCTGGCTGGGAGGCGTGCTCGATCCGATCGCGGACAAGTTGATGCTGGTCGGCTGTTTCATCTCGCTTGGCTTGATCGGCGTGCAGCCCGTGTGGCTGACCTGGCTGGTGGTAGGTCGCGACGTCGTCATCGTGCTCGGGGCGGTCATCTACCACAACTTCGTCGGCAGGATCAGCGCCGAACCAACGCTATTTTCTAAATTTACCACTTGTGTACAAATATCCTACGTGCTCGCGCAACTGGTGAATCTGAGTTCGTGGATGGCATTGCCGCACTGGTCGATCGCAGGGCTGATGTGGCTGACGGCCACATGCACGTTGCTCAGCGGCCTGCAGTATGTGGTGATATGGTCAGGCAAGGCCGCGCGCGAATCACGTCGTTTGAGGGAAGGTCGATGACGTTGCAGTTTTCGTTACGCTGGCAGTTGCTGGTACTCGGGTTCGTTATCGCGCTCGTGATCTGGCTGCTGGCGCCAGTACTGACGCCGTTCGTCGCGGCGGCGATGTTCGCTTATCTGTTCGATCCGCTCGCCACCTGGCTGCAACGGCGCGGACTCGGCCGCACGCTCGCCGTAACTATCGTGTTTGTGGCTCTGACCTTGCTGCTCATCATCGTGCTGCTGCTGCTGATACCTTATCTGGAGCGCCAGATCGCGGCATTCTTCAAGCAACTGCCAATATGGATCAACTGGTTCCGCGATGTCGCGGTGCCTTGGCTGAATGCGAAATTCAACATGGACATGGAGCTGCCGGATACGCAGCAACTGGCTGCCATCGTCCAGGAACACTGGCAAGCGGCAGGCGGAGCGGCGGCCACGGTTGTCGGCCAGGTGTCGAGGTCGGGACTTGCCGTGCTCGGCTGGATCACGCGCGTGGTCGTGGTGCCGGTGGCGTTTTTCTACCTGCTGCGCGACTGGCACCTGATGATCGCGCGCATCCACGAATTGCTGCCGCGCTCGATCGAGCCCACCGTTGTGCGCCTCGCGCGCGAGTCGGACGCAACGCTGAGTGGGTTCGTGCGTGGCCAGTTGTCGGTGATGATCGTGCTCGGCACGCTATACGCGATTGCGCTGTGGGCGGTTGGGCTCGACGTTGGCCCTCTGATCGGCATCATTGCCGGCTTGATCAGTTTTGTGCCCTATCTTGGCAGCGTGACCGGCGTGCTCATGGGTGTCATCGCAGCGCTCGTGCAGTATCACGACGGGCTGCATGTCATCCTCGTGCTTGCGGTTTTCGTGTCCGGCAACCTGCTTGAAGGCTATGTGCTGGTACCGCGACTGGTCGGCGAGAAAATCGGCCTGCATCCGCTCGCGGTGATCTTCGCGGTCCTTGCGGGCGGAGAACTGTTCGGCTTTCTGGGTGTGTTGCTTGCGTTGCCGGTCGCGTCCGTTGTCATGGTGATGCTGCGTTACGCTCATGAGCGCTATCGCGACAGCGGTTTGTATCGAAGCGGTCGCGAAGCAGTAATCGTCGTTGTAGGGACGGAGCACGAAGCGAACGCCATCGCGGCCGCGGAAAAACCCGATCCGGGCGCTCCGGGCGGCGCATGAGCGTGCAGCTTCCGCTCGCGCTGCGCTGGCCGGCACAGCAGCGCTTCGAAACTTTTGTGGTCGGCGACAACGCTGCCGCGGTTGCGCTGGTGCGCCAGGCGAGCGTCGATGATTCGTCCTGGGTGTTCGCGAGCGGTCCTGCTGGCAGTGGCAAGACTCACCTATTGATCGCTGCCTGCGCGGCTGCCGGGGAAAACAGTCGCAGCGCGCAGTATTTCCCGCTGGCCAAACTGACAGGAGACCGCAGCGCGGCGATTCGTTCGTTCGGCGGCAGCGATCTGCTGGCGCTGGACGATGTTGACGCGATCGCCGGCGACCGCGATGCCGAGCATGCGCTGTTCGATTTGTACAACCGGTGCAAAGTGGAAAAATCCACATTGCTGTTCAGCGCCGGCACGCCGCCCGCGCAGATCGGTGTGGCTTTGCCGGACCTGGTTTCGCGCCTGTCGGCCTGCGCCCAGGCGACGCTGAAGCCGCTTGACGATGGCGCGCGCCGCGAAGCCGTACGCCAGCGCGCTCAGGCGCGCGGACTCGTGCTTGACGACACTGTGCTCGATTGGCTGTTCGCGCATATCCAGCGTGATCTTGGCAGCCTGAGCGCGCTGATCGAACGCCTGGATCGCGAATCACTGGCGGCGAAGCGGCGCATTACACTTCCGTTCCTGCGCCAATTGCTGGAATCGGAAAAAAACAACGGGTGAGCCTTTCGGCAGTCATTCTGTAGTTGAAAAACCGGGCATCCTGCCGCGGTTTTCAAACAAGCGGGCGCGGCGAAGCCGCGCCACACTTGTCGAATCGGTCAGCCAGCGACCGATTCGCCGGCACATCCTTGTGCCGTTGTCCGTCCTTTGGTTGGTCTAACGAGGTGCTTACTTCGCGCGCAAGCTGACGTCGTCAATTACGAACGAGGTCTGGTCCAGGCTGTCCTCCACACCCTTGAAGTAGATCTTGACGGTCTGGCCCTTGTAGGCGCTGACGTCGAACGTTTTCTGCGCGTAGCCGGTGTTCTTGTTGAGATTGGAATACGTCGCCAGTGTCGTCAATACCGCACCTGAACTGTTCTGCAGCTGCACAGTCAGCGTGTCATACACCGTCGTCGTTGTCGTTTCCGCGGTGTCGATGTGCAGCCAGAACGAGAACGTAGCAGTCGTCGTTGCCGATGGAATGCTGACGCTCTGGGTCACGGTGTCTGTCGTCGCGCTGCCGTAGCCATCGAGCCAGGCCTTGTACGTGCCGGCATGCGCAGCTTCTCCGCTGCCGTTCGTGATCACGCCTGACGTCGCTGTCCAGTTCGTCGTGCCGGACTCAAAGCCGGTGTTCTGGACCAGTTCGGTTTCCACGACGACGTTGTTGATCGAGAACGCTACCGTGGAGCTCGATCCGACATTGCCGGCCGCGTCATACGCTTTCGCGACGAGGCTGTGACTACCGTTGGTCAGTGTGGTCGAGTCGAGCGGCGCCGAAAACGGCGACATGGTATCGGTCGCCTTGAGCGCACCATCGACGTAGAACTCGACCTTGGTCACACTGACATTGTCGGTCGCTGAAGCGGACAGTGTGATCGTGCCGCTCGTGCCGGATTCCGTGGCGCTCACGCTCGGCGGGGTCGTGTCGCCTCCGGTGGAATTGCTCACCGAGAACGTGACCGTGCTGCTGGTGCCGACGTTGCCGGCCGGGTCATATGCTTTCGCGAACAGGCTGTGGCTTGCGTTGGTCAACGTGGTCGAATCCAGCGAGGACGAATACGGCGACGAGGTATCGGTGGCTTTCAGCGCGCCGTCGACATAGAACTCGACTTTGCTGACGCCGACGTTGTCGCTGGCTGTGGCCGACAGCGTGATCGTGCCGCTGCTGCCGGACTCCGTGGCACTGACCGTTGGCGGCGTCGTGTCGCCGCCACCCGTGCCCTGGGTCACCCATACCGGTGCCGAGTACAACAGGGTGCCGTTGTCCTGCGTGACTTTCGCATAGTAGAAATGATCGCCGGTCGCTGGCGTGGTCGTCGTCACCGAAGTGGTGGAAAGCACCGCGACCGTGCCATTGCTGCCCGGCACACCCTGGAAGACCTGCACCTGCGAAGCGCTGCGTCCGCTGCCGGGTGCGTAGTTGACGGTCAAAGTCAGCGCGCCGGCGTTGTTGAAACGGTCGCCCATGATGTGACCGCCGCTCGTCGTCAGCACGATTTGCGAGGACTTGTCGTAGGTCGCGAACACGTGGCGTGCCTTGACCGCATCGAGGAAGCTCTGCATCGACAGTGCCGTGCCGTTCGGGATCAGGATGCCTGTGCGGTTGGTGTAGCTGGCTCCCCAGTTCGCGCAGTGGTTGTCCTGGTCGGTGCTGAAGGCAACGTGATAGCCGGCTTCCAGCGCCTTGTTGCATGCGCCTTCGTAGCTGGTGCGGCTGGTCTCGGTCTGCGTCGTGTTGTGCGAGAACGCCGAGGAATTCGTCACCTCACACAGCACCATCGCCTGGTCGCCGTCGGCGCTGTAGGCAAGCGGCGAGGTGCCGATCAGGAACTGACCGCTGGTGGCCGGATGATTGAACTGGCCGATCCAGCCATTGGTTTTCATCGTGGTATACAAAGCGGCATAGTCGCTTTTTGCGGTGAACACATCGCCGATCAACTGGTTGGAGCTGTTGTATTCCCACTCCAGCAGTTTTGGAGTGTTGAAGATGTTCATGTGGCCGCCGTTGTTGATCACGCCCCATTCCAGGCCGTAGATCGCCAGGAAGCCCGGATGCGCCGCGTTGAAATTCGCCGCCGCGGTCAAACCAGACTGGTACAGATTGTGCGCGGTGGTCGGACTAGCCGACGCATTCGTGCCGGTCGAACCGTCGTACATGTGGTTGTGCTCGGAGGTCATCAGGATGTCGAGACCTTGGTTGAGTGCGTACTGATACGCATCGGCCGGGCCGAGTGCGGCACTCTGCGGATTCTGCGCATCAACGCACGTGCTCAGGTCGCCGCCGCCATCGCTGTGATTGGTCTGGCTGTGCAGGTTGCCCAGGTACACAGTGTAGGGCAGGCCGCCGGGCGCTGGCGCGGATTTACCCAACGCGCGTGCTTCGGCGCCACTGCGCAGTGCCGCGAACGCAGGCATCGAGGGTTTCGGCAAGTTGCCAACCTGGATGTCGAACGTCTGCACCTCCACCGCTTGGCGATCGATCGACAGCGCGTGATCGACGCGCTGATCCAGGCTGCCGAATGCCAGGCTGCGCTGGGTCAGTGGATTGATCGCATAGGCGCTCATGCGCGCCCGGTAGATGCCGTACGACAACGGGCCGTTCGCGCGATCGCGCTCGGACCAGCGCACCTGCGCTTCGCCCGCACCGTCGGTCAGCAACGACTCGCCGCGAAACGTGCGCACGACGAAATCGTCGTCGCTGAGAATTTCCACGCGCCAGGCGACGACGCTGCCGTCATCGGCGCCGGGGAAATGGAAATCCAGATTGAACATGCGGTAGTGATCGGCCGAGGCGCGATACGGCGCGTAAAGGCTTGCTTCGAATTCGTAGTGATCCTGATAGTCGAGCGCCAGGATCGGCGTCGTGACTGCGGACAAGACCAGTGCAACGGTTGCTGCCAATATTTTTTTATTTGCTGTAGGCACAAGCATGAACTCCTCCCGAGTTGAAATGACAAGTACAAAAAAGGGCAACGACTTCGTTGCCCGCGGCGATTGTGAACGAACTGCGTTGCAAGGTCGTGACTCACTGCAGCATCGAACAAACGTATGCCTGAGTGCTATGCAGTGAAACGGATTTTGATTGCAGGCCGGTGACTCGCGGCGCAGCGCGACGCATGGATTGTGCGGGCGAAGTTAAGACTTTCTAAATTCTGCATCCAGCTCGGCGAGCCGTTGCGGCGTGCCGATATCGTTCCACACGCCGGAAAAGTGTTCGCCGCTGACCTGGCCTGCACGCATCGCCGCACGCAGGATGGGTACCGTGCTGAATTTTCCGGGCGCGTGTGCGGCCAGCAGTTCCGGCCGATAGACGCCGATACCGGCAAAGGTCAAGCGCGGGCTGGCTTCGTCATGCACGAGCCCGTCGCGCAAGACGAAATCCCCGAGTGCATGCTGCGGCGGATTGGCCACCAATACCAGATGCGCGAGCCCTGGTGGATTTTGTGGCAAAGTGGAAAAATCATAATCCGTATAGATGTCGCCGTTCAGGGCGATGAATGGCGCCGTTCCCAACAACGGCAACGCGCGCAACATGCCGCCGCCGGTTTCCAGGGGCTCGGGTCCTTCGTGCGAATACACGATGCGCACGCTCCAGCGTGAACCATCGCCGAGCGCCGCCGGAAATTGTTCGGCCAGATGCGAGGTGTTGATGACGATTTCGCGCACGCCGGCAGCGGCGAGATTTTCCAGGTGATATTCGATCAGCATCTTGCCGCCTGCGCGCAGAAGGGGCTTTGCGCTCGCGTCAGTCAATGGCCGCATGCGCTCGCCACGGCCGGCAGCGAAGATCAGCGCGTGCGCGATCACGACGCAATCGCCGGCACGCGGATATCGCGCGCACCGATCGCGCGGCGCAGCAGCGCGGCCAGTTCATTGAATTCGGCGTGGCGATCGAGCACGGCGAATACATACTTCAGGGTCAACGGCAGATCGGCCAGGTACTGCACCTTGCCGTCGCGATACCAGAGCCGGCTGAAATTGCCGAGCACTTTCAGATGGCGTTGCAAGCCGATCAGGTCGAACCAGCGGCGAAATTGCACTGCGTCCGCGATCGTCACGCCAGCGGCGATCAGTCGCTGGCGGTAGTGCTCGACCCAGCTGTCCACGTTTGTGGCAGGCCATTCGATATAGCAATCGCGCAGCAGCGAGACCAGGTCGTATGTGATCGGACCAATCACCGCATCCTGGAAGTCTATGATCCCAGGATTGTCGCCAGGCACGATCATCAGGTTGCGGCTGTGATAGTCGCGGTGCACGAAGCATTGCGGCTGCTCCAGCGCGGAACGGACAATGCGGGTGAACGCGGCCTCGATGATGTCCCATTCGTCGCAGCTCGGCGTGAATCCGAGGTGGCGGGTGAGAAACCATTCGGGCATGCGCTCGAGCTCGGCGATCAGCAGCGGGCGGTCGTAGACGGGCAGGCCTTGGCAATCAACCGCGGTCTGCATGCGCAGCAGGGCATCGAAGGCATCAGCGTACAACGTGTCGGCGCTCACGGCGTCAAGTTCGGGCAGATACGTGCGCACGCCGAGGTCCGACATCAGGACGAAACCCAGCGTGCGATCGACCGCCTGTACTTGCGGCGCATTCAGTCCTGCCGCGCACAGGCGCGCATCGACGTCCAGCCAGGCCGCCAGATTCTCCTTGTCCGGCGGCGCATCCATCACGATCAGGCTGCGCTCGCCGGCCTTCACACGCCAGTAGCTGCGAAAACTGGCGTCGGCCGAGGCGACAACCGGCGCCTCGGCACCGGCGCCGAGTTCATGGGCAACGAATTGCAGTAGGGCATCGCGGCGGGTTGGGTTCGAATTCATGCGCGGCGCAGTGTAGCCGGGCGTGCGGAAACCCGCACGCTGCAGGCGTTCGTTTTCGCCCTCTCGCGCATTCTTACTTTGTAGGTTCGTCGAGGTCGCCGTCATGCGCTTGTTGCCCTTTTGCCGCATCGTGGTCCTGCCTGCGCTGATCGTGGCGCACGCAGCGGTCGTCCCGCTACATGCGCAGATGCCGCCGGCGCGGTTTACGCCAAATGTCGATCTGACCAATGCAGCCTACGTGCGCACGCTGGCGCGACTAGCCAACGGCAAGGTGGTTGTTGGAGGCAGTGATCTGCAGCGTGTCAGCGGCATTCGCCAAAGTTTCCTGGCGCGGTTGAATGCCGATGGCAGCCTGGATACCAGCTGGAATCCGGCGCCGAACAACGGCGTGGGTGCGCTGTGGGTCGATGCCGCCGGATCGCTCTACGTCGGCGGCTTCTTCTCCAATATTGCCGGCCAGCCGCGCGCGGGACTGGCGCGCTTCAACGCCGCCGGTGTGCTCGATCCGAATTGGGCCCCCACGCTCGATGGCGCCGTGAATGCGATCGCGCCCGGGTTGCCGGGTACAGTCTGTTTCGGCGGAACCTTCACCAAGGTCAACGGCGCCACGCACAACCACCTGGCCTGCGTTTCGGACATCGACGGGTCGGCCATTGCAGCGTTCATACCGGATGTGAACGACGTCGTCGCCACCCTTGCATCAAGTGGCAACAATCTGTACGTGGGCGGCTATTTCTCCAGCATCAGCGGCACGCCACGAATGGCCGCCGCGCGTCTGGCACTCAGCGGCAGCGGCATACCCGATGCCTGGAACCCGGCGCCAAACGGCACTGTGCTCTCATTTGTGCCCACTGCGTCCGGCGAGGTTTACCTCGCCGGGTTTTTTTCCTCCGTCGGCGTCACCAGCCGTCCAGGCATCGCCAAAGTCAACGACACCACCGGTGCCGCGATCACGGCTTTCAATGCGCAAATGCCAGCCAGCAACTATGCGTTGGGCCTGTGCAGTGACGGCGCCGGCGGCATCGTCGCCGTTGGATCGTTCAGTGCAATCGGCGGACAGCCGCGCGCAAACATCGCGCGCCTGGATGGCGCCACCGGCAACGCGCTCGCGGGCTTTGATCCCGGCGTTGATTACGGCTATGCGCTGCAGGTTCAGGCTGAACCGGGCGGCAGCTATCTCGTGGGCGGGCCGTTCTCGTCGTTCGGCGGTGGAGAACATCTGGCGCTAGGTCGCGTGCTCGCCAATGGCAGCGTCGATGCGGCGTTCAATCCGAGCCTGGAAGCACAGGGCTACGCCTACGTGATCGCGCGGTTGCCAGCCGACGGCGCATTTGTCGTCGGCGGCCGCTTCGTTCGCGCCGACGGACTCATTCGCCGCAACCTGTTCAAGCTTTCTCCGCCCGGCCACGTCGACCCGAACTGGGCTGCCCATACGACCGACGAAGTGCGTTCGCTCACGGTCGATGACATCGGCCGCATCTATGTCAGCGGATATTTCAACCGCGTCAGCGGTTTTGCCCGCCCGTTTCTGGCGCGTTTGCAGAACACGACGGATGGCGCGGTCGATTCGACCTGGAATCCGCAGCCCAACAACACGATCTACTCGACCCTGCTGCGGCCCGAGGGACTATATGTCAGCGGATCCTTCAGCACGATCGGCGGCGGCGCGCAGTGGTCGCTTGCACGATTGTCGACCGCCACCGGCAATATCGATTCTGGCTGGAAACCCACTTCCGCCGGCGGCGGCATCGGCAGCCTTGCGGTCGACGCTGCTGGCGAACTGCTGATCATTGGCAACTTCACTTCGATAAACGGCATGCTGCGTGCCGGCGCCGCAAAGCTCGCGACCGGCGCATCAGCGACGCTCGATCCGACCTGGGCACCCGCGTTCGCTGGCGGCAGCCCGGGCACGCTCGCCGTCGACGGCGACGACGTATATGTCGCTGGCACTTTCACTGGCGTCAACGCGATGCCTCGTGCGGGTTTTGCACGCGTCTCGGCAAGCGGCGCCGGATTGCTCGATCCGTCATGGGCGCCGAGTGCCAACAATGCAGTGGCCAAGCTATTGCCGCAGCCTGAAGGGGTTTATGTCGCCGGATATTTTTCCATCATCAACTCGAGCGCCCACGGCTATCTGGCGCGCGTGGACAAAATGACCGGCGCGATCGACCCGACCTGGGCCTCGTCCGCCAACACGTGGGTGTTTGATTTGCTGCCCTATCACGGCTCGATCGTAACCGCTGGCTGGTTCACCAGCATTGGTGGGCAACTGCGCCAGGGCGTGGCGCGCTTGCCGGTCGCGGGCGACACGATTTTCGTCGACGATTTTTCCGGCTGAACGCGGTTTCATCCGCTTTGCCGCGGCCCGAATCCCGCATTGCGCTGCGCGCTCCGAAATAGTACCATTTAGGTACGATTTACGCCGCAGAGGCTCGTCGCCATGCTCCGCGTCAGCAAACTCACCGACTACGCCACCGCCGTGATGACGGTGCTGGCCGCAGCGCCGGATTTCGCCGCCGCCGAGCCTGTGCTCAGCGCGCAGCATCTGGCCGAGCGCGCGCACCTGGAATTGCCGACGGTCAGCAAGTTGCTCAAGCAACTGGCGCACGCGCAACTGGTCGAATCCTTCCGCGGCGTCAACGGCGGTTATCGCCTCGCGCGCGCGCCGGAACGCATCAGCATCGCCGACATCGTGATTGCGATGGAAGGTCCGATCGGCATGACCGAATGCAGCGCGCAGGTGGGATTGTGCGGGCACGAGTCGCATTGCGGCGTGCGTGTGAACTGGCAGCGCATCAATCAGGCGATCGCGCAGGCGCTGGCGGGCGTGACCCTGGCCGATATGGTCAAGCCGCTGCCGAAACGTGCGGCGATCCCTTTACGCCTGGCGACGGCATAACCATGGCGATCGAACGCAAGGAAATCGAAACCGCACTCAGCCGTCGCTACACGGCCGGTTTCGTCACCGATATCGAAAGCGACTCGCTGCCGCCGGGTTTGAGCGAAGACGTCGTGCGCGCGATCTCGGCACGCAAGAAAGAGCCGGCGTGGATGACCGACTGGCGCTTGTCCGCCTATCGTCATTGGCTGACGATGCAAAGTCCACAATGGGCAAAATTGCGCATCGCGCCGATCGATTTTCAGGCGATCAGTTATTTTTCGCAACCGAAGAACCGGCCGAAGTCGCTCGCCGACGTCGACCCGAAATTGCTGGAAACCTACGACAAGCTCGGCGTGCCGCTGCACGAACGCGCGCGCCTGGCCGGCGTCGCCGTCGATGCGGTGTTCGATTCGGTTTCCGTCGGCACCACGTTTCGCAAGGAGCTTGCCGAAGCCGGCGTCATCTTCTGCGCGATGTCCGAAGCGGTGCGCGAATATCCGGAACTGGTGCGCAAGTATCTGGGTTCCGTGGTTCCCACAGGCGACAATTATTTCGCCGCGCTGAACTCGGCCGTGTTCTCCGACGGCAGCTTCGTGTTCGTGCCCAAGGGTGTGCGTTGCCCGATGGAGCTGAGCACCTACTTCCGCATCAATGCGCGCGATACCGGTCAGTTCGAACGTACCCTGCTGATCGCCGAGGAAGGCGCGAGCGTGTCGTACCTGGAAGGCTGCACGGCGCCAATGCGCGACGAAAACCAGTTGCATGCCGCTGTCGTCGAACTCGTTGCGCTCGACGACGCCAGCATCAAGTATTCGACCGTACAGAACTGGTATCCGGGCGACGAGAACGGCGTCGGCGGCATCTTCAACTTCGTCACCAAGCGTGGCGATTGCCGCGGCGCGCGCAGCCGGATTTCCTGGACTCAGGTCGAAACCGGCTCGGCGATCACCTGGAAATATCCGAGCTGCATCCTGCGCGGCGACGATTCCAGCGGCGAGTTCAACTCGGTGGCGCTGACCCATCATCGCCAGCAGGCCGATACCGGCACGAAGATGATCCACATTGGTAAAAATACCAAAAGCAAGATTGTCTCGAAGGGGATTTCCGCGGGTCGCGGCCAGAACACCTATCGCGGCCTGGTCAAGATCGAGAAGGGCGCGGAAGGCGCACGCAACCATACCCAATGCGATTCGCTGCTGATCGGCAAGAAATGCGGCGCGCACACGTTCCCTTACATCGAGGTGAAAAATCCCGGCGCGATCGTCGAACACGAGGCGACCACGTCGAAGATCTCCGACGACCAGATGTTCTACTGCCGCGCACGCGGCATCGCCGAAGAAGACGCTGTATCCATGATCGTCGATGGCTTCTGCAAGCAGGTATTCAAGGAACTGCCGATGGAGTTCGCCGTCGAGGCAAAGAAGCTGCTGGAGATTTCGCTCGAAGGAGCTGTCGGGTGAGCGCGCTCGTCGCCAGCAACCGGTCGTGGCCGGTCTATGCCGTAATCGCCACCGTGGTACTCGCGGCGCTGGGCATGATCGCGACGGCGACGCTGCACGCGCAACTTGGCAACTCCGTCTTGCTGGACGCGCTGGCCGTGGCGAGCTTCGCGGCGGCGTTTGGAGGCGCGCTTGGCGCATTGATTCTTGCCAATACGCGTCGCAACGTGATGTGGATTTTGGCAGTCGCTGTCTCCATGACGGTGTTGCTGGCGCTTGTCGCTATCGTTCTGTCTTCTCTGGCGGGCGAATGATGGACCAGCCCGAAATGAACCGCGCCGTGAACAATCCGGTATTAGTGGATCACTGGCAGGCGATTTATCGCGACAAGAGTGAGGCGCAGACGAGCTGGTTTCGCGCGCATCTGGACGAATCGCTGCGTCTGATCGATGAACTGCATCTGCCGGCGGCGACGCCGCTGATCGACGTCGGCGGCGGCCGTTCGACCCTGGCCGATGATCTGCTTGCACGCGGGTTTGTCGATGTGACCGTGCTGGATATCGCCGAGTCCGCGCTTGCTGCGATGCGTGAGCGGCTCGGTGCGGATGCGGCGCGCCTGCACTGGCTTGTCGCCGACATCACCGAGGCGGCGCTGCCGGCGGCGCGCTACGGTTTGTGGCACGACCGCGCCGTGTTTCATTTCCTCGTCGACGAGGTCGCACGCAAACGCTATGTCGCACGGGCGGCTGCGTCGGTGCGCGTGGGCGGCCATGCGATCATCGCCACGTTTGCCGCCGACGGCCCCGAGCGCTGCAGCTCATTGCGGGTACGCCGCTACGATGCGGATGCGCTCGCCGCCGAATTTCAGCCGGCGTTCGACTGCGTTGCAGTCGCACGCGAGGAACACCGCACTCCCTGGGGCGACACGCAACCGTTCACCTACGTCGTGCTGCGCCGATTTGATAACCCGAGTCCATGAACATGTTGAAAATCGACAACCTCCACGTCCGCGTCGCCGGCAAGGAAATCCTCAAGGGGCTTTCGCTCAGCGTGAACGCGGGCGAAGTGCACGCGATCATGGGGCCGAACGGCGCGGGCAAATCCACGCTCGGCAACATCCTCGCCGGTCGCGAAGGTTACGAAGTCACGCAGGGGACCGTCGAGTTCGAGGGCCGCAACCTGCTCGAGCTGGAACCCGAACAACGTGCCGCCGAGGGTGTGTTTCTGGCGTTCCAGTACCCGGTGGAGATTCCCGGCGTCAACAACACCTATTTCCTCAAGGCGGCGCTCAACGCGCAGCGCAAATATCGCGGCGAGCCTGAGCTCGATTCGATGCAGTTCCTGAAATCCGTGCGCGAGAAATTGCGCGTGCTGCACATTTCCGACGAACTGCTGCATCGCGCAGTCAACGCGGGGTTTTCCGGCGGCGAGAAAAAGCGCAACGAAATTTTCCAGATGGCCTTGCTCGAACCCCGACTCGCGGTGCTGGACGAAACCGATTCGGGCCTGGATATCGATGCGATGAAGCTGGTCGCCGACGGCGTCAACGCGATGCGCGATCCGAAGCGCGCGTTTGTCGTCATCACCCACTACCAGCGCCTGCTCGACTACATCGTGCCGGATTTCGTGCACGTCATGGTCGACGGCCGCATTGTCGAAAGCGGCGACAAGGTGTTGGCGTTGAAGCTTGAGGAGCATGGCTACGCTTGGGTCGCCGGTCGCCACGAGCCCAATCAAATCCGTGCCGGAGCCGCATGAGATGGAAGCGGCCGTACTCGACGAGCTGCTGGGCGGCTCCGCGCGCGAGCGTGAGGAATCCTGGCGCTACAGCAAGAACGCAATCCGTGCGCTGACCCAACAGACGTTTACGCTTGCAACGCCGGATGCAGCGCTGTCGGCAGCCACGCTGGAGCGGATCGATCTGCCGTTCACCCGTGGCCGCCGAATCGTTATCGTGAATGGCGCGTATTCCGAACGCTATTCGGACACTGGCAAGCTGGGTTCCGGCGTGCGCGTCGAGCGCACATCCGCCCAACACCTGAACGTTTCAATCGCGGCAGCCACTGACGGCCCACTGCATCTGGCGTATGTCAGTGTTCCTGCCGATACCGCCAGCCGCTGGCAGGCAGTGGGTGAAATACAGCTGCATGGCGCGCGTGCGCGACTGATCGAGCAGCACGTCGGCGAAGCGGGCGCGGACGTGTTCGGTACGCTGACTACGAAGATGTCGCTGGCGCCACAGACAGTTTTGAACGCCGTACTTTTTTCCGATCTGCCGGATTCGGTGTCGTTGTTGCGCAAGTCTCTATGCACGGTCGGCGCTGCTGCCAACTATGAGGTGACCCACGCTCATGGCGGCGGCCGCCTGCAGCGCATCGAATCGCAGATCGATCTTGCGGAAACGAACGCCCACTGTCATTGCCGCGGCGTGTTCGCGTTGCGTGGCCGCGAGCACGTCGACATTCACCTGGATGTTCAACACAACGCCCGCGATACGCGCAGCGAGGTGTTTTGGCGCGGCGTCGCCGACCAGCGCGCGCGTGGCGTTTTCCACGGCGCGATCACGGTGGCGGTCGGCGCCGACGGCGCCGACGCACAGTTGTCGAACAAGAATCTGCTGCTGTCGCCACATGCGGAAATAGACACGCAGCCAGTGCTCGAAATCTACGCGGACGAGGTCAAGGCCAGTCATGGCGCGACGGTCGGTCAACTCGACGAGCGCGTGATGTTCTATCTGCGTTCGCGCGGCATCACGGCACCGGCTGCGCGCAATATGTTGATCGCTGCGTTCTGCCGCGAGGTGTTCGATGGCGTTGCCGACGCCGGCTTGCGCGAATATCTAGACGCGCGGCTTATGGAGCGCCTGCCGGCTGCGGTCGAGGACGTAGCATGAGTGCGGTCAAGCAACCAGCGGCCGCGTTCGATCCGCTTGAGTACCGCAAGGATTTCCCGTTGCTCGCGCGCAGCGTGCACGGCAAGCCGCTGGTCTATTTCGACAACGCGAACACGGCGCAAAAACCCTTAGCGGTGATCGAAGCGATCGATCGCTTCTATCGCGAAACCAATGCGAACGTCGCCCGCGCCGTGCATACGCTCGGCGAGGAGGCAACCGCCTCGTATGAAGCAACGCGCGACAAGCTCAAACGTTTCATCAATGCGCCGTCGCGCGACGAAGTCATTTTCACCAGCGGTACGACCCAGGCGATCAATCTGGTTGCCTACAGCTATGCGTTGCCGCGGCTGCAACCCGGTGACGAAGTCCTGGTCACGACGATGGAGCATCACGCCAACATCGTGCCCTGGCAGCTGGTCTGCGAACGCACGGGTGCAAAGCTGACGGTGGCGCCGATCTCGCAGCGCGGCGAACTCATCGTCGATGAATTCATCGCGCGGCTGAACCCGCGGGTCAAGCTCGCGGCCGTGATGCATGTATCGAATGTGCTCGGTACGATCAACCCCGTTGCCGAACTGGCGCGGGCGACGCGCAAGCACGGGATTCCGCTGCTGGTGGACGGTTCGCAGGCGGCGCCGCATATGCCCATCGACGTGCAGGCGCTCGGCTGCGATTTCTACGCGCTTACCGGGCACAAGCTGTTCGGCCCCACGGGTACCGGAGCCTTGTGGGCGCGGCGCGAGTTGCTCGAATCGATGCCGCCGTTCTTCGGCGGCGGCGAGATGATCAAAAGCGTGAGCTTCGAGAAAACAATTTTCGCCGACCTGCCAGCCAAATTCGAAGCCGGGACGCCGAACATCGCCGGGTTCGTCGGGCTCGGTGCGGCGCTGGACTATGTCGAAGCCGTCGGCCGCGATCGCATTGTCGCCTACGAGCAGGATTTGCTTGCCTACGCGACCGCCGCATTCAAATCCGTGCAGGGTCTGCGCCTGTTTGGCGAGGCTGCGCACAAGGCAGCCGTGCTCGCGTTCCTGATCGACGGCGTGCACGCGCACGATCTGGCGACCCTGCTCGATCACGAAGGCATCGCGGTGCGCTCCGGTCATCACTGCGCACATCCGCTGATGCAGTTCTACGGGGTGCCGGCGACGCTGCGCGCCTCGCTCGCGTTCTACAATACGCGAGCGGAAGTCGACCGCTTCATCGACGCGCTGGGACGCGTGCGTAAGCTGCTCGCCTGACTTGACAAGTCAACGTCACAAAGCTCTGGTTGGATGCCCATGAATGATCTTGCTTCGGACGCAAGCCTCACCTTCCGCGCAGCAACGGCTGCCGATGTAACCGGCATAGTTGCCCTGGTGGAATCGGCGTATCGCGGCGATTCCGGACGCCGTGGCTGGACCACCGAATCCGACTTGCTCGATGGCCAGCGCACCGATCCCGAAGGCGTTGCGGCGGTCATCGCCAAATCGGACAATCGTGTCTTGCTGGCGCACCGAGACGGCGTTTTGCTTGCCTGCGCGCATCTCGAGAAACAAGGCGACGCCTGCTACTTCGGCATGTTCGCAGTGAACCCGGATCTGCAGGGCGGTGGCGTCGGCAAACAGATGCTGCGCGAAGCCGAGCGCATTGCGCGCGACGAGTATCATTGTGGACAAATGGAAATGACCGTGATCTCCGTGCGTAACGACCTCGTCGCTTGGTACGAGCGCCGCGGCTATCACCGCACCGGGGTGTTCAAGCCGTTTCCGTACGGGGATGAGCGGTTTGGGATTCCTAAGAGAGACGATCTGCGCTTTGAACTGCTGGTGAAATCGCTATGAACTGCCCCTGGTGCGTGGCGCCGGCCCCGGCGTCCCTGCCCGGTCGCTCGCCGGCGCGTGATGCATTGCTTTGCATCACGCGACAGCCTCGGGCTCGCCCCAAGAGGGACGATCTGCGCTTTGAACTGCTGGTAGAAACTCTGTGACCGCAAACGCACAACGGTGGATTCGCGTCTGTGCGCAATCCGAGCTCCTGCCCGGCGAATTCAAGATCGCCTACGACGGCGATGTGCCAATTGCCGTGTTCAATATCGATGGCGATCTCTACGCGATCGAGGATGTCTGCACCCACGATGGCGGTGATCTGGCCGGCGGGGAATTGCATGGCTTTGAGGTCGAATGTCCCCGGCACGGCGCGCGTTTCGACGTACGCAACGGTGCCGTGCGGAATCCGCCGGCCTATGAGCCGATAGCGACATTTCCAGTAAAAGTGGAAAACGGCGCGGTCTTCGCGCGCGACAATCGCTGGGACTGATTCGCGCGCGATTCATTGATCCTCGCCAGATTTGGCGCTCGACCTCATTGTATTGACACGGGAAGTTATTTAAATGAGAATCGTTCTCACTTAGATTGCTCTTACGTTATGCCCATCCAATGAGTAACCCGACTCGAACGGAGCGTGTGAGTGATCCCCGCGGTGCAAAGCGACGCGCGCGGGTGCTCTGTGCCGGCGCGGCGCTCAGCATCGCTGCCGCAGCCTCGACTTGGCGCGCCAGTGCCGGCGCGCTTGCAACAGCAGATGCGCCCACGCCCGCGACTCTCGGCGAAAAGATTTTCCACGACGCGTCGCTGTCGGCGTCGGGACAGATGTCCTGTGCTACCTGCCACGATCCGGCACACGCACATGCGCAGGCGAATGCGTTCGCGGTGCAATCCGGCGGCGCAAATCTCGATGTGCCCGGTTTCCGCACGGTGCCGTCGCTGCGCTATCTGAGCCGTCTGCCGTTCTACTTCCAGAACGACGGTACGCCGACGGCGGGTTTCAATCGGGATGGCCGTGCGCAGGATCTGGTCGCGCAGGCGCAACGGCCGCTGCTCGCGCCTCACGAGATGGCCAATGGCGATGCGGCGCATGTCGCCGACAAGCTCGGCCACGCCGCCTACGCGTCAGAGTTTCGCCAGGTCTTCGGCGCCAGTGTTTTCAACGACGCTGATTTCGCCTTGCTAGCGGCGCAATTTTCCCTGTCGTCGTTCGAATCGTCGGCTGCGGAATTTCATCCCTACGATTCCAAGTTCGACTTTTTCCTCCAGCGCAAGCTGACGTTGTCGGCGCAGGAACTGCGCGGCTACGTGCTGTACAACCGACCCGACAAGGGTAACTGCGCCGGCTGTCATCCGAGCACGCGTCAGGTCGACGGCTCGCCGCCCGCGTTCACCGACTACACCTACGACAACCTGGGCGTGCCGCGCAATCCAGAAATTCCGGCGACTGCGGATGCGCAATACTTCGACATGGGACTGTGCGGTCCGGATCGCACGGACCTGGCGCAAAGCATTGACTTGTGCGGCCAGTTCAAGGTGCCGACGTTGCGCAACGTCGCCACGCGTCAGGCGTTTTTCCACAACGGAAGATTCCACACCTTGCAGGACGCACTGCATTTCTACGTGCAGCGCGATACGAATCCGGAGAAATGGTATCCGCTGGATGCCAATGGCGTGCGCCAAAAATTCGACGACGTGCCGGCGCTGCTGACGCGCAACGTCAATACGCAAGAGGTGCCATACAACCGTCACCCCGGTGACGCACCGGCACTGTCGGACGCCGAGATCGACGACGTCATCGCATTTCTGAACACGCTTACCGACGGCTATGACCCGGTCACGAACACGGCCGATCCGGCGCGCGACGTGCCGGCGCCAGAGCAGAATTGATAAAAATGGAGAAAGCTACAATGCAACGTACCCCTATCGCGCTCGCCGCGCTGGCGTTCTGCGCCCTGGCGTGGTCTCCCGCACATGCCGATGAAAAGGCGCTGAAGGGCGAAGTCGAAGCCCTGCGTGCCGAAGTCGCGGCGCTGAAAGATGCTGTGCATCAGATGCAGTCCGAACACACGATGGTAATGGCCAACACCGCCGCCAACGCGGTCACACCCGTGTCCGCCGCCCAGCCTGCGCCGGCACGTGCCGTTGCTGCTGCCAATCCCGGCCCGGGCGTGCCGAATCCGGGCATCGCAGTCAGCGAAGGAACGACACTGTGGGGCTATGGCCAGATCAACTACAGCCATCCGACCGCGCGTGCGGCCGATGCGCAGGCGGATCTCAGCCGCGCCGTGATCGGCTTCAATCATGCGTTCGACGACAGCACGCGTGTCTACGGCGAGCTGGAGTGGGAACATGCGGTGACTTCGGCGGACGATCAGGGCGAATCCGAAGTCGAGCAGCTTTACATCGAGCATTCGCTGGCGCCGAACTATGGCGTGCGCGCCGGGTTGATGCTGGTGCCGCTGGGATTGCTCAACGAGCATCATGAGCCGACGCAGTTCTACGGTGTGGAACGCAACTTTGTCGAGCAGGCGATCATTCCGTCGACATGGCGCGAAGGCGGCATTGCCGGCTATGGCAGCACGGATTCCGGATTCAGCTGGAACGTTGGCGTGACCACGGGGCCGGATCTGGCCAACTGGGATCCTACAGCCGATGACGGACGCGCATCGCCGCTGGGTAGCACCCATCAGGAATTGCAGCTCGCGCATGCGCGCGACCCGTCCGTATTTGCCGCACTGAACTGGCAGGGCATCCCCGGGCTGAATCTCGGCGGCGGCATCTTCACCGGCAAGATCGGGCAGGCGACGAGCAAGCAGACCGGCGGCGATGCGAATTTCCCGGCCGATGGCGCACGTCTCGTACTCGGCGAAGTGCACGCGCGCTGGCAGACCGGACCTTTCGATCTTTCGGCTTTGTATACCCGCGCCACGATCAGCGATACGCAAGCGTTGAACCTGACCTTCCTCGGCCAGCCGACGCCCGTGCCAAAGGCGTTCTGGGGCGGTTACGTGCAGGGCGCATGGCGCGCGCTGGAATGGAACCAGTCGGCTCTTGCGCCATTCGCGCGCTACGAACAGTTCAACACCGGCGCGTCGTATGCCACCCAGCCACCGGGCTTCGGAACAGCCGCACTGCCGACCGAGCACGTCTGGACGGTCGGCGCGAATTACTATCTGAATCCGAATGTGGTATTCAAGATCGACTATCAGGATTTCAATCATGACGACACGGCGCTGGGCTACGGCAATCGTTTTGATCTCGGCATTGGGTATCAGTTTTAATCGAACAGTGCGGCCAGGATGGCCGCTTCTTGATTCTTGTGCTCAGGGACGAGCACATAGGAGACGAAAATGCGCGCGCGTTGGCTGATTCCCACCGGAGCATTTGTCGCCACGTTCGCAAACGTCGCGTACGCGACGCAATATCTGAGCGTGGAACAAGCGCAGCGCGCGGCGTTTCCGCATGCGACCGAATTCCGCGTTGTGCAAGGGCCGGATGCAAAGGTCGCGGCAGCGCTCGGCGCTGCGGCCGGCTGGACGCCGCGAATCTGGCAAGCGCGCGCGGCAGACCAGGGCCAGGGTTGGTTGATCGTGGATCAGGTGCTGGGCAAGAGCGAGCTCATCACCTACGCGCTTGCGCTGGATTCCAGCGGCGCGGTGATCTCGGTCGACGTGCTGGAGTATCGCGAGTCGCACGGCGGCGAGATCCGCATGCCGGCGTGGCGCCATCAGTTTATCGGCAAGACTGCGAAGGAATCCGGCGACCTCACGCGCCAGATCAAGAATATTTCCGGGGCGACGTTGTCGTCCAGGCACCTGACCGAGGGCGTGCAGCGCTTGCTCAAGCTGTACGATCTTGCCTTGCGTCCGGCGACAGGCTGATCCCATGCCCGCTTGCCTCCGCCGTGCGCGACCCCTGTTGGGTACGATCGTCCAGATCCAGGTTGAAGGTCTGGGTGAGGCCGACGCGCTGGCGGCGTTGGATGCAGCGTTTGCCGAGATTGCACGCGTGCATCGCTGCATGAGCTTTCACGAAGCCGACAGCGACCTCAGCCGGATTCATCGGGCTGCGCCCGGTACGGTCGTCAGTGTGGACCAGCGCACCGCGGAAGTTTTACACATTGCGCAAAATGTCGAATTGCTGTCGCACGGCGTATTCAATGTCGCCGTTGCCGCGCGCCTGGTTGCCAATGGCTGTCTGCCGCATCCGGCATCGCCGTTCGTGCCGGACCCGAGCGCGTGCTGGCGCGATGTCGAGCTCTTGCCGGAGCACGGCGTGCGCCTGCTCAAACCGTTGTGGCTGGATCTGGGCGGTATCGCCAAAGGTTATGCGGTCGACCGCGCGATCGCTATCTTGCAGCGCAGCGGCGCGACTCAAGGAGGCGTCAACGCCGGCGGCGATCTGCGCGTGTTCGGCGCGCGCGCCGAACAGGTATGGCTGCGTCAGGGCCAGGACAGCGCGACGCTGCTGGCCGCCGTCGAGCTGGCCAATGCTGCTGTCGCCACCAGCAGCTCGGTCGACGCTGGCAGTTGCGGGCCGCATGTGCATGGGGTCAGCCGCGCACCGGCGCGCAGCGACACGACGGTATCGGTCGTTGCCGAAAGCTGCGTTGTTGCTGACGCGCTGACCAAGGTCGTGCTCGCCGGTGATGCGGCCGTCACTGCCGAGGTGCTGGCTGCGTTCGGGGCGGAGGCGAGTGTGCACGAACCGGCAATCGGCTGGACCCGGCTGGCGCGCGCCGCATGACCCGTCATTCGCGCCAGCAACCGCATCAATCCGGTCTGCGCCTGTCGTCGTGGCGCCGGACTACGTTGTATGGCGTGGTCGGCGGCGCCTGGATCACGGGTATACTTTGGCTGGTTTTCCACTATTTCCTCGCGCGGCAGGGCGACTTCGGCAGCGAACCGCATCCATTGGAAGCATGGTGGTTGCGCCTGCACGGTGCGTTCGCATTCGCCGCGCTGTGGATCGGCGGGATGCTATGGGCGGTGCATATCCGTCCCGCATTGAGCCGGCCCGGCAAGCGCATCAGCGGCCTGTTGCTGCTCGGCATGCTCGCGATCCTTGCTGCAACCGGGTACTTGCTTTATTACGCGGTGGACGACGGCCTGCGCGACGGCGTGCGCTGGGCGCACTGGCTGATCGGGATCGTGCTTGCCATCGTGCTCGGGATTCACGTCATTCGCGCACGTGCCTATCGCGCGCGACTCACGGCCGGGCCGCTTTCGCCACGCCGGTCAATTTGACGATCAGTACGTCGCCGCCACCGGTCAGTACAACGTTGTCCGGCGTTGCATCAGCTTCCAGCCACAACGAATCGCCAGCTTCCAGCGTCGGTGCGCCTGCCTGATTCTTGATTGTCGCCGTGCCGGCGACCAGATACACAAACCAGGTCACGTCCGCCACGGCGAGAAAAACCATCGGCCCGACCAGCGGGCGATGCCACACTTCGGCGCTGGCGGCCGCGCGGCGCACGATGACATTGAAGTCGCGCACGGGACCCGACAGCAGCACGCCCTGGGTTTGCCATTCGCCGGCAAAACGGACGAATTGCAGGCGCCGGTCCAGACGCACGCTGGGAGCGGCATCGAAGCGCAGCTCCATGCCGACGCCGTCGAGCAACGCGATATGCCGCTCGCAATCTGCGAATGTGGAAAATGCGCCATCGCGCTCGATCTCGGCGATGCTGATGCGCCAGTCGAACGCCGCAGCCGCACTCGCGATCGACGGCGGGAATACCGCCAGCTCGGTGGTCCAGCCATCGCCATTCTTCCAGCGCATGCGCCGGTAGTCGGCATTGCGCAGGACGCGCGCGCGCATCAGGGCGCACTCCATGCCCGTAGTGCGAGCAGGGTCAAACCGTAACCGAGCACCGTCGCCGCGCAGCCTGCACCCAGACTCACCCAGAAGCTGAAGCCGGCGTGCAGCATGGCCGGCAGCACGATGAACAACAACAGCGACGGCAGGATCAGCCACAGGATTGCCGTGCTGAATGCCGCGATCTGCGCCGGTTCAGTGCCGTCGCGCCACAGCCAGATCATGGCCAGGATCGAAGTCAGTGGCAACGAGGCGATCAGCGCGCCGAGCCAGGCCTGGCGCTTGGCAAGTTCGGCCGCCGCGGCAATCACCAGCGCGGAGATCAGCACCTTGAACAGGAACTGGATCATGGGTAGGTCGACTCCTGTCGTTTCGTCAGCAACGCGTGCAATTGCGCAGTCGACTCCGCCAGACTTTCCTGCCAGCTGTAGCCGACGATGCGCCGGCCGGTTGCCGCATCGCTGAAATCCTCTTCCTGGTCCGGTGCGAGCAGGTGGCGATAGTCGACGGTAATCTCGCTGCCCGCCGGCAAATCGGCAAGGGCGAACACGAAACCCAGGTGCCACAAGCCGCACGGTGCGAAGGAATGGTTGATATAGCACTCGTCCGGCCATTCCGGCGTGATCGTGTAGCGATCCTCGAACCAGCGCACGGTTGCAGCAAGCAATTGCGCGGAGTTAGGCTGCGCCACAACGTCGTCCCATTTGTATACTTTTCGGATATCGTCCGGGGCGGTGATGAGCTTTCCGGCCGCGACGGGTTCGTCCAGGAACAGGCCCTTGCCGGCGCCGGGAATCGACGAGGCGGCGACGTGGTAGCGGGGTAGGATCATTGATGCGCCTGGGAATTTGACGCCGCGCAGTCTAGCAGGATGCGGCCGCCCCACGCGGCGCGCTACACTTGTCGGATTCATCATCCAAGGTGTGCCATGGATTCCACCCAAATCCGCGATTCCGTTTCCGGCCTCTGGGACAGCCAGATCGTTCCGCAACTCGTCGACTACATCAAGATTCCGAACAAGTCGCCGATGTTCGATGCGCAGTGGGCCGAGCACGGCTACATGGACCAGGCCGTCGCGTTGATGGTGGCGTGGGCGAAGGCGCAGCCGATTGCGGGGATGAATGTGGAAGTCGTTCGCCTGCAAGGGCGCACGCCACTCATTTTCATTGACATACCGGGTACGGACGGCAAGACCGGCACCGCCGCCTCTGAAGATTGTGTACTTTTGTACGGACACCTGGACAAGCAGCCGGAGATGACCGGCTGGTCAGAACACCTGGGTCCGTGGAAGCCGGTGATCGAGGGCGATCGGCTGTACGGTCGTGGCGGTGCCGATGATGGCTACGCGCTGTTCGGTTCGCTCGCCGCGATGAGCGCGCTCAGGCAGCAAGGCGTCGCGCATTCGCGCTGCGTGCTGATGATCGAGGCCTGCGAGGAATCCGGAAGTTACGATCTGCCGTACTACGTCGATCACCTGGCTATGCGCATTGGTAAACCATCTCTCGTCGTGTGCCTGGATTCGGGTTGCGGCAACTACGAACAGTTGTGGCTGACCACGTCGCTGCGCGGCATGACCGGCGGCAACCTCAGCGTACAGGTGCTCAAGGAAGGCGTGCATTCCGGCGACGCCACCGGCATCGTCGCGTCGAGCTTCCGCATCCTGCGCCAGCTGCTGTCGCGGCTGGAAGACGAAGTCAGCGGCAAGATCAAGCCGGCCGAACTATATGTCGAGATTCCGGCGCCGCGCGTCGAACAGGCGCGCGCCACGGCACAAGTGCTCGGCGAGGCGATTTATTCCAAATTTCCCTTTGTGGACGGCATGCGGCCGCTGGACAAGGATCTTACCGAACTGGTGCTCAACCGCACCTGGCGTCCGGCGCTCGCCGTCACCGGCATGGGCGGGATTCCGCCGCTGGATTCGGCCGGCAACGTGCTGCGCCCCTTCACTGCGGTCAAGCTTTCCCTGCGCCTGCCGCCGACGCTCGATGGCACCGGCGCGGGCGAACTACTCAAGCGTCTGCTCGAGAAAGATCCGCCGTACGGCTGCAAGGTCGAATTCGCGCTGGAGAAAGCGACCTCCGGCTGGAATGCGCCGGCGCTCGCACCGTGGCTGGAACAATCGGTCGACGCGGCTTCGCGCCAGTTCTTCGGCCCGCCGCCGGCGTACAACGGCGAAGGCGGAAGCATTCCGTTCATGGGCATGCTCGGCGAAAAGTTTCCGGGCGCACAATTTCTCATCACCGGCGTGCTCGGTCCGCACTCCAATGCACACGGGCCGAACGAATTCCTGCACATTCCTACCGGCAAACGCGTGAGCATGTGCGTGGCCAAGGTCGTCGCCGATCATCACGTGGCCAGTAAGAAAGGCCTGACTGCGGGAGTCGCTGCGACTGCTGCGCACACGATCAAGGGCGGCGACGGCTGCTGCGATTGATAGCATGCCAATTTGATGCTGCGCGATGATTCAGCGCGATAGATGAACGTTCTTTTGTGATGTAGTTAACGCGCAATCAATGGCTGCGTTGCTATGGTCTCCGTTCATTGGAGATCACTTGATGCGCTTGTTGTCTGTTGCATTGTTGTGTGGCTTGTTCCGTAGCGTGAGCGCGCAAGAACTGAGCGCAGAGCTCGGCCCGGCGCCGCAACTGCCTATGGGTGCCGAGTCCGAATCCAGTGCGCCCGAACAGCCGGCGATCGCTGCGGCGGTCAGCGTCAATCCGGCCAATCGCTACCGCGTCAGCTTGCTGTATCGCACCGCCTACGCCGCGGAAGACGCAGTTGCAAACGGCTGGGCTGGCACGGTGGCGCCGTGCAACAGTGGTACCACGGCAACGGCATACCAGAACGCGACGCTGGAGCGCGTCAACGTTTTTCGCACCCTTGCCGGACTTCCCGGCAACGTCACTGCATTCGCCTCACCGCAGCAGCCGGACGATCAGGCGGCGGCGCTGCTGATGGTCGCGAACAAGGCGCTCAATCACGCGCCGCCGGCAAGCTGGATTTGCTACACCCAGGCCGGATACGACGGCGCCAGTCATTCCAATCTCACCTTGGGCGGTGGCTTCAACTACAACGGCCCTGCCGCGATCGAAGGCTATGTGGACGATTCCGGCAGCAACAATTCGTTTGTCGGCCATCGGCGCTGGATCCTGTATCCGGCGCAGGCAAACATGGCCACGGGTGATGTCGACGCGATTGCGGCAACCGCGGGGTATTCCGCGAACGCGTTGTGGGTAACGGGTCCGTTCGGTTCACGAGCGGCGACGCCGAACGGCACGCCGTGGCCGCCCAACGGCTATCTGCCGTGGCAACTCCTGCCGTCGTCTTCCAACCGCTGGTCGTTGTCTTTTTCCGGAGCGTCGTTCGCAAGCGCTGCGGTGACGATGACGAAGAATGGTTCGCCCATCACCGTGGCCATCACCGAGAACGGTGCTCACGACAATCTGGGCTATGCCGACAACACCCTGGTCTGGCAGCCCGTTGGCGTCACCTACACGCAGCCGACCCAGGATGTGCTCTACCACGTCACCATTACCGGTATCACCGGCGGCGGGGCGCCGGCCAGCGTCAGCTATACGGTGAGGGTGATCAATCCTTACGATGCCGTCTTCGCCGATGGCGCGGGCGACTAGCGCACGGCGGGAATCTTGAGCGCCCCATAACGGCAGGTATTGCGCACGCGGCCGCCGCAGGCTTGCGGGGACAGACTCTGCTTGTTCACGCAAACACGTACTTCGGTCAGCTCGCTGCCGTTGTGACAGTCGACGCTGAGCATGTTTTCGTCCAGTTCCGGATTGGTCTGGATGAAGGCCTGGACAACTTCCTTGGCGCTCAGTTGCGGCGATGTGTGTGGCGCAACCAGTGCCGGTGGGACCTTGATCCGGGCAAATGCGTGATCGGCCAGATCGAAATAGGCGTGCGCGTCCAGGCCGGTACAGGAGCCGTGGGTCTGCCACTCGTGTTCGATCAGGTGCCGGCTCGGCATGAACGCCAGAGTGCGGTCGACCGTCGCGGCATCCGGTTCGCTGCTGCTGGGACAATGCTGCGGCCAACTGCCGTCGCGGTTCTGCGGCCACAATCCATGCAGCACAAAGCCGAAGCCCTTGCTGCCGCACTGCTCGGTTTCATCCGCATGCGTTTCGCAGAAACTCGGCGACCACGACAACGCAATCAGGTAATAGTCGAAGCGGCCCGGCGCATCGCCGCCTCTATGGTGATGTCCATGCCCTCGCGCCGCAGCGGTGCCGGCGAGAAGGGCAAGAATCAGCATTGTTGCGAGTCGAGGGAGGTGCATGAGGATCCCGTAGCGAAAAGTGGCGATGGCAGAGTTTGCCAGACTTCCGCCGTACAGGCCGCAGTTAATCTGTCCCGCGTGCTGCGCTATAATCAGCGGCCCACCCATCAACTCGTGTACTGCATGACCCGACGCATCATTCAACGCCGCTCGCCGATTCACGGCAATGGCGTCTTCGCTGCCGCCAACCTGCCGGCCGACACCAGAGTCATCGAATATCGCGGCAAGCGCCTGACCCACGCGCAAGCCAATCGCGCCTATGGCGGCGACGTCGACAGTGGCCATACCTTCCTGTTCACGCTCAACGAAAAGTACCTGATCGACGGCAATGTCGAAGGTAACGCCGCACGCTGGATCAATCACAGTTGCGCGCCAAATTGCCAGGCCTGGGTCGTGGAGCACGCCGGCGACGATCGACGCCGCGATCGCGTCGTAATCGAAACTCTGCGTTCCATTCGCAAGGGTGAGGAACTCACCTACGACTACGGCATTACTCTGGAAGAGCGGCAGACACCAACGTTAAAGAAAATCTGGGCCTGCCGTTGTGGCGCGCCGCGTTGCACCGGAACCTTGTTGAAGCCCAAGCGCAAGCGCGCGTAGTGCCGTCAGGCGCTCAAGCAGATCACGATCACCTTGACCTAGCGCGGCACGCGTCGTCCGGCCTCATCCTTCTGCGAACTCAGGTAGGCGCCGAACGCGATGACCAGCAGCAACAGTGCGATTCCGAAGCCGACGTAAAAAGTATACCCGTCCGGTGCAGGGCCGCGGCCGCCGCTGACGACGCCCGTTTCCGCGGTGCGTTCGCTGGCTCCGATTTTCTCGGCGTTTTCCGTAGCAGTCGAGGGCGCGCCGGCGACCGGCGGCGGAGCGGTGACTTTGGCTGGCGCAGGCAACGAATCGGCTTTCGCCTGCGCGGGCATAACGGTTGTTGCAGGCGTCGCTGGGGCCACGACGGTAACCGGTGCGGCGGTGGTTCCCGCGGGATCTGCGGAATCTGAACCCGGCGTGAGATGTTTGACTACCGAGACATACGTTGGCGGCGGCGGTGGCGGTGGCGGCGGAGTCGCCGGCGCGCTGCCCGGAGCGCCTTTTTCGCCCGATTCCGGATTTGCCGGATTTGCCGCGTTCGCCCCATTCGCCGCGCCGCGCGCACCTGCCGCATTGGCGCCGCCTCCGGGCATGACGATGCCGTTCGGCGATGCGCCGTTCTGTGCGTCTTGCAATTGCTGGTTCTGTTGCACAAACCCGGCCGATTGCTGCTGCACCTCGGGCGAGGCGTTCGTGCCCTGGATGCCCACTGTGCTGGTGACGCCGGATGATGTGCCACCGACTCCGGCAAGCGCGGGCGTGGCGGCCAGCAAACTGGCGATCAAGATGAAATGGCGAACGGCGATGGTGTGCATTTTTCGGGTCGATGCGCGGCGGGTGATGCGTCTATATTAGCGCGTACTGCGCTGCCCGCTGCAATGACCCCCCGCTACAATGAGCCGTGTCCCAGAGATTTCGTTCCGCTAACCTGTTCAGACTATTCGGCGCCCTGGCGGCGTTGCCGCTGTATGCGTGTTCCACCGTCAGCTACTACGGCCATCTGGCGCGCGGCGAATATGCGCTGCTGGCGGCGCGCCGGCCCATTGCCCGTGTTGTCGCCGATGCGGCCACCGACGCGCAGCTCAAAGCACGCCTGCAGCTGGCGGCCCAGGCGCGTGCGTTCGCTTCGGATCATTTGGCGCTACCGCGCAACCGCAGCTACACCCAGTACGCGGATCTGCACCGGCCGTATGTGATGTGGAATATGTTCGCGGCGCCGGAATTCTCGCTCGACGCTTCCCCGCAATGCTTCCCCATCGCTGGCTGCGTTGCCTATCGCGGCTTTTATGTACGCGAGCGCGCCGACGCCGAGGCTGTCCGGCAGCGTTCGCAGGGATTGGAAACATGGATCGGCGGCGTGCCGGCATATTCAACCTTGGGCTGGTTCGCCGATCCGATCCTCAACACCATGCTGCGCTGGAGCGACGACGATCTGGCCGCCACGATTTTCCACGAGCTGGCGCACCAGCGGCTCTACGTGAAAGGCGATACCGAATTCAACGAATCCTTCGCGACCTTCGTGCAACGCGAAGGTCTGCGCCAATGGCGTGCTGCACGCGCGCTGGCGTCAGGCGACGATGCCGGGCAGGCGCGCGCAGACCAATTCAATGCATTGGTATTGGCGTTACGCGAGCGCCTGCGCAAAGTCTACGCGTCGGGTTTACCGGCGGAAACCAAGCGCCAGCACAAGCGCGAAGAGATCGAGCGCATGCGCGCGGAATACGCCCGACTGCGCGACACGCAGTGGCAGGGCGATCACGTGTACGACGACTGGATGAATGCCGAGATCAACAATGCGAAGCTGCTGCCATTCGGGCTCTATCACCGCTGGGTTGCGGCATTTGCAGCATTGTATACACGCGAGGGTAGCGACTGGCCGGCGTTCTATTCCGCGGCAGCCACGATCGGACATGCCACGCCGGCCACGCGCGAGAAAGCCTTGGTACAGCTTGCCGGGGGTGTACGTTGAGCGGCAAAAAATTGGTGTTTTGTGATCCTGCTGGCGATCCCGGCCGGTTTGCGGTGCTAGATTCGGCAGCATGATCGCGCTACGCACCCTGTTTTTTGCAGCGCTACTCGTCGGCGCTGCACCAGGCGCCCTTGCGGCGACGGATGCTGTGCCCGCCGTGCTGCGGAATTTCTTTCCGATTGGCGTCTGGGTGGCGCCGGACTATGCCTACGTCACATGGCAGGCGCGCGGGCTGAACACCGTCGTCGGCATCGGCTTCGACCTGGAAGGATCCATCGCCGAAGCCAACCGCCTCGGCCTGCACATGATTCGCGAGCCGCGGCCAAACCCCGCCGATGACGCAAATGAAGCGCTGCTCTTGGCCTGGGCCCAGCCCGATGAACCCGATGGCATCTTCAGCCAGGTTCCGTATTCGTCAATCCAAGCGCAATACAACACATGGAAGGGCATCGCCCCGAATCGGGCGGTGTTCATCAATTTTGTCGGCGACCTGAATCAGTACGACCTGATCACCAGCGAGAGTGGCGATGCCTGGTATCGCAAGTATGTGCTCGGCGCCGACTGGATCTGCGCCGACAAATATCCGGTGAACCAGGGCATAACGAATTTCGCAGTCATGGGTCAAACCATGGAACATTTGAAACTGATGGCGGGACCAAAGCCGATCTTCGCCTTTATCGAATCCAGCGATATCGACACCACCGACGGCCATCCGGGACCCAGTCCGGGGCAGTTGCGTGCCCAGATGTGGGAAGTGATCGTCCACGGCGCGCGCGGTATCTGGTTCTTCCCCGAACAGATCACGCCGACGTTTCTTTTCGATACCACGCCGGCCAACGTCGCCACGGAAATGACTACACAAAATGCAACGATCACGGCGCTGGCCAGTGTGCTGCAAGGCACGGTCAATCCAGCGGGGCTTTCCGCGACTGTGGCCGCGCCCCTGGATGCTGGCTGGCGCAATGCTGCGTCGGCCGCCTATTTCATCGTCGTCAATGTGTCCGGCACTGCGCAGAACGCGCGCAGCATTGCCTTGGGCGGCATCGGCAATGCCGCGAGCGCGAGCGTATATGGCGAGGCGCGCAACGTGCCGATTTCAAGCGGATCGATCAGCGACAACTTCGCGCCGTACGCCGTGCACATTTATGTTGTGCCGGCGCCGGACGCGATTTTTGCCGACGGCTTCAATTGACGCGCGCTTTGATCGAAGTCAGCCTTGATTGAAGCGGTTGACGCCTACTTCTTGCTGAAGACGTAGACGAAGCGGTCAGTCTTGCCAAGCGCCGGCCCTTTGTAGGAAATGAGGTCGCGCTTATCTTCGGGTTTGCGCAGCAGGTCGCTGCTCTTGACCACCTTGAAACCGTGCGCCTCGAAGTCCTTGCGCGCATAGGCCTCGTCGATGCGATGCAGCTTTCCCGCATCCGCGCTGCCGGTGCCGGCTTTTGCGGAGTGATCCACCAGAAGCAACACGCCGCCGGGCTTCAGCGCCTTGGCCAATTGATCGAGCACGCCTCCGACGTCGATCTTCGGCCAGCCGAAGCTCTCATCGACCCAATACATGTCGTGATAGACCTTGATCAGCAGGACGGCATCGAGCGACGCGTCCTTCAAGCCGAGGTTGGCCATATCGACCGTGCGATGTTCCACGTTGTCCAGATGGTGATCGGCAATTCGCGGCTTCCAGGCATTATCAGAAAACTTGTCGAAGCCGGCGTTGTTGAGCAACTGCACATGGCCTTTCGAGCCGACTATGTAGCTGACCAGCTCGCTGTAGTAGCCGTCGCCAGCAAGCAGGTCGGCGACCTGCATGCCAGGCTTTATGCCGGCCAGACGCAACATGTCGGCAGGATGGTCAAGAGGGTCGCGCTTCACGTCGTCCGCGCTGCGTCCGGAATGCGCGACCGCTTCGGCGTAGATGTCCGCGGCGTGCGCGGAGCCAAAGGATAGAAATCCAAAAGTACAAAATACTGCACCAAGAATGAGGCGATGCAGATTCGTGACGAATGACGTGCGCATGGCAACTCCCGTGTGAGTGGCAGACCCCGGGCGTCCATCTTATGCCCGTTCGCCAGGTTTCCCTGTGCCGGAAGTCCCGTGCCGGATTCAGGTCATCGTATCGAAGCGGCAAGTCAGCGCGTGCCGACCATGCCGCGCACCGAGTTGATCAATTTTGTTGGATCGAACGCGATGCCATCCTTGAATACCAGTTCGACGTTTTCAACCGCCTGGATACGTTCGTTCGGATTTCCATTCACGACGACCAGATCGGCTTGTTTGCCGACCTGGATCGTGCCGATGCGATCGAGCTGCCTTTCGTACTGCGCGCCGTTGGCCGTTGCGATGTGGATGGCTTGCACCGGCGTGAAGCCTGCTTCGACCAACAATTCCAGCTCGCGTTGATCGCCGAATCCCGGCAACACGCCGCCATTGCCAGTGGGGTCGGGTCCGGCGAGCAGCAGGCCGCCAGCGCGCACGAACGCGAGTTCGAACGCCATTTCCTTTTTCAGCGCCGCTTCGGCTTTCTGCGCGCGTGCCGGCGTGGTCGCCGCGCCGTTGCGCGCATTGAGATAGCTGCGCAGCGATTCGCTGGACAACAGCTGCGCCTGGCGCCCGGACAGCACTGGACGTGTCGAGATTGATGCTTCGAATACCGGCAGGGTCGAGGTGATCGCCACATGGTGCTTGATCAGATTGCGGATCAGATCCTGCACCGGCTTGCTGTCGATTTCGAGTTTTTCCCACGAAGCGACAATCGCGGGAATCTGCGGGCAGACGTCGGCTTTGCGTTCCGGCACGAATTCCGAATCGGTATACACCGGCCCATGCTCGAGATTGTCGATGCCGAGTGCCGCAGCTTCCGGATAGTCGACCGAGCACAAGTGCCCGGTGATCTTGATGCCCTGATGATGCGCTTCCTTGATCGCGGCGCCGAGCACCGCGGCGGAAATATCCATGTAGGCCTTGAATGAAGTCACGCCCTGGCTGGCCCAGAACGCGACGGTTTTGCGCGCCTGCTCGGGCTCGGTCAAAGCGGTCATCTGCGGGAAAAAGCTGTCCTTGCCCTCCAGGTACGGACCGGTCACATCGATATGCGGGCCCGGCATTTTGCCGGTGTCGATCAGGTGGCGGATATTCAAATCTGTATTCGGCTCGATGCTTCCGGTAGTGCGCATCGTGGTGACGCCGGCGGCCAGGTAAAGACGCGGCGCAGAGAAGGCGAGTTCGGCGACGAGAAATCCCGGCGGCGGAATCTTGTCGTCTTCATCCAGATTTATCGAAGCTGTGTACATGAGGTGGTTGTGCATGCCGACCAGGCCGGGAATCGCACTGCGGCCGGTCAGATCGATCACGCGTGCGCCGTCCGGCGGCGACGTTGCGCCATCAACGATGGCTGCGATTTTGCCTTCGCGCAAGACGATGGTGCGGTTGTCTTGCGGCGCCGCGCCGGTGCCATCGATCACGCGCACATGCGCAAGCGCGATGACTGCGTCGTCGTAGGCGATGAACTTCTTCACTTCAGCCGACGGCGTTTGCGCCAACGCGCTGCTGCTTGCAAACGCGAGCAGCAGCGCCAGATCCATCGACCGACGCGTCATGCTGCCGGCCACAGCCAGGCGAACGTGGCCCCGGTGATCAACGCGTAGATCAGACCATCGATCATGTGCTTGATCGTCACCACCCATGGATGACCCCACCAGATGGCATTGGGGATTGGACCGAAGGCATAGCCCAGCAGCGCGGCGAGCCCGACAACATGGAACACATGCGCAAACGGCGTTGCCGGACCGGGAGCGAAAATGTGCATTACCACCAGGCCGCAAACCAATGACACCAGAAGGCAGAACACGAACCATTGTCCGAGCGATGCGCCCATGTTCATCGAGCCGGGCTGACGCAACGCGACCATGCCGACGGGACCTGTCTTGAACATCTCCTGCGTTTCGGGCTTCTTCATCGTTTCTGGTGTGCAGTACGGCAGCATGTACATGCCCGGGCCGGCGTTGCCCTTGCGAATGGCGGCGCTCACTTCGGCTTCGTTTGGAAAAGCACGGTAATCCGGCGCGTGCCAGAACCGCAGCAGCATGTTCAGCAAGGCACTGGCGAAAAAAACGAACACAGTGGACAGCAGGATCGGCAGCCACAGTTGCATTAGCGAGACCATAACATCCCTCCCGAAAAGTCAGGTTACTGGTGGTGAGAGCCAGCGGAGTCTACTCTGCGGTCGTGGATGTGGGAATTGGTTGCATTTGTTGCGAGCAAGACTTCAGATTGTTGCGTGTGCGACAAGGTAAGATCCGCGACTACAATCGTTGTGCTCGCAGGAAAGACTCTATGACAGGATTTTCTAGGCGGCTATCACTGACCCTTTTTGCCCTGGCATCGTTGCTCATGATGGTGTCGGCACCGGCGACCGCACAGACCGAACTGCCAGGTATCAATGTCACCGCGCCAAAGTGGGAAGAGCGCCATGGCGGTTATCTGATTTCGAGCAATTTCCAGGTCGATCCGCGCATGTCCGCAGTCGTTTTTCCGGCCGAGCCGTTCCAGAAAGACGACATCCTCAGCGTGCGGCCGACGCGGATGCAGGACGACGAGTACTTCGTGCTGCAGGAATGCATCTCCAACGATTGCTTGCAGGCGCAAATCCTGCGCGTATGGACCTCGCACGGCGCACTCGGCATTACCGCGCATCATCTGGATCGCGTGTCGATTCCACACGAGGGAAAATTCTTCATGTGGATGCAGCGTTTTCCGATGAGCGGATTCAGCAGTCACGCTTTTTCCGGGTACGAAGCATTCAGCCCGCCGATGGTGCTCAATCCCACCGGCACGGCCGACCAGTTTCATGCGACGGATGTGAAAGCCGCGCAGGAGCACGGACCGGAAAAAGTCATCTCATCCGATCACGATGGCTCAAGCTTCGTGCTGCGCTTCGAAGGAGGCACGGTGATCCTGGTTCAGCGCATGCACGCGATCGAATGACGATCGCTTTCGCTCAGTGCAGAAACTCCGCAGTTACCTCCACTTCCACGACAAATGCCGGCAAGTACAAGCGCTGCACCTGCACCCAGGTCGCGGCGGAGAAATCCGAGCCGTAATATTCCTTGCGGATCTGCTTGTTGGCAATGAACGCGTCCAGGTCCGTCGTGTAGACGTTCTCTTTGACGACGTTGCGGAAATCCAGGCCGTTCGCTGCGAGCGTCTTCTTTAGTTCATCGTAGGCCTGGTGCATCGCCGCCGTCATCTCGCCCCGGCCGACGCTGCCGGAAATATGCAACGTGTAGCCGATACGCGTGGCCTGGCAATAGCCGATGTCAGTTTCCACCGCGGCATTGAGGTGGAAGCAGCTGGGCTTGTCGATACGCACGAGCGTGCACGCGCTCAGCAGCGCAGCGGCGACGGCTATGCAAAGTAGTCGAGGCATGCATTTCTCCCAGAGTCTTGCGCGGCTACCTGCCGAGAAAAATATCCCATACCGGAATATGGAAAAACCATTGATGCGCGCCGGTCAGCGCGAACCACAAGATCAGCGTCGCGGCGATGCGCCACCAGCCGATCTCGGCAAACGCGAAACGGTTGCGGCCCTGCGCGATCGCGACGAACGGCACATTCGACGTGACTCGCGCGAACGCCGGCCAGTGTTGCGGGTCGCGCTTGGCGAGCTTCGCATCCAGGCTCGGCATGCCGGCCAGCGCCACGAGCGCAAACGCGCCGAAGAACACCAGCGCACCGAGCGTTCCCATCATGAGCGTGTGCACCACAGCCCAGAGTGCGAACGACCACAACATCGGATGCCGGGTGACGCGCAAGATGCCGCGTGCAGGATTTTCCGCCTTCAGTGCGCGACCGCCCGCGACCATGGTCGGATTGGGCGCACTCACCGAGCCGATGAACAGCAGCAGCGCCGGCAGCATCAGCAACATGCATGCCACGATCAGCCAGTGCGGCGTCGCCCACAACACCTGCACCGGGCCGGCGCGGCCGTAACTGACAACCAGCCAGAGGATGATCGCGAACGATGCGAGCGAAAAAGAAATCCGGAACGCTGCGGGACCGATGGCGCGGACGATAAGCGCTCGCAGCGACGTACCGGCGATACCCAGATGCACGGCCATCCAGACGACAGCGGCGACGACGAGCGATGCGAAGCTGCTGGACATGGGGGACTCCCGAAAGACCGGCCGGCACACTCTAGCACCGCGATTGGGTGTGCTGCATTTCGTCGACTTCACGGGGAGATGGCTCAGCAATGCGGGCACTTGCATTTAACCAATTGAGCAATTAACATATTGGTTAAATGAATGCCGCACGCCTCGACCTTACTTTCGCTGCACTCGCCGATCCGACCCGTCGCGCCATTCTTGCCCGGCTCGCCTCTGGCGAGGCGATGGTCAACGAACTGGCCAGGCCGTTCGCGATTTCCGCACCCGCGATCACGCGTCATCTCAACGTGCTGGAACGCGCTGCGTTGATCGTGCGCGAGCGCGACGGCCAATTCCGCCGCTGCCGGCTCAATCCGCAGGCATTGCAGGCCGCGCGCGAATGGATCGACTTCCACGCCCGTTTCTGGAGCGAGAGCTTCGAGCGCCTGGATGAACTGTTGAAAACCACATCCAAACCGAAATCGAGGAAGACCCATGTCCGCCACAAACCCCATCGCCGCTGATACCACCCTGACCATGACGCGCCGCTTCGATGCGCCGCCCGAACGCGTCTTCGACGCCTGGCTCGATCCAAAACTTGTCGCGCAATGGATGGGCCCGCGCGGCGTCCGCGCCGAAGCGACCACGCTTGAGCCTCGCGTTGGCGGCAGCTACGCCGTGACCATGCACACGCCCGACAACATGAATCCGACGGTCAGCGGCGTCTACAGGGAAATCACGCGCCCCTCGCGTCTCGTATTTACCTGGACATGGGCGCACGAAACGCAGGAAACCCTGGTCACCGTGACCTTTAAAGCCGTAGGCCAAGGCACCGAGATGACGCTGCAGCATACGAACTTCACGAGTGCCGAACGCCGCGACAGCCACAACAACGGCTGGACCGGTTCATTCGACAAGCTGGCGGAAGTGCTGGCTGCTGCGTGACTGGCGGAATGGATGCGCGAGGCGCAGAAAAGACGCGCATCTCGATCATGCTCGATGAAGACGTTATCGCGGGATTCCGGCAGCGTGCAGAAGCCGCCGTCATCGGCTATCTGACCGAGATCAATCGCATGTTGAACGAAGCGTTCGCACGCAAACCGGCGTTGACGCTGGATGCGGTGCGCCGGGTGGTGCGCGAGGAATTGCGGGGGAGGTAGGGCGCGTCTCGGACGCGCCGTTTTCGGATGTGCATGCGGTTCGCGATCACTGACGTCATTAGAGTGGCGCATCCGAGATGCGCCCTACGAATGCGCCCCACACCCCTTATTCAGATTGCAGTAGCGTTATGATGCTAATGCCATTTCTCTTAAGTGCAATTTCTAGACGATTTTGAAAGGCAGCCAAGTCAACATCATTCGGAAAATTGATACAAAAGTGCGGCTCTTCGGCGTCGTGACCTGTTATTTCCTTATAGCTCCAGCTCTTCGGATCATCGATGGCTTGATGGACAACGTTGACAGCGTGTGTGGCCACCCTTTTTGACGACATATTTCCTTTCCACCTCAGGTCGCGTTGAAAGGTATAAGTTCGCTTCATGTGCTTCTCCAGCGATGCAGCATTTAGACGGGCCTGTTCACGCGTATCACTCCTCCTCCACCTTCGGCTTGTACGCCTCCATCAACTGCTTCTGCACCTGCGCGGGCACCGCGTCGTAGTGGCTGAACTCGATCGCGTAGCGGCCTTTGCCGGCGGTCAGGGCTTTGAGTTCGGTCTGGTAGTCGGTGACTTCGGCCAAGGGGACCTGGGCCTTGACCACGAGTTCGCCGCCGCGCAGTGAATCGGTGCCGTTGATGCGCGCGCGCTTGCTCGCCAGGCCCCCCGTGATATCGCCCATATGCGCGTCAGGGACGAACACTTCAAGATTCACGATCGGTTCGAGCAGTTGCGGCTTGGCCTTGGAGATGGCATCGAGAAATGCCTTCTTGCCGGCGCTGACGAAGGCGACTTCCTTGGAATCGACCGGGTGGTACTTGCCGTCGTATACAATTACCTTTACGTCCTGCATCTGGTAGCCGGCGACCGCGCCGTGTTCGAGCACCTGGCGCACGCCTTTCTCGATCGCGGGCAGGAATTGGTTCGGAATCGTGCCGCCCTTGATCGCATCCTCGAACTCGAATCCGCCGCCGCGCGGCAGCGGTTCGATGCGCAGGAACACCTCGCCGAACTGACCGGCGCCGCCGGTCTGCTTCTTGTGGCGATGATGACCTTCAGCTTTCGCCGCGACGGTTTCGCGATAAGCAATCCGCGGCGGCCGCGTCTTCACTTCGACGCCGTAGCGCTCCTTCATGCGTTCCAGCATCAGTTTCAGGTGCAGATCGCTTAAGCCCCGCACCACGGACTCGTTCAATTCCTTGTTGTGCTCGTAGCGGAAGCACGGATCTTCTTCGCTGAGCTTGTGCAGCGACACTGCAAGTTTTTGTTCCTGCCCCTTGTGCGCAGGTTCCACCGCGAGACCGAACATTGGCTGCGGAAATTCCAAGGGCTTGAGATGAATTTCATCTTCGTCGTGCGAATCGTGCAGTACAGCGTCGAAATGGATTTCCTCGATCTTGGCCACCGCGGCGATGTCGCCGGGAATGGCCTGGTCGATCTCGACGTGGTCCTTGCCCTTGAGCTTGAACAGATGGCCGACCTTGAAGGGCTTCTTGCCGTCATCGATGAAAAGTTGCGTATCCTTTTTTATCGTGCCCTGATACATGCGGAACACGCTGAGCTTGCCGACGAAGGGATCGTTGACGATCTTGAACACGTCGGCGATGACGTGCTTCTTCGGGTCCGACATCGCTTCGATTGGCGTCGCATTTGCGCCGCTACCCTTGACGAAGGGCGGAGGGTTGCCTTCCTTCGGGTTCGGCAACAGTTTTTCCATCAGTGTCAGCAGTTCCTTCACCCCGGCACCGGTGCGCGCTGAGACAAAGCAGACCGGGACCAGGTGCCCTTCGCGCAGACATTGCTCGAACGCGTCGTGCAGTTCCTTGCCGGACAGACCCGACTCACCCTTATCGAGAAAATGATCCATCACCGTCTCGTTGATCTCGACCACCTGGTCGATGATGCGCTGATGCGCTTCGGCGACGGAGGAGAAATCGGCGATGCCACTCGGCTGGAAAAAACAGTCGACGACGGACTTTCCGTCATTGGCCGGCAGGTTGATCGGCAGGCATTCCGGGCCAAACGTCTCGCGCAATTGTTCGACCAGGGCGCGGCAATTGCCGCCATCGATCTTGTTGACCACGATGAGTCGTGCCAGGCCGCGCGCCTTGGCGTGATGCATCAGGCGATGCGTGCCGTATTCGATTCCGTTGTGCGCGTTGACCACGATGGCGCACGTTTCCACCGCGGCGAGCGCGGTCAGTGTCGGTCCGCGGAAATCGGCGGCGCCGGGAGTATCGATCAGGTTGATGTGGCAGTCGCCGTCAGTGGCATTGACCCGGTCGATCGAGGCGATGACGGTGTTGAGCGATTGCTTGCGCTCTTTTTCCATCGGCTCGTAATCGGAAACCGTGGTGCCGCGCTCGACGGAGCCGGGAGCACCGATCACGCCGCCTGCATGCAGCAGGGCTTCGAACAGCGTGGTCTTGCCCGCGGCCGAGTGGCCGACGAGCGCGATGTTTCGGATGCCTTCGGTGGTGTAAGCCATAAGCCTCTCCCAGGTTATGTATTTGTGCGATCGTCCTTGAGTGCGAACATCAAAAAGCGGCCGTCCTGGCCGCACGTATTTTTTTGCCATCGTCCATGATGGCGAAGATCACGAAGCGACCATCCATGGCCACACTTTTCAATTCATACAGCCTTCTCCTTTCGCGCAGTCCGGTCAAGTAGCGCTGCGGCAGGTCGCGTTTAACCGCGGATTTACGTCGCGCCGGCTAGGCTGCGGCTGCCGTGGGGTGCGCGAAAGGAAGGCCGGGTGAGGGTCGCAGAGAAAATCGACGCGTACGACGATGAACAAGCCGCCGAGCGGGAGCTGGCCGCATGGCGCCTGGAAATCCGCCTGCATGCGCTGGCCGAGCTTGCGCGTAAACCCGCCGGACCACCGCGTTGGGTTCGAATTGGCGTGTTGGTTGTGCTGCTATTGCTCTTGACGATCTCGCTGGTCGGCTTGCGTCATGCAATGCGGCCGAAAATTCCACCGAATGAAACGGCGATCGAAATACGGTTCATCGATGAGGCGCCTCCCAAAGTGCTTCCCGAAGCGCTGTCCGAGCCGCAGCCCTTGCCAGCGAGAGTTGTGGTGCGACCCACAGCTGCAAGACGTATCCAACCTCCAGCCGCTGCGGCGCAAACGGTTTCGACCACACCGGAGCCGGAGTCGGCGCCAAACTATCGCGTGTTCAACCCGGACGGCAGCATCATTCTCCCGCCGGCCAGCGCCAATCAAGGCATGCAGGCGTCCTTCGTGCCGCAGTCGACTGCGGCCTCGCCCATCATGCGCCACCAGCGTCCGCTGAAAGTGCGGCCGAATCATTTCGCCGGGAATTGGCAGGCGCCGGACGGGGAGACAATCCTCGGTTCGTTCGTGCGCGAGCACCTCACCTCCGACACCAAACAGTTCATGACGCCGTGGGGCACACTGGTGAAGTGCGGCGTCGTCGTTTTGGTCGCCGGATGCACTTGGGGTCCGCCACCGGCACGTGAATCCAGACCCACGTGGCAACCAGCATCTGCGCTTGACGAGCAATAAAAAAGCGCGGATTCGTTGTGCGGATCCGCGCCTTGAATGCGTCAATGAATCTGCGCGTCAGTGCTCTTTTGAATCGTCCTTCTTTCCATCATCCTTCTTGCCGGCATCCTTCCTTGGTTCCTGTTTCGGTTTCGGCTGCCGGTCCCTCGGCTCGGCCTTGGGTGCGGCTTGACGAACTGGCTGCGCATCTATTGCCGGCTGTTCTTTCGGCGCTGCCACCGGCTGCGGCGGGTCTAACCTGCGTGGCGCAACCGGATGCGGCGGCGACTGCGGTGGCGACCGCGGTGTTACGGGCGTCGGCGCTGGACGAGGCTGCGAATGTTTGCGCTCCATTTGCGCCGGCGCATTTTGCGCTTGCGTTGGCGTCTGTCGCAGTGGATATACGGTCGGCGAAGGAGCGGCTGCCGGAGCCGGAGCCGCTACGGGAACTGCCGCAGGCGCCGGGCGGTTATGATCGCGGTTGCCCATGTTTCCGCTATGAACTTGCGGCATGTTCTTGATCGCCTCGGCTGAAGGACGCGGCGGCTGATGCGGGCGAATGTGGCGTTCTTCCCATCGCGAACGTTCGTGGAACCACGGACGATTGTGATAGTGATTTCCCCAGTACGTGCCCACAGAGAACGTCACGATCGGGATACGGAAGCGCGGACCGTAGTCTTGAATGACGACCGGCTGGTTTTCGTATTCCTCTTCGATGAAGGAACCGGCCACCCAGCCGCGATCTTCGCCGACGATGACATCGCACCAGCCGTATCCATCGATGCAACCTTGAATATCGACCGGCGTGCCGGCGGCCAATTCAGTGATCGAAGGATATTCGGGGTCGGGGCCAGACTGCAGGCTGATATCGGCGACGACATAGCCTTCGCTTGCTGATGCGAGCACCGGCAGAACCAGGCAAAGCGGGGCAAGATAAATAAGTATCCGTTTCATGTAAGCGATCCTCCGTGGGGCTCATCTCTGTGTACTCCGTGCCTACAGAACGCCAGGTAACCGGCTATTTGTAATTCTTGCAGTCCGCAGCCCGCGGGATTGACGAACGCCTACAGCTTGCGCAGCAATTCCGCCATCAGCGGCAATTTGCGTACGCGCACGGTGGTTGCGGCGTAGATCGCGTTGGCCAACGCCGGTGCCGCGCTCGGCACGCCGATCTCGCCGGCGCCGCTGGGGTCGCGGTCGGATTCGATCCGGTACACTTCTACACTTTGCGGCGCCTGGGCCATGCGCAGCAGCGGGTATTCAGTGAAATTGTGCTGCTGCACCTGGCCATCCTTGACCGTGATGGCGAGATTGAGCGCGGTCGAGACCGCATCGATGGTGCCGCCCATCATCTGCGCATCGACACCGAGCGGATTGATCACGCGGCCGACATCGACCGCGCAAATGGCGCGGTGGATGACCAGATCCTTGCCTTCGACCGAGACTTCGAACGCATGCGCGGCGTAGCCGCCGAAGGTGAAATGGCAGGCGATGCCGATGCCGTGACCGTCGTTGCGCTTGTCGCGCCAACCGATCTTGTCCGCGGCCAGATTGAGCACGCCGGCCAAGCGCCCGGTATCCATCGTCGGGCCGCCGTATTGCTTGTACGGAATCTCGCGCGGGGCGCCGAGCAGATCCAGGCGCAACTGCACGGCGTCCTGTTTCGTCGCGATCGCGATTTCGTCGATGAAGCTTTGCACCGCGAACGCATGGAACGTGTGCACGGGTGCACGCCAGGCACCGCGCGGCATGCCCGAGGCGACGCTGAAGAAAGTCTTGTCCAGGTTCGCCACCAGGCCTGCGGGAAAATCCTCGGACTCGAGCGTGCCGTCATTGAGCGTGTGCGTGCTGCCGCTGCGCGTATAGCGCGGCGTTGCCGCGCAGCGGTGCGACCAGCCGGTGATTCGCTTCTTTCCATCCAGTGTCGCGCTCAAGGCGTGCACGCCGAACGGGCGGTAGAAATCGTGCTGCAGGTCGTCCTCGCGCGTCCAGATAAGTTTTACCGGTTTGCCACCGGCACTCTTTGCAATCAGCACCGCTTCGGCAATGTAATCATTGTTCAGACGCCGGCCAAAACCGCCGCCGGCGCGGGTCATGCGGATTTCGATCGACTTGCGTGGAAGTCCAGTCATCCGGCTGATCAGCTGCGAGGCATCGCCGGGTTGTTGCAATGAGGCGATCAGCAGCGCGCTGTCGGCATTGAGTTGGATCAACGCGCCGGGTGTTTCCATCGTCGCATGCGCGAGAAACGGCATCTCGTAGCGTGCATCGACGCGCGTACGCGCCTGCCTGAGCGCCTTGGCGAAATCGCCATCCTTGCGCACACTTAGTCCGTCCTGATTATTGTCGAGCAATTCGTTTGCGCGCGCGGCGAGTGCGGATGTGGATTCTGCCGCCCAGGGACCGGCCTTCCATTCGACCTTGAGTTTCTCGCGGCCCTTGAGCGCGGCCCAGGTGTTCTCGGCAAGCACCGCCACACCACTGGCGAGGATGCTGTCGAAAGGTTCGTCGGGTTTCGGACCGGTGAGCGTGATCACATCCTTGACGCCGGGAACCTTGCGCGCCTCGGCATCGTCGAGTTTCGCCAGCGTCCCATCCATCAATGGACAACGCAGGACCACGGCAACAAGTGCCTCAGCCAGATACGCATCGATGCCGAACTCGGCGCGCCCGGTGACAATGTCTTTCGCATCGACGGTCAGCGTCGGTTTGCCGATGATGCGGAATTGTTCCGGCTTCTTCAGCGGCACCGGGTCTTTCGGCGGATCCAGCGTCGCCGCAGCGGCGGCAAGCGCGCCGTAGCTGAGCTTGAATCCGTTGGGTCCGATGACATCGCCGCCTTGCGTGCGCAGTTTGTCGCCGGGCACGTCCCACTGTTGCGCCGCCGCCTGCACCAGCAGCGCGCGTGCGGTGGCGCCGGCCTGGCGCAACTCGGTCCACGCGGAGGGAATATCGTCGCTGCCTCCGGCTCCCTGGCCACCATATTTGTTGCCGGGACCCTTCTCGGTTTCGATGTAACCGTACGGCAATTGCTCCACGCGCACGCGGTTCCAGTCGACGTCGAGTTCTTCGGCGATCAACATCGGCAGCGACGTCTTCACGCCCTGGCCGACTTCGCAGCCGCGTGCGCCGATGATCACGTCGCCATTTTTTTCGATGCGCACAAACGGGCCCAGTTGCTGCGCCTCGTCGTGCGCGCCCAGATAGGGCAGTGCCTTCTGCGCGTGGCCCGGCCGCCAGCCAACCAGCAACGCGCCGGATGCGGCGCCGGCGACGAAAAGAAAACGCCGACGTGTCAGTGCCGCGGTCATTTCTTCGGCTCCTGCATCAACTCCGCCGCACGCTTGATCGCCTTGCGGATGCGTGGATAAGTTCCACAACGGCACAAATTGGATATTTTCCCAATATCCACGTCATTCGGATGCGGTGTGTGCTTGAGCAGATCGACCGCGGCAAGAATCTGACCGGCCTGGCAATAGCCGCATTGGGCAACGTCTTCTTCGATCCAGGCCTGTTGCACCGGATGCAATTCCGCGCCGGCCAGCCCTTCGATCGTCGTGATCTCGTGGCCGCTCGCGGCGCTGGCCGGGGTGACGCAGGCGCGCTGCGCTTTGCCATCGATCAGCACCGTGCACGCGCCGCAATAACCGATGCCGCAACCGAACTTGGTGCCGGTCAGGCGCAGCACGTCGCGCAGATACCACAACAGCGGCATATCCGCATCGCCTTCGTGGAAATAATCCTCGCCATTGATGCGCAACGGCAGGGTTTTGTCTTTCGCACTTTGCGCGACCGGCGGGATTGGCGTGGGCTTGCTGCGGCGGATGGGGTTGTCTTGCATGACGACGGTCTCGCTGGCGCTTGGGCTTATTCTCGCATTCCCGCACGAGTTCGTCATTCCCGCGAAGGCCGGGAATCCAGTTCTTTCTTTTACCTTTCGGTCCAAAGCCAGAGCTTCCACTCCTCCTGCGGAGGAGCGGGTAACTTCTTTCTTTGCTCGTGCAAAGAAAAAAGTCACCAAGAAAGAAAGCACGTAGTTGCGCCCAAGGAGGAGCTGCTCTGCAAATCTGCAGTGGTACGAACCCTTCGGTCCAATAGGTCAGCGCCAGAAGATACGCTGTCGTCAAGTAATTCACTCGATACGAGAAACCTGTCAGCGTCTTCGCCTTCCTCGATGAACACGTAAACGCCACCTGCGCAGGCTGTACGAGCTTGCGAGCAGCTCCTCCTGTGGCGTAGCCCACGTGCTTTCTTTTGGTGACTTTTCTTTGCACGAGCAAAGAAAGAAGTTACACGCTCCTCCGCAGGAGGAGTGGAAGCCTTGGCTCAAAGGAAGTTACCCGCCCCACACCATTCCCACCCAACCCTCCCCTTGAATGGGAGGGCTTAGTGCGTGCTATAGCGCGAAACCGCGCCTCCCCATCCAGCGCCAAAACCAATAGACAGGCAGCCCGGCGAGAGTTATCAATACCCCCATCCCCGCATCGCGCGGACTCTGCCAGACGGTCGCCGATACCACCCACAGCACGATCAGCAGGAACACGATCGGTAGCAGCGGGAAAAACGGCACGCGGAACGTCACCGATTCATCGGCTTGTTTGCGGTGGTACCAGAACAAGGTCGCGATCACCGCGGCCATCCCCAGCCAGTCGCCGACGGTGGAGTAATTCAGCAGTTGCTCGAATGTGCCGGAGAGCGCCAGCGCGCAAGACCACAGCGCGAGCAACAGCAGCGCGATGTTTGGCGAGCGCCAGCGCGGGTGGAGTTTCCCGGCGACGCGAAAGAACACGCCGTCGGCGCCCATCACCTGGAACACGCGTGCGGCACCGATCACGGAGATATTGCAGAAACCCAAGGTCGAGATCGCAATGCCGGCGGCGATCAGGCGCGCACCCGGTTCGCCAAGCACGTGGCGCATGAGGTCAGCGGCGGGCGCCTTGCTCGCTGCCAGGCCGTCGTGGCCGAGCACGGCCAGATAGGCGACGTTCGCGAGCAAATAGCACGCAGCAACGAGCAGCATGCCGAAGATCAGCGCACGCGGCAGGTTGCGTTGCGGATCGCGGATTTCGCCGGCGATGTCGTTGACGTAGTACCAGCCGCCGTACGAGAACAGCACTGGCATCAGCGCGCCGACGAGCGCGATGGGATGAATCGGCGGCGCGGGCGCGGTTGGCGCTGGCGCGCCGCCGGCGACGATACCGACGACAATCAGCACGCTGATCGCGAGCAGCTTGAGCACGGTGAGTATGTTCTGCGTGAGCGCACCGGCGCGGATGCCGAACCAGTTGATGCCGGTGAGGAACACGATGACGCCAACCGCGTACGGTGCGGGATTGTCCAGGGTCAGACCGAATGCCGCGGCGCTGTATTTGGCAAACACGGTGGCGACAAACGCGATCGCGCCGGAGTGATTGACCGTGAGCAGGTTCCAGCCGTACACGAACGCGATGATCAGGCCGAACGCTTCGCGCAGGTAAACGTAACCGCCGCCTGCCGATGGCCGGCGCGCGCCGAGCTCGGCGTAACACAGCGCGCCGATCAGCGCGATGACGCCGCCAATCGCCCAGGCCAGCAGTTGTTCGCCGGCGGAAAATGTCTGTTGCGCGATCGCCGCCGGGGTCAGGAAGATGCCGGAGCCGATCACGCCACCGACCACGACCATGCTCGCATCCCACACGCCGAGGCGGCGTACGTAGGTTACCGGCGCTGTTGCCGAAGTTGTCGACTCGGTAGTCACGAAATGCCTCTCCCGACGCACGAAGTGCGCAGCATGGCGAACTCGCGCGCGGCTGTCGAGACGCGCGTGACCTCCGGCACGTCCACGCGTTGTTTCGCGGCAGGATGATCATTGCTGCCGCTAACGGAGATGATCATGAAAACGGTTCACGCGATTGCAGTTGTGGCGGCGATGTGCGCCTTCGCCAGCGCTTCCCCGCGCGCGGACGAAGCGCCTTCCGCCACACAAAATGAAATCGTCGCGCTCACGCAGGAACTGATGGACGCGCTCGTGCCGGGCAAGGCCGACGTGTGGCAGCGCCTGCTTGCCGACGACGCGATGATCACGGACGAATTTGGACGCCGGCAAAACAAGAAGGAAGTGGTGGAAAGCATCCATCCGTTTCCCGAAGGCCTGTCCGGCAAGATCGAAATCCGCGACGCGCACGTGCATGTCTACGGCGACACCGCGGTACTGGATGCCGAAGATTACGAAACCGAGACCGTTTTCGGGCAGAAGTTCGTCGTGCGCTATCTGGCGATGAATACCTACGTGCGTCGCGCCGGTGCGTGGAAGGTCGTGGCGATGATGGGCGTCACTCTGCCGACGCCGCCGCCGACGCTAGCGGTGCGCGATCTGAAACTTGATGACTACGCCGGCACCTATCGCTATGGGCCGGGTCGCGCGTGGATCGTATCGATCGAAAACGGCAAGCTCGTGTTCCGCACCAAGGCCGGACGCCTGCCGATCGCGCTCGATGCGATGGCGAAGGACGTGTTCATGGGTGGCGACGATGAAAAGAACCTGCTGATCTTTCGTCGCGACAATGCCGGCCGCGTGACTGAGTTGATTGAGCGGCGCAAGTTCAACGACCTGCGCCTCAAGCGCGAGACCTCTGCCGGTTAGGCAGCTCGTTCGTGCGGCAGCACCAGGGTGCCGTCGACACACGTCACGGTCTGGCCACCGATTTCGACGTCTCCTGTGCGTGTGTCGACGCGCACGTCCACATAGCCGTCGCGTCCGAGTTCGCGGCCCTGGCTTGCGCGATAGCTCGCGCCGATGGTGGCCAATTGTCCACTCGCGTGCAGGAATTCGCCGATCGCGGCATTCGCGCTGCCGGTGACCGGGTCTTCGGGTATTCCGTCGGCGGGGCAGAAAGCGCGCACGACGAGTTCATAGTCGGCGCCTTCCGCGCGGCCGAATACGCCGAAGTAGACGGCGCCGAACTGCGCCCGCAACGCAATCATCGCGCGCATGTCGGGATCCAGGCTGCGCACGGCGCTCTCGCTGCCGAGATCGCAGATCACCCAGTCCGGCCCGACGGTGACAAAGCGCGGTGCAACCTCGAGCGGTGCGCCAACGCCCAGTGCTGCGGCGATCGCGGCGTTGGCTGTCTGCGGCAGGTCCGCAAAGCGCGCGCGCGGGGTGCGCACGAAGATGCGCCGCGCGGATCCATGGCCGACCACGCGCAGCGGCTGCAATCCCGCGGCGCACTCCTGCACCAGATCCACCTTGTCAGCCACGCGCTCGGCTTCGAGCAGCGCATGTGCGGTGCCGACGCTCGGATGGCCTGCAAACGGCAGCTCGCTGCGCGGGGTAAATATGCGCAAGCGATAGTCGGCCTGCGGCTGTGTCGGCGGCAGCACGAACGTGGTTTCCGACAGGTTGGTCCACGCCGCGATGCGCTGCATGTCGGCGGCGCTCAGTCCCTCCGCATCCAGAATCACCGCCAGCGGATTTCCCAGCAGCGGTTCGGCGGTAAAGACGTCCACTTGTTTGAATGCGCTGGTACGGAACGGGATTGACGTTGACATGGGTCCGGGTTCGGGGTGGAGGTGTCGCGACTATACGTGAATCGACGCGATTCTCGCCTCTCCCGCCGGCGGGAGAGGCCGCGCCACGGGCGCGGGTGAGGGTGGCAGTTGGAAATGCCGCGCTGCATCCGGATACGCCACCCTCACCCGCTGCGCTTCGCGCATCGACCTCTCCCGCCAGCGGGAGAGGTGCACCATGCCCCGTTGCGCGATTGCCCGCGTCGCGCCTCAATTCGCGCCTTGTTTTTTTGCGCTGCACAAGCACAATGGCCGTTCGTTCCACTCCAGGCCTGCGTGTTCGCCAATGTCGAGCCTTTCTGCCGTGCCACTCCGCACCCCGGCTGCGCCCTGGGTCGTGCTCAAGTTTGGCGGGACCAGCGTGTCCACGCGCCTGCGCTGGGACAAGATCGGTGCAATCGCATCTGCGCACCGCCAAGCGGGCAAGCGCGTGTTGATCGTGGTCTCGGCGCTGTCGGGCATCACCGACAAGCTCAAGGCGATCGCCGAAGCCGCGGCGGATGCAGCACGACGCGACACGCTGCGCGATGAGATCCTCGCGCGTCACCAGGCCATGTTTGCGGAACTGGGCTTGAGCGATCATGCGCCGATGCGTTATTGGCTGGAGCGCCTCGACGCGCTGGTCGCGAACGTGCGCGCCGACGCCGGCGGCCTGCCGTGGCAGGCCGAGGTACTCGCGCTCGGCGAACAGATGTCGAGCACGCTGGGCGTAGCCTATTTGAATGCCAGCGGGCTTTCGGTGCATTGGCTCGACGCACGGGAGCATCTGCTGAGTGTGCCGCTGCCGAACCAGAACGCGTGGGGCCGCTATCTCTCGGCGTCGGTGCCGACCGCATTTGATCCCGCGCTGGGCGAGACCCTGGCCGCACGCGGCGACGTGTTCGTGACCCAGGGATTCATGGCACGCAATGCCGCGCGCGAAACGGTGATCCTGGGCCGTGGCGGGTCGGATACGTCGGCCAGCTATTTCGGCGCACTGCTGAAAGCGGAAAAAGTGGAAATATGGACGGACGTCGCCGGCATGTTCAGCGCGAACCCGCGCCAGGTGCCGAATGCGCGACTGCTGGCGCGACTGGATTACGAGGAAGCGCAGGAAATTGCCACCACCGGCGCGAAGGTCCTGCATCCGCGCTGCATCAATCCGCTGCGCGAGGCACGCGTGCCGATGGTGATCAAGGACACCAATCATCCGGACATGGCCGGCACCGAGATTGCTGCCGGCGCTGCCGACGCGGCGCCAAGCGTCAAGGCGATCAGCTCGCGCAGCGGCATCACCCTGATCGCGATGGAGTCGATCGGCATGTGGCAACAGGTCGGCTTTCTTGCCGATGTGTTCGAGCACTTCAAGCGTCACGGGCTGTCGATCGACCTGATCAGTTCGGCAGAGACCAACGTCACCGTGTCGCTGGATCCGAGCGAGAACCTGGTGAACACCGACGTGCTCTCGGCGCTGTGCACGGACCTGGCGAAAGTCTGCCGGGTGAAAGTCATTGCACCGTGCGCGGCGATCACGCTGGTCGGGCGCGGCATGCGTTCGATGCTGCACCGGCTTTCGGCGGTGCTCGCCGAGTTCGGACCGCAGCGCGTACACCTGATCACGCAGTCGTCAAACAACCTCAATCTGACCTTTGTTGTCGACGAGGAAGTGGCAGCCGATCTGGTGCCGCGCCTGCACGACCTGCTGATCAAGGCCGAGGCGATGCGCGTGGAAGACGCCGCGGTGTTCGGCCCGAGTTGGCGTGAATTGTATACGAAGGATCAAAGCGTGCAGTCCGCGCCGTGGTGGCGCGAACGCCGCAGCAAATTGCTCGCGCTAGCCGATGCCGGCACGCCGCGCTACGTCTATGACCTGGCCAGCGTGCGTGCGCGCGCCCAGGCGCTGCGTGCCGCCATACCTTGCGTCGATCGCTGGTTCTATGCGATCAAGGCGAATGCGCATCCGGCGCTGCTGAAGGAAATCGTGGCGCAGGGATTCGGTCTGGAATGCGTTTCCCCAGGTGAAATCGCGCGCGTGACCGCGTCGAAGGGTTGCGCCGCGAACGGTGTGCTGTTCACGCCGAACTTTGCGGCGCGCGAAGAATACGCTGCCGCGTATGCGCAGGGCAGGATCGTCACTGTCGACAACCTGCATCCGCTGACACATTGGGGTGAAATCTTCACGGGGCGCGAGCTGATCCTGCGCCTTGATCTGGGCGTCGGCCGCGGCCATCACGACAAGGTTAAGACCGGCGGCGCGCAATCCAAGTTCGGCCTCGCGCTGGACGAACTGGCCGAATTCCAGCGCCTGGCCGCGCATCACGGCACGCGCATTGCCGGCCTGCATGCGCACTTGGGCTCGGGCATCCTGGATGTCTCGCACTGGAAAGACGTCTACGTCCAGCTTGCCAGTCTTGCCGAAAAAATCGGCAGCGTGCGCGCGCTCAACATCGGCGGTGGACTGGGAGTTCCGGCTCGTGGCGACGAGCAGGCCCTGGATCTGGCTGCGCTCGGCGCAGCCTTGGCCGAGGTCAAGACCGCGTACCCGCAGTTCGAACTGTGGGCCGAGCCCGGCCGCTATTTGGTGGCGGATGCAGGCGTGTTGCTGGCGCGCGTGACCCAGCTCAAGCGCAAGGGCGAAGTGCGTTACGTCGGCTGCGATGCCGGCATGAATTCGCTGATCCGGCCGGCGTTGTACGAGGCCTATCACGAGATCGTCAATCTCACCCGCCTGGAAGAATCCACAAGTGAACTTGTACATATTGTCGGCCCGATCTGCGAATCCGGTGATGTGCTCGGCAACAACCGCCGCCTGCCGCCGACGCAGGAAGGCGACGTGTTGTTGATTGCGCAGACCGGCGCTTACGGCGCGGCGATGGCCTCGCACTACAACTTGCGCGATCCGGCAGGCGAGGTGGTGCTGTGAGCGCCAGCGCGTCGATCAAGGCAGGCGATCCGCGCAAGGCAGGCACGTTCCGCTTCGTGCGTTGCAGCTACGCCGATGGTCAGGCGCAGCTCGTCTACGCATTCGACAACGGCCAGGAACTGATCGAGCGCATTGGATTTCCCGATGCGCCAGCGCTTGAGCCGGAGACGCGCCCTGCATTCGATGCCGCACTCAAACTGCTGCACTTGATCGCCGGCGTCAGCTACTACAAGGCGGGAATTCCGGCCGAGATCCGTGTTGAAGGCTACACGCTGGACGCGGCTACGGCGCAGTTCCTGGATGAGGTGTATTTGCACGGACTGGCGGAGTTTGCTTACCAGAACAAATTGGATTTGCGTGGACGTATCCGGTTTTCATCCGTTGGCCGTCATCCCCGCGAAGGCGGGGATCCGGTTCTCCGTTCAGATCAAGACAAGGCACTGGATTCCCGCTTGCGCGGGAATGACGAGCCAAAAAAGGCGGGACCGCTGGGATTGCAACGCCGCACCCTCGTCCCCATCGGCGGCGGCAAGGATTCGCTGGTCAGTGTGGAGATGTTGAAAAGTGTACACGAGCCGGTCGCCGCGGTTTGGATCGGCGATTCCGCGCTGATCGCCGTATGTGCGCAGCGCACGGGCCTGCCGCTGCTGAACATCAAACGCACGCTGGCACCGGAATTGTTCGAGTACAACCGCCTCGGCGCATGGAACGGGCATATCCCGGTCACCGCAATCAATTCGGCGATCCTGGTGTGCGCAGCGATTCTGTACGGTTACGACGCGATCGCATTTTCCAACGAGCGCTCTGCCTCGGAAGCCACGCTCGAATACGACGGTCAGCAGGTCAATCACCAGTGGAGCAAGAGTCTGGACTTCGAACGCGCGCTGCGTGGACACATTGGTTCGCATATTGCCGCTGACCTGGACTATTTCTCGCTGCTGCGGCCATGGTCGGAACTGGCGGTCACGCGCGCATTTGCGAATCACACCCACTACGACGAGGTATTTTCCAGTTGCAACCGCAACTTCCGCATTCGCGGCGAACGCCCCGCGGATCGCTGGTGCGGGCAATGTCCCAAGTGTCATTTCGTGTTTCTGGCGCTGGCGCCGTTCGTGGCCAAGCCGCGCCTGCTGGGGATCTTCGGGCGTAATCTGCTCGACGATGCGGCGCTCGCGCCGGGCTTCGACGCCTTGCTGGAGTATCGCAACCACAAGCCGTTCGAATGCGTCGGCGAGGGGCGCGAATCGCGCGCGGCGATGTATGCTCTTTCGCAGCGGCCGGAGTGGCGCGAGGATGCTCTGGTGGTGCGCTTCGTCGAAGAAATCGCGCCGCAGATCGACAGCGGGGACCTCGCGCTAGCGCAGCTGCTGGTGCCGTCTCCCGAACATTTTCTGCCGCTGCGGCTGAAGGGTTTGCTCGATGCGCGTGACTGAGCTTGCCGATCGTCGCGTCGCTGTCTGGGGTTACGGCCGCGAGGGGCGCGCCGCATTGTCCGCATTGCGCTGGCGACTTCCGGACAAGAGCGTAACCTTGTTTTGCAATCCAAACGAAGCCGGCGCCGCCAGAGCCGACCATCCTGACGATGCGTTGTTGCACATCGTCACGTCAGTGCCCGACATGACAGCGTTTACGCAGTTTGACGTCGTGATCAAATCGCCCGGCATCAGCGCGTACAAATCGCCGCTGCCGGAAGCCGAACGCGCCGGCGTGCGCTTCACGTCGGGCACGGCACTGTGGTTCGCGGAGCACGCAAAGGCACGAACGATTTGCGTGACCGGCACCAAGGGCAAGAGCACAGTCAGCGCCCTGATCGCGCATTTGCTGCGACAAAAAGGATTGTGCGTCGCGCTGGCGGGCAATATCGGCTTGCCGTTGCTTGATCTTGTCGATCCACCGCGCAGTCCAGACTGGTGGGTAATCGAGTTATCGAGTTTCCAGACGCGCGATTTCGCTGGCGCGCCGACAGTGGCCGTCATCAACAATTTGTACGAGGAGCACCTGGACTGGCACGGAACGCGCGAGCGCTATGCCGCGGACAAGCTCGCCATTGCCGCGCAGGCGCGGCGACTCGTCATCGGTGCACAACCCGAACTGCTCGCATCCACGGGTGCGCACCCGCAACGCAAGGTATTCGGCGGCTACGGCGGCTGGCAGGTGAGGGGGAACGCGATATGGCGCGGCACGACGCAAGTCTTCGATCTTGCCCAATCCCCGTTGTCTGGAGCGCACAATGCGTTGAACATCTGTGCAGCGATGGCGGCGATCGAGGCCGCGTTTGAAGAGTGCGGCCCGAGCGACCAAGGGCAGGCGCGAGCGGACGCGATCGCCTTGGTAGAACACATCGCGACGTTCAAGCCGTTGCCGCATCGGCTGCAGGCGCTTGGCGCGCGCGACGGCGTCGACTATGTCAACGACAGCATCGCGACCACGCCGTACGCGACGATCGAAGCGCTGCGTAGCCTGGCGGATCGCGCCGTGACCGTGCTGGTCGGCGGCTTTGATCGCGGCGTGGACTGGAATCCCTTTGTGGAATATGCGAAAAAGTACCCGCCGCACGCCGTCATCACGATGGGCGCGAATGGCGCGAATATTGCCGCCGCCTTGCGCCATATCCAGACGCCGGGCTTTTCATTGGAGTCCGCGCCGTCGCTCGCCGAGGCGCTCGCCCGCGCCCGCGCACTGACGCCTGGCGGCGGCGTGATCCTGCTGTCGCCGGGTGCGCCCAGTTTCGATCAGTTTCGCGACTATGCCGAGCGCGGCCGCGAGTTCGCCCGGCTGGCGGAATTCGATCCGGCGCTGATCGCCAATATTCCAGGACTGGGCATCGCATGAACACGCCCGTTGCGAAAGGCGTGTCCACGCGTGTATGGGATTTGCCCACGCGTCTGTTCCACTGGGCGCTGACTGCGCTGATCGTCATGCAGTACGCGACCGGCGAGTACCACGTGCTCGACATGCGCTGGCATTACTGGCTCGGCTACGCGACCTTGGCGCTGATTGCGTTTCGCGTGCTGTGGGGCCTGGTCGGATCGCAGACCAGCCGCTTTGCTGATTTCCTGCGCGGTCCGGACGTAGTGCTACGCCACGTACATGCGTACGTGTATCAAAATCCACAAAGCAGCATCGGTCACAACCCATTGGGCGGCTGGTCGGTGCTGGCGTTGCTGGCTTGCGTGCTGGTGCAGGCGGTCAGCGGTCTGTTCGCGAGCGACGAGGTTTCCGAGCAGGGACCCTTTGCCGACCATGTTTCGGCGAAAACCATGCACCTGATGACGAAGCTGCACGGCTGGAATCAAAATCTGCTGCTGATCCTGATCGCGCTGCATGTCATAGCGGTGCTGCTGCACCTGCTGCTCAAGCACGACAATTTGATCTTGCCGATGCTCAGCGGGCGCAAAGACCTTGCGGGCTCGCCGTCGCTGCGTTTCGTCAGCAGCTGGCGGGCGTTGCTGTTACTGGTCGTTTGTGCGGTTGGCGTGGCGGTGCTAGTGTGGTTTGCCGGCGAATAATTGGCGGGTTCTATTCCGCGCGGTATTTGTCGTGACAGGTCTTGCACGATTCGGCGGTTTTCTTGAACTGCTCTTTCATATCCGCTTCACTGCCGTTTCTGGCGACGTCGGCGAGTTTTTTCGATTCGCCAATATAGTCGTTGAGCATCGCCTGGAAATTATCGAAGTCGGTCCAGATTTCTGGCTTCGCATCGGTTTCTGCGCCCGAGTCGGAGCCCTTGCTGAAACCTTCCAACAATTGCGGGCCGAGGAATTCCAGGCGATCGGCGCGACGGGAAAATTCCTTCGCATCGAACGCCGTCTTGCCCTTGACCATGGCACCTAGCGGACTGAAATTCCAGCCGATCATGGCCATGGCGCTTTGGCGGTAGCGGATCACTTTCTCCGGTTGGATCTTGTCTGGCGCGACCTTCTCTGGCACGGCTTTCGCGGCGGCTGGCTTGTCGGTCTCGACCTTGTCGGATTTGTCGGGAACGCTCTGCGCAAACGCCGCAGCCACAAGGCAAATCGCAGGCAGGGCAAAGATCAGACGCACAGTGCGCATGGCAGGCTCCCCAAAAGCGGCTCACAGTGTAGCCGCGGTCGTGTCTTGCGCGCCAGTACGCCCCGCACCAGTCCACGCTGGGACACAAGACCCGCCTGGGCGCAGTATCATTGCATCCCCTGCAGGAGAATCATCATGAAACCGCTGATCGCACTGTGTTTGCTGAATTTGTGTCTGGGCATCGGCGCCGCGCAGGCGGCGATGGTCAGCAAAAACATCGACTACGACGTCGCCGGCAAGTCGATGAAAAGTGTACTTGTGTACGACGACGCGACAAAAACCGCGCGGCCGGGCCTGGTGATGACGCCGGACTGGATGGGGATGAACGACAACCAGATCGCGCTGGCCAAGCAGATCGCGGGCAAGGACTATGTCATCCTCGTCGCCGACGTATACGGCAGCGACGTGCGCCCCAAGAATGCCGACGAAGCCGGCGCAGCCGCAAAATCGATGTACGCGCACCGCGCTGATTTGCGTGCGCGCATCAATGCGGCGCTGACTCAGCTCAAGGCACAGGCGGGCAAAGCGCCGCTCGACGGCAAGCATTGGGGCGCGCTGGGCTTTTGTTTCGGCGGAGCGACTACGCTGGATCTGGCGCGCACCGGCGCCGACGTGCAGGGCGTGGTGTCGTTCCACGGAAATCTTGCCACGGACGATCCGGCGCTGGCAAAGAACATCAAGGCCAAGGTGCTGGCAATGAATGGCGGTGACGACAAGTTCGTGCCTGAGGAACAGATCGTTGCGTTTCAGAAGGAAATGCGCGACGCCAATGTAGACTGGCAATTCCTCAGCTTCGGCGGCGCCGTGCACTGCTTCGCGATCCCCACGGCGAAAGGCGAAGTGCCAGGCTGCAAGTATGACGAACGCACGTCCAAGCGCGCATTCGCACTGATGCACAGCTTCTTCGACGAAGCGTTTTCGGCCAAATGAATACGCTGAGCGCCGCTCCGATCTCAAGGAAGTTTTCATGAAATCTCGCTCGCGCTTCACGCAATTCGCCAATGCCGCCGCGCGCGCCACCGGGCGGCCGGGCACCTTTGTGCTGGCCGCCTCGATCGTCGTTGTGTGGGCGATTCTGGGACCGGTATTTCACTTCAGCGATACCTGGCAGCTGGTGATAAATACCGGTACGACGATCATCACGTTCCTGATGGTGTTCCTGATCCAGAACACGCAGAACCGCGATTCTGAAGCCATGCATGTCAAGTTGGACGAGGTTATCCGTGCGCTCGGAGGCGCGCACAATGCATTGCTCGATCTGGAAGAGCTCGATGAAGAAATGCTCGACAAGATGCGCCTGCGCTATCGCAATCTTGCTAAGAAGGCGCGTGAGGATATCAAGGCCGGCGGCGCCGACATCGGTTGTGAGGAAGTCGAGGATTGACCGGGCCGGAATTGACCAGAATCAATGCGCGCGGTTGATTGCGTATTCCGCCAACACCAGCAGCGCGGTGCGCGCAGGGGATTGCGGCAATGTGGATAATGCTGTTTTTGCCGCATCCGCGTACTGTTGCGCCTTCAGCCGCGAGCGTTCCAGCGCACCGGAGTCGCGGATCGCAGCGACGATATTGTCGAGTGAATCCAATCCGCCGGTTTCTATCGCGCGCTTGAGGCTCGCGGCCTGCGCGGGCGCAGCGCGCTCGATCGCGTAAATCAGGGGCAGCGTGGCTTTGCCTTCGGCCAAGTCGTCGCCGATGTTCTTGCCCAGGGTGCCGGCGTCGGACACATAGTCGAGCACATCGTCAGCAATCTGGAACGCGAATCCCAGATTCAAGCCGAAGTCCGCGAGCGCCTGTTCCTGCGCCGTCGGCACGCCGGCGAGCAGCCCGCCCAGGCGCGTGGCCGCAGCGAACAGCACGGCGGTCTTGCGCTCGATCACCCGAAGGTAAGCCGCTTCGTCGGTGTCGGGATTGTGGATGTTCAATAGTTGCAACACTTCGCCTTCGGCAATCTGGTTCGTGGTGTCGGCAAGCAGGCGCATCACGCGCATGTCGTCGGCCTCGACCATCATCTGGAACGAGCGCGAATACAGGAAATCGCCGACCAGCACGCTCGCGGCGTTGCCCCACAACGCGTTCGCGGTCTGGCGGCCGCGGCGCAGGTCCGATTCATCGACCACATCGTCATGCAGCAGGGTGGCGGTGTGGATGAATTCCACGACCGCAGCCAGCAGCACATGCTCGCGTCCCTGATAGCCGCACGCCTGTGCCGCGAGCAGCACCAGCATCGGCCGCAACCGTTTGCCGCCGCCGCCGATGATGTGCTCAGCTATCTGGTTGATCAGCACTACGTCGGAGGCGAGCCGGGCACGGATCAACGCATCGACGCCAGCCATGTCCGCGGCAGCTAGTGCCTGCGCATCGGCAAAACGGGTGATCGGACGTGACAGATCGGAAGGAGCAGTGGCCATCGAGCGAACAGTTGCCTTGGAGGCCCCGATTATAGCGGCCTGCGTGCCAGGAATGACGGCCGGCGAGAGTGCCCGTAGCTTCGTTGAACGACGTTTTCCTACACGCACCAGCGTCCCTGGCTGACGGAAGCGGCGAGGCGCCATGGTATTCTGTGGCCACGTCAACAGCAGTTCAAACGAAGGTACAACCATGGCTCGCGGCATCAATAAAGTCATCCTCGTAGGCAACCTCGGCGCCGACCCGGAAACGCGCTACACGCCCAGCGGCACGGCGATCACGACGATCCGCATCGCGACGTCCGAATCGTGGAAGGACAAGCAGACCGGCGAACAGCAGGAACGCACTGAATGGCACCGGGTGAAATTCTTCGGCCGCCTGGCCGAGATCGCCGGCGAATACCTGAAAAAGGGCGGGCAGGTTTATGTCGAGGGCCGCCTGCGCACCGAAGAATACGAAAAGGACGGCATCAAGCGCTATTCGACCGATATCGTCGCCGACGAAATGCAGATGCTCGGCAGCAAAGGTGGCGGTGCAGGCGAAGGTGGCGGCAGTAGTGAGCGTCGCGAGCGCGGTCCCGCGCGCGGTCCGCAGTCCGCACCGGCGCGCAGTGCGCCAGCTTCCGCGGTACCGTCAGGCAATGATTCGTTTGACGATGATGAGATTCCGTTCTAGGCAGCTCGCAGCGCCAAGAAACCGCAACGGGGTACCGGCTCATCCGTGCTGCGGAACGTCGGCTTTTCTGGCGCAGGAGAACCTCATTCAGACCAACGGCGATTTGCCAGGCGAGAGTTGGCATAGGCGAATACATTGCATTGAATCTACCGCAAAGCGCTTGCTTTGCTGGTTCTTCTCATTGGCATATCCGCGCAGGCAGACGCGCAGGCACTGATCTGGCGCAACGACTGGACTGTGCAGTCGCCACCGAACTTCCAATACTTTTTTTCAAGCCCGCATCTCGCCTATCAACAGCAGGCACCATTCGTTTTCAGCGACGATGGCGAATTGTTGATGCGAGCTCCCACGCTAGTGAGACAGGACGACCAAGTTGTCCGCTTCACAAGTTCCGGCACAGTCCGTTGGCGCGCCAACATCGGCAGTCTCGGATCGAGCGAAGAGCCTACATATAGTTCGATGCTCGCCAGTACCGATGGCAGCGCTTTCGTTGCGCAGTACCTGCTGAATCTGGTAAAAATCGGTGCTGATGGGACGATGAAATGGGCAGCGACGACTGATGCGTATTTGTTGGCGTCGCTGACGGATCAAGCGGTGGCCGTGCTCGGCTGCAACAGCCTGAGCGCTCTGGATGCGCAAACAGGCCAGCTGCTGTGGAAACAGGTGTTTTCAAGTCAGCCTGGCACTTGCGTCGCTTCCGGACTGTTAAGCGATGCCGCTGGAAACAGCTATGTGACATTGTCTACATTTGCACAATCCAATTCGCCGATTGCGGGCTTCCAGCTGCTCAAATTCGGCATAACCGGTCACGTTTTATGGCGGCAGAACGCCGATGCGACTTCGCCGATGCGCCCATTCGGCGTAAGTGGCTCGCGCGTATACGTGACTTCGGCAAACTTTTCGTCAACAGATCCGGTGCGAGCTTTTGCCGTCGGTGACGGGGCTTTGACCTGGACTGCGCCTGCAACGCACGGGCTGTGCGTGGCCGGAATCCCAGCAGAAGCGATCGTGTCTGGCGCCGCTGGACTGCAACGCCTCGCCGACGCAGATGGGCAACCGCGTTGGTCGCAACCGTCGGCGAGCGGCGCATACGCCAGTGCCCGTGGCAACAGGATTCTGATCGGCGCTTCGGCGATCGAGCAGCGCGCGCACGACGAGATCCACGCCGCGCCACATGTCGCCGCCGGCGTCAGCGGTGCCCTCGGGCAACGATTCGTTTGATGACGATGAGATTCCGTTCTAGAGTTGCAGAGCTCGAGCGAAACCGGGCGTCAGGAATGGCGTTCCGTTTTCTTTCCGGATCTAAATCAAGGCTGGGCAGCGTGCATCTGATTCATATGTGCGCGCACGCGACTTCCATGTTTCGTGTCGGCGTATCTATCAGCCGACCAGCCACGTAGCCAATTCATTCCATGCGGCAGTGTGTGCGATCAGAATGCGCAATGGCTGCGAAATGACGAGAAAAAGTGTGCCCCAGCCGAATGCAGGATGCAGGCGACGGTTTTTGACCGTGTCGTAGGCAACGAATGCGAATACGCAAAGATCAGTCAAACCAAGAAATAACAGCGGACCACCTGCGCGGAACGTTTCCCACGGGATGCGTGCGATTGCGGGGGTGAGGATGCTCAGCGTAGCAAGCAGCATCAGGCGTTTGTGAATGTCGCTGCGACGCCTGTATATGATTCCTACCGCCACCAGGATGGCAAATACCAGCACAGCGCCGAGGGGCACGGCCAGGAATACCAGCGGCGGCATGCCGGGCGTGGTGATGCCGCGCCTGGCTGCTTCGATGGCGGTGGGTATGCCGACCGCAACAATCAACACGGCCAGCGCGGCGCCGAGAATGCCAAGTCGGCGATGCAGGTCTATCCGTTGCGAGGCGATGAAACGTGTCTGCGTCACAAACAGCACGACCCAGAATGTCATCAGCACGCCATGAAGATGCAAGAGGTTCGAAAGCGGCGGTGTGCCGAAGGCAACTTTGAGGTAATAAGTGCGTGCGAATCCGCCCAATGCGATGAGGACGGTGACAGCAGCGGCCCAGGCATAGAGTCTTCGATCGATGTGACCACGTAGTGCGCCCGGATTTGCGGACATCGTCGTGCTCCCCTGATGCTCCCGTGCGCTCCACTCCGAACAGTTGGCAAGAGTGTGCGCTGTTGTACGGCAGTATTGCGCGCGCAGGCGCATCACGCAATCGCAGCGCCGACTCCGCCTTTGCCTTGTAGAAGTTCAGCAATGGCATGGATTCGCAAATGATGCAAATGGATTTTGCCGCCGTCGAGTACCGCGCGCACGACCAGATCCGCGCCGCTCTACATGTCGCCGTTAACGAACACCTTTGGATTCGTGGTCTGCTGCGGTAACTGACCAGCGCGGGCGACGCAGATTTTCCGCCGCCATCGAATGCGATGCCAGGCTGCGAGCCCGTTTTGCGTGAAGCGTCCGCTAGTGGCCGCGTGCGCGCAGTCACCAGCGCGCTGACCGGCCAACGCAAGCAACGAGCGAGCCCGCTGTACCAACTTCCTGTGTGCTAACCTCGACGCGCTTTTAACGAGTCAGATGTTACATGCCTGTTGCCGCTGAAGGCGACCAAGAGCACCACGTCCGTGTGTGCTCGCAAAAGGAGGGGATAATGTCGTTCGCATACCGCTTTGGTTACGCGCTGCTCGCTGCCTGCGTTTTTTCGATCTGGTCGGCGCCGGTGATGGGCGATGCACTCCCTGATCCGCGAGGCAGCAGTGTCGACTTGACCAATCCTCTGCCTGGCCCATACGTGCCGGCGCCGGAGTCCGTTGGGGCGGTGAGTGTCGGTTATCGCAGCATGCATTTCGCGAACTCCATAAGCGGCTTCACGTTTCCGTTCCATGTGACGGTAGACAACGACTACTTGTTGCTCGGGGACTACGGCGCCAATGTAGTGAACATGTATCAGATCGTCTCCGGCTACCCGAGCTTCGTGCGCACCATCGGTTCCGCCGGCTCCGGCGCCGGCCAGTTAAGTGGCCCGGCGCAGATTGCCGTAGTCGGCAACTTCATCTATGTGGCCGATTACTTCAACTCTCGCGTGGAACGCTTCGACAAGACCACCGGCGCCTACGTGAGCCAGTTCGGCAGCGCAGGCAGCGGCAGTGGACAGTTCTCCGGGCCCTCGGGGCTGGTCTACAACCCCATCAACGGCCTGCTGTATGTATCGGAAACAGGCAATGACCGCATCCAGGTGTTCAGCACGGCGGGCGCCTATCAGTTCAGTTTCGCCTCGTTCGGGACGGGCAACGGCCAGCTCAACGATCCCTTCGGATTGGCGGTGGACAGCGTCGGCAATATTTACGTCGCCGATACGAACAACAACCGCATCTCGAAATTCGATCCGACTGGCGTGTGGCTGCGCCACATCGCCATAGGCGCGACTTCGCCCTATGCCGTGGCCGTGGACAAGGCCGACCACGTTTGGGTGACTTTCGGAGCAGGCGATGTTTACTCCTACGACTCCCGGGGCAACTTCGCGATCTACTATTATGGCAATTACGGTGGGCCGACCCTGGCGGCAGACGGATACTTCCAGCAAGTTCGCGGCATCGCGGTCACGGCGCCGCTGAATGCAGCCCCGTTTAACGGATCTCCGGCGATCATCGTCGCCGACGGCGGATCACAGACCTTGCAGCTTTTCACCGCCTCTTCGCAGCCGATTGCCCATCCTGTTATAGACGGCATCGCGGGCCTCGGCGACTACAGCTTCGGCATCGCCTACGACAGTGCGGAAAACGTCTACATCACCTCCTAAAACGCCAACAGGATTTACAAGTTCGACAAGTTCGGCACGCCCATCACTCAGTGGGGTTCGACAGGCAGCGGCAACGGGCAGTTCAGTGGCCTCATGGGCATCGCCGTCGACGACAGCAGCAACGTGTACGTGGCGGACCGCAACAACAACCGCATCCAGAAATTCGATTCCAACGGCGGCTATCTGACGCAATGGGGAACGTTGGGTACGGGCGACGGCCAGTTCAACCATCCATCCGGTGTCGCCACAGACGGATCCTGGATTTACGTTACGGAAGAGAACAACAACAGGGTACAGAAATTCAGCCTGAGCGGTGGCTATGTGCGCCAATGGGGCACCTTCGGCACGGGTGACGGCCAGTTCAACGCGCCCGAGGGCATCGCGGTGGATCGGCGCCGTAACCAGGTGTACGTGGTTGAATTCGGCGGCAACCGCATCCAGCAATTCACCGTGTTCGGCGCCTTCATCAAGGTGCTGACCGATTCCACCTCCGGAGCCGGCACGCTGAACGGCCCACTCGGGTTGGCCGTCGACCAGCGCAGCAACTTGTATTGTGGCGACCTGTTCAACAATCGCGTCGTACAATACAGCGACAACGGCACTTACCTGAGCAATTTCCCCGCTTCTAGCGCCAACGGAATTGCCGTGGATCCGCGCAGTGGGCAAATCCGGGTGGGTACCGTGGCTTTCGGCACGGTCAGCCGCTTCGGCGCGGTCGTCGGCAAGTCAGACACCATCGGGGTGTACCGCCCTTCCACGCTCACTTTTTACTTGCGCAGCAGCCTCACCGCAGGGGCACCGGACATCACCGCCACGGTAGTGGGTGCCGCTAGCACCGACATACCGATCGTGGGCGACTGGAATGGTGACGGCATCGACACGCCGGGGCTGTGGCGTCCGAGCACCACCACTTTTTACCTATGGGACGAGTGGCGTGGCCTCGACATGGCGACGGCGCCGTACCAGTTCGCCTACGGACTAACTGGCGACAAGCCCATCGTCGGCGACTGGGATGGCGACGGCCGCGACGGCGTCGGCGTGTTCCGCCCCGCGAACACCACGCAATACCTCAAGAACAAGCTCATCGCCGGCGCGCCCGACTACAGCGTGATCTACGGCCTCGCCGCAGATCTGCCGCTGGGTGGCGACTGGGATCAGGATGGCGACTACAGCGCGGGCATTTATCGCCCGTCCACTGGCGCGTTCTCCCTGACCAATCGCAACACTACCGGTAGTGCGCCGACCAACGTGGCACCACAGCTGGCCGGCAGCGCTGGCGATCTGCCCGTTGCGGGCGACTGGAACCATAACGGCTCGTCCGGCGTCGGCTTATTCCGCGCGGGGGTTTTCTATATCTTGCCCAACAACGGAGCGCCCGACGGCACGCTGTTCCGCAGTAATTTCGAAGTGCCGGCGATTACCACGGTGGCATTCGGGCTCACTGGCGACGTTCCGCTCGGCGGCACTTGGGGCCAGGCGCCGGAGTGAAGTCAATCCGCCGCGCCGCGGAGCGACTCGCGGCGCGTGCTTCACGGCAGGCGCTTGAGCGCCGTGTGCAAGGCGGCGCCGTGATGAGAATCCAATTTGATTGGAGACTACGTTTAAAGTTGGGTAGCGTCGTATTTTTTGCGCAGGCGTCGATAACGACGTCGCACATTTATTCGGCTGGGTTCAATTGAGAGCACGACGCGGCAATGGATCTTGCCGCTCGCGGCCATCCATCGATACTTTAAATCAAGAGCAGCTCAATCGAGCTGCTCTTTTCACATCTGCAATCGTCTATCGAGCAGCGGCTATCAAGGCGACCTTGATCGCATCAGCCGGACTTGAGACCACTGGCGTCGACCTTCTTTACGCCGCGGACATCCTGCGCCACGCGCACGGCAAGTTCACGCTCGGCCGCGCTGTCGACCACGCCTTGGAGTGACACCACACCGTTGAGTGTCGACACCGTAATATCGAAACTGCTTACGCCGCGGGTGAACATCAGCGAAGATTTGACCTTGGACGTGACCCATGAGTCGGCCACGGACTGTTCGGCTTGCGCACCCTCGGCCTTGACCTTCGCGGTCGCCTCCGGTTTGTTCGACACGGTGATCTCGTTGCTCACGCCAACGACACCGTTGGTATCCGTGGCGATGTGTCCGGCCAGTTCCTTTTCTGCAGCCGTGGCCGCGCTACCAGTCAATGTCACCTTGCCGTTGTTGGTGTCGACATGAATGTCGAGTCCATCGGTGTGCGCGTTCCACAGCAGCCTGGATTTGACCGAGGCGGTGACGGTCGCATCGTTCACTTTTTCGCTGAAGCTGCGTTCGCTCGTTGTCCGCGCGGGCCGCACGTAGTTCGCTTCGACGACAATGCGATTGTCTACGTGCGCAATGCCTTCTGCGCCTTGCGCAATCTGTCCGGCCAGATCTTTGGCCACGCTGTTTTCCACTTTGCCCTCAAGCACCGCCTTGTTGCCGTCGACCTTGACGGAAATCTCGAACGCATGCAGATGCGGATTCATGGCAAAGCTGGTCCAGATCTGCGCTTCGCGGCGTGCGTCGGCGATTTGCTCGCTCGCCGTATCATGCGGCTTGGAATCGGCAGTCCAGCCAATGCTGATGCCTCCAAATGTCAACGCGATGGCACTGGCAAGGGCCAGGTTACGAATGGTCTGTTTCATGAGAAATCTCCAGAGTGAAAAACAGGACAACTGCCAGCACGAGCAACCATGCGCACGCCGGGTCAAGATTTTTAGCGTTCCCATCCCACGTCAGCGCGGATCGTTGCCATGGTCCTTGCCATCTCGCTGATTCTTGCCCTGATCTTTGTCTTGGTCTTTGTCCTGCGCTTCATGGACGTTCTCCTGGCGGCTCAACAACCTTTTTACGCCGCGGACATGAAACCCACTGTGCAGTAGCGTACATAGGCAAACCTGGTACGCCGGGGAGACGGTTTGCCCTCGTTCGGATGGGAATATCCGGGCATCGAGCCGACGCTTTTCTTCGTCCCGTTGCGCGGTTCGATTGAGCGCGAGATCGACTGGTCAGGCGGGTGTTTCAGCCTGCAAGCCGCGCATGGATATGCAAGTGATGCAAAATGGATTTCGCGGCCTCGCGCCCATCCAGCACCGCGCGCACGACCAGATCTGCGCCGCGCCACATGTCGCCACCGGCGAATACTTTTGGATTCGTCGTCTGTTGCGGCAGCTGACCTTTGCTGTCGAGACATATTTTTCCGCTGGCGTCGAACGCGATGCCGTGTTCGAGCGCCCATGCGGGTGGCTCCGGGCGGAATCCGAAAGCGAGAATGACGACGTCGGCGGGAATCGACTGTTCACTCCCCGATATGATTTCTGCACCACGCCGCGCGTCGCTTCCGTTGACCAGTTTCGTCTCGACCACGCGCACGCCATCGACGCTGCCCGCACCGAGAATTTCCAGCGGCTGGCGATTGAACAGGAACTCGACACCTTCATCGCGCGCATATTTCACCTCGCGCTGCGAACCGGGCATGTTCGCCTGGTCGCGGCGGTAGACGCAGGTCACGCTCGCGGCATCCATGCGCACGGCCGTGCGCACACAGTCCATGGCTGTGTCGCCGCCGCCGAGGACGACGACGCGTTGGCCGACCAGGTTGGGCAGGGCATCCGCCGCGCCAGCCGAGCCGAGAATCTTGCGTGCGTTCGCGATCAGGAACGGCAGCGCCGCGTGCACGCCGGCCAGCTGCTGTCCCGGCAATTGCGCATCGACGAAACGGTAGGCGCCAGTGGCGAGAAACGTCGCGTCGTAGTCTTCGAGCAAAGTGGAAAATGGCACTTTTTCGCCAATGTCCACATTCAGGTGAAAACGCACCCCCATGCCTTCAAGTACTTCGCGCCGCGTCCGCACGATGGCTTTGTCGAGCTTGAATGGCGGAATGCCGAACGTGAGCAGGCCGCCGATTTCCTCGTAGCGGTCGAACACATCCACGGCGACGCCGCTGCGCGCGAGGCGGTCGGCGGCCGACAGTCCTGCCGGCCCGGCACCGACCACGGCGACGCGCTTGCCGTTCGCCGCCGCGACGGTGGGGCGCCAGCCGCGCTTGAACGCTTCGTCGGTGACCCAGCGTTCGATCGCGCCAATGGTCACCGCGTCGAAACCGGTTTCCAGGGTGCAATCGCCTTCGCACAGGCGATCCTGCGGACAGATGCGGCCGCAGATTTCCGGCAGCGGATTGGTTTCATGCATCAGCGTCGCGGCGTCTTCGATTCGGCCGTCCTGCGCGAGCTTGAGCCACTGCGGAATATGGTTGTGCAACGGGCATCCCCATGAACAGTAGGGATTGCCGCAATCGATGCAGCGCGAGGCCTGGTCGGCGGCGTCGCCGTTGGCGAAACTGCCGTGGATTTCTTCGTAACCCAGGATGCGCACGGCGACCGGCACTTCGCGCGGCAACTGGCGATGAAACTTGAGGAAGGGAAACGTCTTCTCGCTCATGCCGCGCGCCTGAGTTCGTCGGCGAGCGCGTCGAGACTTGCTGCCTTGGGTTTCACCAGCCAGAACTTGTGCAGCACGTCGCGGAAATCGGCGAGCAGGCGTGCGCCCCAGGTGCTGCCGGTCGTATCGATATGCGCGCGCAGCAGATGGCGCAGATGCTGCAGATGATTCTCCATGCCTTCGAGCGAAATGCGCACGATGTCGATCAATTCGTGGTTGTAGCGGTCGACGAATTCGCGCTCTCGATCCAGCACGTAGGCAAAACCGCCGGTCATGCCCGCGCCGAAATTGAGCCCGGTGCGGCCGAGCACGACGACAGTGCCGCCGGTCATGTACTCGCAGCCGTGATCGCCGACGCCCTCGACGACGGTCAACGCGCCGGAGTTGCGCACGCCAAAGCGTTCGCCGGCGCGACCGGCGATGAACAATTCTCCGCCGGTTGCGCCATACAGACAGGCATTGCCGACGATGGTGGTGTCCTGCGAGGCGTAACGCGCGTTGCGCGGCGGGCGAATGACAATGCGGCCACCCGCCATGCCCTTGGCGACGCCATCATTGGCTTCGCCCTCAAGCACGATATGCACGCCGCCCGCATTCCAGGCGCCCAGGCTTTGCCCGGCCGCACCAGTCAATTGCAAGGTCACTGGCGCCGCGGCCATGCCCGCATCGCCATGACGACGGGCAATTTCGCCGCTGAGGCACGCGCCGATCGCGCGATCCGTGTTGCCGATGGGATAATGGAATTCTCCACCTGTGGAATTTTCCACCGCTGCGCGTGTGTCCAGGCTGATGCGCGCCGACAAAACATTTTGCGCAACCGGGCCAGCAACGCAGGCACCGGTGCCCGCCGGTTCGACAGGCGCGTGCAGCAGCGCGGATAGATCCAGCCGGCCATGCTTGGCAGTGACGCCGTCGATCTGCCGCAACAGCTCGGTACGCCCCACGATTTCGCCGAGCGTGCGCACGCCGAGCTGCGCAAGAACGGCGCGCACGTCATCGGCGACAAAGCGGAAGAAGTGCTCGACCATCTCGGGAACGCCGAGAAAATGCTTGCGCCGCAGCACGTCGTTCTGCGTGGCGATGCCTGTCGCGCAGGAATTCAGGTGGCAGATGCGCAGATACTTGCAGCCCAGCGCGACCATCGGCGCCGTGCCGAAGCCGAAACTGTCGGCGCCGAGGATTGCCGCTTTGACCACATCCAGCCCGGTCTTGAGCCCGCCATCGGTTTGCACGATCACGCGCTCGCGCAGGCCGTTGCGCAGCAGAGTTTGATGCGTCTCGGCCAGGCCCAGCTCCCAGGGTACGCCGGCATAGCGGATCGAACTCAAGGGACTGGCCCCGGTGCCGCCGTCATGTCCGGAAATCGTGATGAGGTCCGCGCCGGCCTTGACCACGCCGGCGGCGATGGTGCCGACGCCGGCGTGCGCGACGAGTTTTACCGAGATCAGCGCCGTCGGATTGACTTCACGCAAGTCGTAAATGAGCTGCGCCAGATCTTCGATCGAATAAATATCGTGATGCGGCGGTGGCGAGATCAGTCCGATGCCGGGCTTGGCAAAACGCAGGCGCGCGATCAGCGCATTGACCTTGTGCCCGGGCAACTGGCCGCCTTCGCCGGGCTTGGCGCCCTGCGCGATCTTGATCTGCAGCACTTCGGCATTGACCAGATACGCGGGCGTCACGCCGAAGCGGCCGGACGCGACCTGCTTGATCTTGGACATGCGCTCGGTGCCGTAGCGCGCCGGATCTTCGCCGCCTTCGCCGGAATTGCTGCGCGCGCCGAGACGATTCATCGCCGTCGCCAGCGCTTCATGCGCTTCTGGCGACAGCGCGCCAAGCGACATGCCGGCCGAGTCGAAGCGCCGCATGATCGCTGTTGCGGGTTCGACTTGATCAATGGCCACGGGCGTACTGTCACTGTGCAATTCCAGCATGTCGCGCAGCGCCGATGGCGACCGCGCGTTCACTGCATCTGCGTAACGCCGATAAAAGGTGACGTCGCCGCTGCGCACCGCAGCTTGCAAGGCGCCGACCACGGCCGGGTTATACATGTGGAATTCGCCGTCCGGCATCGCCTTCATCAACCCGCCTGGCGGCAGCGCGTAGTCCGGATCGGCAGCGACGGCGAGCTGGGCGCGATATTCGTTCTCGATGTCGATGAAGGCGGCGCCGCCGATCCGCGAGGGCGTGCCCGGAAAGCACAGGTCGACCACGTCGCGATCCAGGCCCACGATCTCGAACAGGCCGGCGCCGCGATAGCCGGCAATTGTGCTGATGCCCATCTTCGACAGAATCTTGAGCAGGCCCTTGCGCACGCCGCGGCGATAGCTGCGCCCGATCTCGTGCGGTGGCTCGCCCTCGCGCCCGTGCAGCTCGCCGCGCCGGTTCATGTCGAACAGCGTCTGGTAGGCCAGGTACGGATAGACCGCGGTGGCGCCGAAACCGATCAGGCAGGCGAAATGGTGCGCGTCGCGCGCGTTGCCGGTCTCGACCAGCAGGTTGCAATCGGTGCGCAGTTGTTTTTTACACAAATGCGCATGCACCGCACCGGTCGCCAGCAGGGCGTGGATCGGCAACAATCCGGGGGGCGGAAAACGGTCGGACAAGAGCACCAGCACAGCGCCGCCGCGTACGGCGTGTTCGGCCTCCGCGCACAGCTTTTCTATCGCCGCGCGCAGGCCGATCGCCTCGTCGTAGTACAGATCCAGGCGGCATTGCGCCGGCAGGAATTCCGGCAGCGACAAAATCTGGCGCAGTTTGCGCTGCGACAGGATCGGCGAATTCAGCAGGATCTGACGCGCGTTGTGCGGCGACAGTTCGAACACGTTGCCCTCGCGGCCGATCTGCGTGACCAGCGACATCACCAGCTGTTCGCGCAGCGGATCGATCGGCGGGTTGGTGACCTGGGCGAAGGCCTGGCGGAAGTATTCGTAGAGCGACCGCGATTGCCGCGACAGCACCGCGATCGGCGTGTCGTCGCCCATCGAGCCGGTCGCTTCAGCCTCGGACTCGGCCAGCGTCTTCAACACGACGTCGCGTTCCTCGCGCGTGAGCGCGAACTGCTTCTGGAAGCGTGCCAGCAGCTCCGGCGGAAACGGTTCGGCCGCGAGTGCCGGATCGATCAAGTGCGATTCCAGATAGGTCACGCCGTCGCGCAGCCATTGTTTGAACGGCGCGCGTGCGCGGTTGACCGCATCGATCGCGGCCGCATCCAGCAAGCGGTGTTGCTTGAGATCCACCGCCAGCATCTCGCCGGGACCCAACCGGCCCTTGGCGACGATGCGCGATTCGGGCATGTCCCAGAGCCCGGCTTCAGAGGCGACGATCAGATGCCCGTCGTCGCTGCGCGACCAGCGCGCCGGACGCAGGCCGTTGCGATCGAGCGCACAGGCCGCATAACGCCCATCGCAGATGACCAGCCCTGCGGGTCCATCCCAGGGCTCGGTATGCAGTGCGTAGTATTCGTAGAACGCTTCCAGATCTTCGTCGATGTCCTCGCGCGCACTCCAGGCCGGCGGGATCAGGATGCGCATTGCCGCGAGCAGGTCGATGCCGCCGGCGAGCAGCACTTCGAGCATCTGGTCCAGGCTTTGCGAGTCCGAGCCATCGCTGCCGACCAGCGAGCCGAGGTCCGAAAAATCCACGAGTGGAGAAATATACTTTGCCGCGCGCGCGGCGGTCCAGTTGCGGTTGGCGCGGATGGTGTTGATCTCGCCGTTGTGCGCGAGCAGGCGAAACGGCTGTGCCAGCCGCCAGTTCGGCAGGGTATTGGTCGAGAAGCGCTGGTGGAATGTCGCGGCACTTGTCGTGAGGTCCGGGCGCTGCAAATCCGGAAATACCCGGCGCAGCGCGCCCGGTGCCGCCATCGCCTTGTAGCCGATGGTCGCTGCGGAAAGGCTGACCACGTAGAAATTCGCGTCGCTGGCGAGTACCAGTTCGGCGCGTCGCCGCGCGCGAAACAGGGCGCGCTCGAACACGGCCTCGTCCATCTGCGATCCGGCGTTGACGAACAACTGGCGGACGCATGGCCGATGCGCGCTGCCGAGCGGGCCGCAGAATTCGTCGTTGACCGGCACGTCGCGCCAGCCGGCAACGGCGAGCCCTTCCTCGCCGAGCAGCGCTTCGAAAATTTCCATCGCGATAGCGGCCACCGCCGCATCGCGATCCAGAAACACCAATCCCGAAGCGAAGCGCGGACCAGGCTCGATACCGGCTTCCTGGGCCAGCGCCAACAGCCAGACGTGCGGGCGATACAGCAAGATGCCGCAGCCATCACCAGTGACTCCGTCGGCGTTGATGCCGCCGCGATGCGACATTTTTGCCAATGCTGCAAATGCGGCATCCACCAGCCAGGTGCTCGCGCTGCCACCGGTATGCGCAAGCAGGCCGAAGCCGCAGCTATCGTGCTCATAGGATGCGTCGTACAGACCCGGCGTATTGCGTCGCGACATATCGGCTCCCACGGGTGCCGATCGGTCAACAATGAGATTCCCGCCGATCCGGCATGCTGCGACTAGAGCATAAATGTTGCATCGCGTCAAAGCCTTTCAGACGTCTATTTGGTGGCGCTGCGGCGCGACCCTTGGCGCGAGTGGCCCTGTCGCGGCCGGGAGCGGTGGCTCTGTCGCATATCCGCCAATCGTCGCAAGATTCGGATAGCCGCATGGCAGCTTGGTCCGCAGGATGCGTGGGTGGCCACAACGGTCCTGTCCTTCAGAGAACCATTTTGATGCGAACCCCCTTCCTCGCAGTCGTCTTTGCGGCCTTGAGTGCGTCGACCTTCGCGCCGGTGAGCGCAGCGGCGGACGAGCCCAACCTGTTTTACGGCTACGTGCAGCTGATGAACAACTATATCGGTCGCGGCTTGTCGCAAAGTGTCGGCCAGCCGTCGGTGCAGGTGGAAGTCGACGTCAATCCCGGCGACGGCCTGTATGGCAACCTGAGCGCCGTGCATATCGGCTGGATCGACAAGATCTATCCCGGCGACAGCGTCCACGTGGAAGTCGACGGCGTGATGGGCTGGCGCGAGTACTTTGCGGACCACGGCGAAATCAAGTTCGGCGTGCTGCAACTGCAGTTTCCCGGCCGTTACGTGTTGCAATCGCCGCCGGCCAAGCGCCCCGACACGACTGAAGTCTTTGGCTACGTGCGCTGGAAAGGGCTGAGCGCGCGGCTCAACACGGCCGTTACCGATGCCTTCGGCACGGCCGATTCGCGCGGCACATGGTATCTGGACACCAATGCGACGCTGCCGCTGAATGATCAGTGGAGCCTTGGTGCGCACGTGGGCCGCAGGCAGTCGCGCGGCACCGATCCCCTGACCGGTGCCGACAATGCAAAACGGTTTTCCTATACCGACTACAAACTATCCGCCGCGCGCCTATTCGGCGCGGGGCTCAGTGCGACCGTGGCCTGGACCTGGACCACTGCAAATACCGCCACCTATACTCTGGACGACTACCACGTCGGCGGACATCACATTTCCGTTGTGCTGGAGAAGGACTTCTAATCTGCCTCATCCGCCATTGGCGACCTTCACTGCCTGACCCGCGCTCAAGCGCTCCGCGCCTCGGACGACAAGCCGATCGCCCGCTGCGAGCGCGCCGCGCACTTCGACCTTGTCGCCGGTTGCTTTCGAGGCGGCCACCGGAATCTGTTCTGCCGTGTTCTGCGCCGACACGCGCATCACGTAAGTTTGATCCTGGCGTTGCACGAGCGCATCGCGGGGTACGGTCAGCGCTTCGTTGCCGCCGTCTTCGGGCAGGGCGACTTCCACCGCGCTGCCGACCAGGGCAAGCGAAGAATCCAGGCTCACGCGCAGTTCGAACTGACGCGCGTGTTCATCGCCGACGGGAACTACCGCGCGCACGTTCGCCACTTTTTCCTGACCCCCGGATTTCACCCTGACCTGCATCCCGGCGCGAATCTTGTCGGCCATCGCCAGCGGCGCCTGCACGCGCGCTTCGATATTTCCGGTATCCACCAGATGCACGATACTCGCGCCGACCTGCAGATACTCACCGCGTTGCGCGAAGCGTTCCGTCACGATGCCGGCGAACGGCGCGTGCACATCGGCCTGGTCGATGTCGTGATCAATCTGGTGCAGTTGCGCGCGTGCATGGGCGAGGGTTTGCGCGTTCGTTTCAAGCGTGGCGCGCGCCTCGTCCATCTGCGTCTTGGCGATGCTGTTGGAGGATTCGAGTTTTGCCAGCCGCTGCAATTGCGTATCGGACAAGGAACGCTGCGCCTCCGCGCGGCGCACGTCGGACTGGATTTCCTCGCGGCGCAGCCGCAGGGTTTGATCGTCAAGCTTGGCAATGCGTTCGCCGGCTTTCACCCGCGTGCCGACTTCAGCGACAAATTCCAGGCGCCCGGCCTCGGCGCTGGCGATCTTCGCATCGTCGCGGCTGACCACGCTGCCCGGCACCCAGCGCGTGGGCGAAAGGCGCGCGGTGGTGGCCGGGCTCACTTCGACGACAGCTGGAGGCGCTTTGTCCTGTGCATGACTCGTCGTTGTCGCCGCCAGCAGGATCAGGGTGATGATGCCTGCACTCATTGCGCGAATTTTCATTAGCGATTCCTTGTTCATGCGGCCTCCACTTCGAGTGCACGCGGACGCTGGCCGCGCGGTGGCACAATTTGCTGCTTGCGCTCGCCTTTATTGAATGCAAGGCGCATCAGGCTTGGCAGCAGCAGCAGCGAAAACACCAGGCTGACCACAACGCCACCGACATTGACGGCGGCCAGGCCGCGATAAATGACGCTGCCGGGGCCGGGATTGACCGCCATCGGCAATGCGCCGAGTGCACCGGTTAGCGTGCTGGCAAGGATTGCGCGCAGACGCTGGTTCAGCGACATGCGGATCGCGTCATCCAGGCTCGCGCCGCTTTGCTGCGCGGTACGAGTAAGATCGACCAGCAGGATCGCGTGATTGACCACCACGCCGACCATCATGATGAAGCCGATCATCGACAACAGGTCCAGCGGCTGGAATGCGAACAGGCCGAGCACGCGCAGACCGAGCATGCCGCCGATCAGCGCGAGCGGCACGGTCAGTACGACAACGATCGCATGGCGCAGCGACTTGAACATCGCCGCCATCAGCAGGAAAAGTACAAACAGTGCGAGCAGGAAATTCTTGCCGATGGTGCCGACGATCTGGTCCAGGCGATCGGCGCTGCCGGCAAGGCGTATGGTGCCGTCGGGCAGCGCCTTGTGCAGTTCCGGCAACACTTCCTTGTCAATCGTCTGCAACGCATCTTCCAAAGCCAATGTCGCTGGCGGGTCCATGGTCAAGGTGACGGTGCGACGGTGATCAAGCCGGCGGATCTGGGTCGGTCCCAGCGTCGTTTCGAGCTTGACCAGATCGCCGATCGGGATGACATGACCACTCGGCGTGACGATCGGGGTCTGCGCGATTTCCTCGGGATTCGCACCGCCGCCCGCACGCAGGATGATCGGCACGCGTTGTTCGCCGTCGAAGTATTCGCCCAGCCACGAGCCATCGCCGAGCGTACGCACGATGTCGCCGACGGTGGCGCGATCCCATCCGGCTTCGGCGATGCGGCGGTCATCCGGCACCGCATGCAGCTCGAGCTGCGCCGCGTCGGTCTGCGGGAACGCATTGACGTTCGCGCCGGGGAATTTCTTCTCCAGCAACTTGCGTCCGGCTTCCGCGGCCAGGTTCAACTTGGCGCTGTCGTCGCCTTGCAGATGGATCGACACCGAGCGTGCCGATCCGCCGAAGCCGCCGAACAGATTGCCTTCCTCGACAAACACGCGCGTGTCCGGGAAGCCGATGGTGACTTCATCGCGGATCACGCGCTCCAGATCGCCGATGCGTTTTTCATCGACCACGCGCGCGCCGATGGTGCCGCCTCCCGGCCACAGGATCACGTACCAGTTCTTCAGCTGCGGCTGTTTTTTGCCCTCCATGTACGGCTTCATGCGCTCGAGGATCTTCGGCATCATTTCAGCGTGGACGACGTCCGGCGCCATGCCCGGCGGGAAGTTGAAATACGCGTCGATCGCCGCGCGCTTGACCGGCGGCAGGTAATCCAGACGCGGCTTGAACGCAAACGTCAGCGCCAGCGGCAGCACCAGCAGGGCGGCGACCCAACCAAGCTGCTTCGGCCGCGTGTCGGTGAGACTCATGATCTTGTTCGTCAGCCAGGGCCAGCCGTCGCCGAAGCCCGATTTGAGCTTCTTCGCCTTCAGCCAGCCCGATGCGGCAGGCAGAACCGTGATTGCGACGATCACGGACAGCGCCACCGCGATTGAAATCGTCAGCGCCAGGTCCGCGAAGATCTGGCCTTCGACATCGCGCAGGAAAACCACCGGCAGAAACACCGCAATCGTGGTGATCGTCGAGGCGATCAGCGCGCCGACGACTTGATTCGTGCCTTTGGACGCGGCTTCCTGCGGCGTCATCCCGCCTTCTTTCAGGCGCAGGATATTTCCCGACACCACGATCGCGCCTTCCACGACCATGCCAACCGCGAATGCGAGGCCCGCAAGCGAAATCACGTTGAGACTGTGTCCGGTCAGGTGCAATGCTGTGAATGTCGCTAGCAGGCAAATTGGAATTGCGCTGGCGATCAGCAACGTCGCGCGCCAGTCGCGCATGAACCACCACACGCAGATCAGCGACAGCAGCGCGCCGATGATCAGGTTTTCGCTGAGCAGGCTGACGGCGCGATTGATGAACAGCGAGGAGTCGAACGACTGCTCGATGCCCAGGCCCTTGGCCTTGAGTGGTCCGTCGCGCAATTCGGCGACGACTTTTTTCACCGCGGTCAGCGTCGCCAGCACATTGGCACCATTGGCCTTGTGCACATCCAGACCAATCGCGGGATTGCCGTTCTGGTAGCTGAAAAACTGGCGCTTCGGCGGCTCGGTCGTGACTTTGGCGACGTCACCAAGACGAATCGGTTTGCCGTCGCGCCACGACAGCACCAGGCCGCTGAGATCCTCGGGCTTGTAGCGGCCGGTGTAGCGCAATACATATTGCTGGCGGCCGACTTCGATCTGGCCGCCGGAAATATCCGCTGCGCTCGCTGCGCGCGCGGAAATGTCGGGGAGGGTGACGCCCAGGCTCGCCGCTTTCGCCATGTCCACGGTGATGCGCACTTCATCCGGCGGGCCGGCGTTGACGATCACCTGCGACACGCCGGGCACGCCTTCGATGCGCGGCTTGACCGTGTTCTCGATGAAATGGCGATAGCTATCGACGGGACCCGCGGTGCCGGGCAACAGTTGCACGAAAAACCATGACAGCGATTCGTTTGCATTGCCGCCATTGCCGCCGCCGAGTTGCACGACGGGGCGATCGGCGTCTTTGGGAATCGAGCGCACCCGATTCAGGCGCCCGATCACCTCGACCAGCGCGTTCTTCATGTCGGTGCCGATCGCGAACGTCAGATTGATGAAGCTGCCGCCAGGACCGGCGTTGCCGTCGAGCTCCTCCATGCCGGGCAGACCCTGCAGCACTTGTTCCTGCGGCTCGAGCAGTTCGGATTCCACTTCTTCCGGCGACGCCGCACGCCAGTTCGTGAACACGCCAATCTGCGGGCGCTCGATGTCCGGGAAGAGTTGCAGTGGTAGCTGACGCAGGCTCAGGAATCCAAACACCGCGACCAGCAACACCACCATGCCGACCGCAATCGGATTCTTCAGTGAGGATTCGATTAATTTCATAACGCCACTCCAACTATTCCACTCTGACTATCCCCTGGGCGCGAGTCTCGCGCTGGGTGGTACGGGTATGGATGTGGCGAGAGTCATTAAGGTTGCATGGATTGCGCCGAAATGATGGGCGCGCGCGACGAAGTGTGCGATGAAGCTCGGCTTCGTAGGCCAGAAGTCATGGGTCGAGCATCACCACCGACTTCCGTTGCGCAACTTGAGCGCTTCAGTGGCGCGTCTTCTGGCGCGATCCTTGACGTGTGGCCACTTGCCGCAGTGCGTCTTTTTCCTTTCATCGGCGAGGACTACGATCCGCTTCCCATTCACCGCACACCTGGAGGGAACGATGAAAACGATTCGGATTTCGCTACTTGCCGCCGCACTGACGCTGGCCTGCACGGCTGCATATGCACAGGACAAGAAGGCCGCGGCGCCACCAAGCAAGGCGCCGCCCGCAGCGGAGAAAGCTGCGCCGGCGGCGACTACGCCTGCGATGAGCAAGGAACAGAAGGCGATGATGGACGCCATGCAAAAAATGGGCGAGGTCAGGCCCGAGCACAAGCAACTGGATTATTTTGTCGGCGATTGGAGCACGGTCACGACAATGATGATGGATCCGAAAGCGCCGCCCCAGAAAAGCGACGGCAAGTCGCATAGCGAATCGCTATACGGCGGGCGCTATGTCGAGATGCACTTCGAGGGCAAATACGAAGGGCAAACGTTCAACGGCGAAGGCTTTCTCGGTTTCGACAACCTCAAGGGCAAGTTCTTCAGCACCTGGATCGACAGCATGTCGACGGGATTCTGGCTCGCCTGGGGTACTTATGACGCCGCCGGCAAGGCCTACACGTTTCACGGCGAGATGGACGACCCGATGAAGGCAGGCGCGAAGACCCCGGTGCGCCAGGTGGTGCACGTCGTCGATGCCACGCACTACACATTTGAGTGGTTTGAAACCCACGCCGGCAAGGAAGCCAAGATGATGCAGATCGACTATACAAAGAAATAGCGTCGTTACCACCTCTCCCCCGACATCGTTGGGGGAGAGGGCTGGGGTGATGGGCCCTCTTTCAGCTCGTCATTTCCGCTAAGGCGGGGATCCACCATGCTCGTCATTCCCGCTTTTGGCTCGTCATTCCTGCGAAAGCAGGAATCCAGTTCTTGCTTTTGGATTCTCAGAGCTTGCACTCCTCCTGCGGAGGAGCGGGTAACTTCTTTCTTGACTACGGGCATCCTGCCCTCCGCTGCTTCGCAGCCAGCTTCGCTGTTCGCGCCGCTCCTGCGGCGCAGTGCTCGTGCAAAGAAAAAAGTCACCAAGAAAGAAAGCACGCTGCGTGGCGCCCCAGGATTTGCGGAATAGGTTCTGGAAGGGGGCCGACATGCCGCTTGCATGGCGCATTCTTGAGTTGCAGCAGGGCAAGTGAAGCTCTTCCCGCCTGCGGTGCTCGGTATCGCGGACGGTGCCACTGATCCATGAAACCGTCCGTCAATGGGCTGCGTTTGCGAGGTTATGCAGTTCGCAGCCCAGCCTACGAGCTTCGAATCGACAACGACCGAAGTGCGGTGCGGTTCATAATAGAGGGATGCTGATGAGAATGCGATCCGCCGGCGTGCTCCTAGTTTTATCTGTTCTGGCCAGCAGTGCCGGAGCAGTCACCGACGCGCGCTTTTACGACATGCGGCCGCCGGTCAACTGGCAGCAGCGTGCTCCCAACGCTGCCATTCAAGCAAAGATCGACGAGTTTCAACGTGAACTCGGTGCGGGCGCTTTGATTCACATCAACTGGGACAACATCGCCAATCAGCTCGGCTCCATCTCCTTTGATCCGCCGTTGCCTCAGCCGCAGGCAGCCGATGCGACCAAACGCGCGTGGGCCTTCCTCGAATCGAACCCCGAGCTTTTCGGATTGTCGGCACAGTCTATCGAGGCCATGACGGCGGAAATTAAGGTGCGCGAACCGCAACTCGATGTGATCCGTTTCAACCAGCGCTTTGGCGGTATTTCGTTTTTTGACCAGCAAGGCTTCATTCGCGTGATGGCCACCCCAGCGGGGATCGCTTCGGCCGGTGGCCGTTACGCCGTGGAAGCACCCAAACAAAACATACCTCGGTTGAGCGTTTCGGATGCCTATGGGAAGTTGCGCCAACAGCTTCCCAATCTTTGGAAAACCGCTAATGGCAAACCGTCTCCGCATGACGGTGCGTCCGGCGCTCCGACATTTGAGCCCGACTCTCGGCTGTTCGCGCAAGGCGATGAGACTCTGCCTGCGCGCCAGCGCACGCTCATCCAGCATGTGGGCATGGACTTCACCGATGAGCTCATCGGGCGTTTGACCTACTACCTGGATGGGACGCAGGTGCGGCTGACCTGGGAGTTCGACATGAAGGGAACGCAGGCTGGCTTCAATGATCCAGGTATGAACATCTCCATGATTGGGATATTCGAGGTGCTGATCGATGCGCAAGACGGGCATGTGCTCTACGCGCATGTGGACGCCGAGAGTGCCCCACACGGTATCTGATCAGCGGTCCGAGCGAAGGCGCGGCTGCCGCTTCAGTAATCCAAATGGCGCCAGGTGACACGATTGTTGGGTCTACCCCAAACACTGGGAATTATTACCTCCAAGCAACAGCTAGGGGCATCGGTGGCCCGAATCCTGGCACTCCGACGGCAACGGTGAACACGACCGTTTGCGTTCCCGACCCGGTATTCAGGAGCGGATGGAAGCTGTTTGCACTCCGAGCCGGAATGACGAGCAGTAGCGACACCATCCCCATCCAACCCTCCCCTTGAAGGGGAGGGCTTTAGGCGCCTGCACTGCGGGGCTTACACCAACAACCTCACCTTGTCCTTGTAACTGCGCGACAACTTCAACTCATGCCCTGAATCGAGCACGAGAAAAAACTCGCCGTTCTGGTGCGGACGCATTTCCTTGACGCGGGCCAGGTTCACGATCGTCGAGCGATGCACGCGCTGGAAGTGTTGCGACGGCAGGCGTTGTTCGAGTTCGGCCATGGTGCCGCGCAGGACGTGGGTGTCCTGCGCGGTGTGCACGCACATGTAGTCGCCAGCGGCGTCGATCCACTGGATCGCGTCCATGTCCACGCGCAGGATGCGTTGGCCGTCCTTGATCGCCAGTTTGCCACCGGTTCGGGGTGGCGCTTCGCCGGCCAGGACATCGGCCAGGCGCAGGTCAGGCGTTTGCGAAAGTGTGGCCAGAAGTTTCAGCAGCTGTTCGCAATTGTCGTTGGCCGCGCGCGAGGCCATCTGCACGCGCGCGCGGGCGAGGGCTTCGTCCAGGCGCGCGTCTTCAACCGGTTTGAGCAGATAGTCCAGTGCGCTTGCGGCGAACGCGGCCAGCGCGTATTGATCGAACGCGGTAACGAAGACGGTCAACGGCAGCATCGATGCGGGTACGGCGCGCAACAGACCGAAGCCGTCGATGCCGGGCATCTGCACGTCGAGGAACATGAGATCCGGGCGCAAGTTGGATATGGCATGGAAAGCCTCGCGGCCGTTGCCGGCTTCGCCGACAATGTCGACATCGGCATGGCGGGCCAGGCGCAATACCAGCCCGCGCCGCGCCAGTGGTTCGTCATCGACAATCAGGACACGCAGGCTCATGCGGCAATCTCTATATTTGTGGATTTTTCCACAACAGCACCTTCGAAGGGCAGGCGGATGCGTACTTCCGCGCCACGCGGCAGGCGATTGGCGATGGTGAAATCCTGTCGCGCGCCGTAGAGCACGCTGAGTCGTTCGCGCGTATTTGCCAGGCCGACGCCATGGCCGTCCTTGCGCTCGCTGAAGTTGGGGCAGCCGGGGCCGTCGTCGTGAATCACGATGACCAGGCTGTCGCCCTCGCGCTGCGCCTGGATCTGGATCGTGCCGCCTTCCTCGCGCCGCGAAACGGCGTACTTCACGGCGTTCTCGATCAGCGGTTGCAGGATCAGGCTTGGTACCAGCGCGGTGCGCGCCTCGGGTGTGATGTCCATGTGCACGCGCAGGCGCTCGCCGAAGCGCAACTGCTCGATGCCCAGATACAGGTTGGTGGCGTCGATCTCCTGCGCCAGGGTCACGCGCTGCACAGGATCCGAATCCAGCGAGTAGCGCAGGAACGCGCTAAGGCTCGACACCATTCCATTGGCCGTCTGCGGCCGGCCGTCGAGCACCAGAGTGGAAATCGCATTGAGCGTGTTGAACAGGAAATGCGGATTCAACTGATAGCGCAGCATCTTCAACTGTGCCTCATGTGCCATCGCCTGCGCCTTGAGTGCGGCTTCCTTCTGCTGCTGCAACTGGCGGCTGAACTTGATGCCGAAGTACAGGCCGCTCCAGGACAGCAACAGGTAGAACATCGATGCGAAGTACCACAGGTAGCCGAACACGCTGTGGACGTCGCAATCGTCGCAGTAGGTGAACAGGATCCTGACATACAGCGTGGTCTGTACGATTGCGGCGATGAGCAGCATGCCCGCCGCGCTCGCCGCCATGCGCGGCGCGGACAGGTGCCACAGCCGCCGGTAACCCAGCCGCAGCAGGCTGGTGACGGCAAAGCCGGCGCCGGTGACGCTGAGCGAAGAAAAAATGTAAGTCCACGGCTTGCCTTCACCGAGCCAGGCGGTGAAGTTCAGCGCGAAGTAGCCCAGCCAGCCGGCGACTTGCAGCGGCCAGAATTGGTGCTTGGGTTGGGCAAAGAACGTCTTGAGCGAGCTCATCGGTCGGCTTGGCTTGAGGTTGCAGGCAATCCTAGAACGTTTCGGGTGGGGATTGGTTCGCTTCGGCGCGCCGAAGCCTCGTTTCGCCGCCGCAGCAAGGATTTTTGGTCGCTGGCACGGTGCCGGGTTAAAATGCCCAACCGCCGCGACCCGTGGCGGCGACTGCGGCATTCAAGCAAGGCGATCGCGCAATGAAAACCCTTTTGGTCACCGGTGGAGCCGGTTTCATCGGTGGCAACTTCGTGCTTGGCTTGCTTGCCGGTGGCGGCTATCGCGTCGTCAATCTCGACAAACTGACCTATGCGGGCAACCTGGACACATTGTCGGTTCTGCGCGGCAACGCCGACCATATCTTTGTCCAGGGCGATATCGGTGACCGCGCCCTCGTCGCCCACCTCATGCAGGAACATCGGCCAACGGCGATCGTGAACTTCGCCGCCGAATCGCATGTCGATCGCTCGATCGATGGGCCGGCGGAATTTGTACAGACCAATGTGGTGGGCACGCTGGCCTTGCTCGAAAGCGCTTTGGCGCACTGGCGCGCGGCGCCGCTGGAACAGCAGGACGCTTTCCGCTTCCTGCACGTGTCCACCGACGAGGTCTACGGTTCGCTCGGGCCGCTGGGCAAATTCACGGAAGAATCACCCTACCAGCCGAACTCGCCGTACTCGGCGTCGAAAGCGGCGTCGGACCATCTGGTGCGCGCGTTCCATCACACCTACGGCCTGCCCACGCTGACCACGAATTGCTCGAACAACTACGGGCCGTACCAGTTTCCGGAAAAGCTCATCCCGCTGATGATCCACAAGGCGCTAGTCGGCGAGAAGCTGCCGGTCTACGGCGACGGCCGCAATATCCGCGACTGGCTTTATGTCGGCGATCATGTGCGCGCGATCCAGCGCGTTCTGGAAATCGGCCGCACCGGCGAAGTATACAATGTCGGCGGTGACGCCGAACGCGAAAACATCCACGTGGTGAAGACCATCTGCAAGCTGCTCGACGAGCGCCGGCCGCTTACAGACGGCGCCAAGCGCGAGGCGCTGATCAGCTATGTGAAAGATCGCCCCGGCCACGATCGCCGCTACGCGATCGATGCAAGCAAGATCAAGTCGCAGCTCGGCTGGCGTCAGACCGAAAGTTTCGAGAGCGGCATCGCCAAGACGGTGGATTGGTACCTGGACAATCAGGATTGGTGCGGGCGCGTGCTGGATGGGAGTTATCGGATGGAGCGGCTTGGTGTGGCGTGACGCGATTGTTTCGTTTCTTTGCTCGTCATCCCCGCGCAGGCGGGGATCCAGTTCTTCCGCAGTCTGCCAAGAGAACTGGATTCCCGCCTACGCGGGAATGACGGATGTTGGGATTTGGGCAACTCCCGGTAATTCGGAACAATTATAAAATGTCGCAAATTGCAAAAGGCATCATTCTCGCCGGCGGTTCGGGCACGCGCCTGTATCCGCTGACACAGGTCATCAGCAAACAGCTGTTGCCGGTCTACGACAAGCCGATGATCTACTATCCGCTGTCGATCCTGATGCTGGCCGGCATTCGCGAAGTGCTGGTGATCAACACGCCGCATGAGCAGGCGCTGTTCAAGCAACTGCTCGGCGACGGTTCGCAGTGGGGGATCACGATCCACTACGCGGTGCAGCCGAGCCCCGACGGTCTGGCGCAGGCGTTTGTCATCGGCCGCGATTTCGTCGATGGTCAACCGAGTTGCCTGATCCTCGGCGACAATATTTTCTACGGCCATGGCTTGACCCAAGTGTTGCGCCGCGCCGCAGAGCGCACGCATGGCGCCACCGTATTCGGTTACTGGGTGCGCGATCCGGAGCGCTACGGCGTTGCCGAATTTGATGCGGACGGAAAAGTTTCCGGACTCGAGGAAAAGCCGCCGCAGCCGAAATCCAACTATGCCGTGACCGGCCTGTATTTCTACGATCAACGCGCCTGCGACTTCGCAGCATCACTAAAGCCATCGCCACGCGGAGAACTGGAAATTACCGATCTGAATCGACGTTACCTCGAAGATTCATCGCTCATGCTGGAAAAACTCGGCCGCGGTTTCGCCTGGCTCGACACCGGCACGCATGATTCGCTGACCCAGGCCTCCAACTACATCGAGACGATCGAAAACCGGCAGGGCCTGAAAGTATGTTGTCCGGAGGAGATCGCCTTCCTCAATGGTTGGATCGATGCCGAGCAAGTACTGCGTCTGGCCAAGCCGCTGAGCAAAAACGCTTACGGTCAATACCTGCAACAACTGGTCAAGCAGGGGCCCGTCGGATGAGAGCGTTCCCATGAAAGTGATCGAAACCAATCTGCCTGGCTGCGTGGTGATCGAGCCGGCCGTGCATGGCGACGCGCGCGGCTATTTTTACGAAAGCTTCCATGCGCAAAAGTATAAAAATATCGGTCTGGACCTACGCTTCGTGCAAAGCAACGTTTCGCGTTCGGCGCAAGGAGTGTTGCGCGGATTGCACTACCAGTTTCCGAATCCGCAAGGCAAGCTCGTGAACGTGCTCGAGGGCGAGGTCTACGATGTCGCCGTCGATATCCGTGTCGGCTCACCGACGTTCGGGCGCTGGGCCGCCGCGGTGCTCAGTGCGGACAACAAGCGGCATTTCTGGATACCGGAGGGATTCGCGCACGGCTTTGCCGTGCTGTCCGAGAACGCCACGTTCTGCTACCAGTGCACCGCCCTGTACGACCACGCTGCCGACGCGGGCATCCGCTGGAACGATGGCCAGATCGCGATCGACTGGCCGCTCGGTGCGCCGCAGTTGTCGGAAAAGGATCAGCGCGCGCCGTTCCTGCACCAGGTCGCAGCGGAGCGGCTGCCGAAATACACCCAGATGACGTAGACGCAATTGCGCCCGCCAATCGACCGCCTAGCAAATGACCCAGGGGAAACGAACAATGTGCCGTCTGCTCGCGATAACGCTGATGATCTGGAGTGTTGCGGCAGCAGCCGTTGAGATTCCGCTCGCCGACTTTGCACGCCATGCGAAATTCCGCGACGCGAAAATTTCGCCGGATGGGGAATATCTCGCCGTAACCGGCATCGTCGACGACAAAACCCTGCTCGGCCTGATCCATCTGGCCGACATGAAGACCGTCAACATCAGCCCGCGCAGTCGCGAGGACATCGACAAATTCTGGTGGGCCGGACCCGGCCGGGTGATGTATAGCGTCGCCGTGCATTTCGGCAGCATCGTCAATCCGGCCGGTACAGGCGAGCTATTTTCGGTCAATGCCGACGGCTCGGATTCCAACATAATTTTCGGCGTGCGCGTCGGCGGCAACATTGTGCCGAAAGCCACGCACATCGAGCCACCCGCGGGCAGTGAACGCGCCTCGGGCAGGTTCGTCTCGGCGCTGCAGGACGACCCCGACCACGCGATCATCGCTTCATACTTATGGGCCGAGCACGCCACCGCCAATGACGTGTTCCCGGCGGCCTACAAAATCGACCTGCGCGACGGACGCAAGACGCCGCTTGCCACCGCGCCACTGCGCGGGGCGACGTTCGTCGCCGACCATCACGGCGCGATCCGTTTTGCCTATGGCGACGCCAGCCCGGGCAGTTGGCTGCAAAAAGTATACTATCGCAAGGATGCGGGCAGCACCTGGGAACTGGTTGCCGACGAGACGGCCAGGACTGCCAGCTTCACGCCACTAATGTTCGATCGTACGGGCACGGTCGTGTATGCCGATTGCCCGGGCGACACCGGTGTCGGCGGGATTTGCCGCTGGCACACCGACACGCGCAAGCTCGATGTCGTGTGGAGCGCGAAAGACAGCGGCCAGGCGGAACTTGTGAAGACGTTCGATGGCCAGGATGCATTCGCGATCCGCACCAATCTCGGCCGCCCGGCCACCGTGCTGATTGACAAGGCGGCGCCGGAGGCGGCCCTGCTGGTCACCCTGATCAAGCAGTTCCCGGGGGTCGACATCCAGATCGTCAACGCATCGACCGACGGCAAGAAAGTCGTTTTTCTCGCGCACGGCGACGACGATCCGGGCGTCTATTATCTCTACGACGCGGGCAGCAAGAAGATCATCAAGCTGATCGAACGCCGCCCCTGGATCAAGCCGCAGCAGATGGCGCACATGGAGCCGGTTTCGCTCAAGGCGCGCGATGGCATGCTGCTGCACGCGTATCTGATGCGTCCACTGGGCAAGGAAGAGAGCAAGAATCTTCCGCTCGTAGTATTCGTGCATGGCGGTCCGTTCGGTGTGTGGGACAACTGGGACTTCAACCCAGAAGCACAAATGCTCGCCAGCCGCGGCTACGCTGTGCTCCAGGTCAACTACCGCGGCTCCGGCGGATACGGTTACGAATTCATGCGCGCCGGCTACCGCGAATGGGGCGGCAAAATGCAGGATGATGTGACCGACGCCACACACTGGGCGATCGACCAGGGCATCGCCGATGCGAATCGCGTCTGCATCTATGGCGCCAGTTACGGCGGCTACGCCGCGCTTGAAGGTGCGGCGAAGGAACCGGATTTGTATAAATGTGCAATCGGTTACGTCGGTATCTACGACCTGCGCCTGTGGGCAGGCCACAACGACATGGCGAAGTCGCAAACAGGCTCGACCTACATCGACGAAAACATCGGCAAGGACGACGCCGATCTGTGGGATCGTTCGCCGCTGGCGCGGGTCGAGCACATCAAGGCGAAGGTGATGCTGGTGGTCGGCGGTGCCGACGGACGCGTGCCGAAGGCGCAGGGAGAATTAATGCGTGCAGCGCTGGCGAAAAACAAGAACGATGCGGAGTGGGTGTACGAAGGCAATGAAGGCCACGGTTTCTATGCCGAGGCGCACGTCACCGAGCTGTACCAGAAGCTCCTGTCGTTCCTCGACAAGCACATCGGCTCGGGACCGGCGCAGACGGCGGCAAAATGAAAATCCTTCTGCTCGGCGCCAACGGTCAAGTCGGTTTCGAGTTGGCGCGATCGCTGGCGCCGCTTGGCGAAATGCACCTGGCGACGCGTGAGGGACGGGGCTTAAGTCGCGGTGTCAATGCCGTGGCCGTGGATCTGGCGAATCCGGAGACGCTGGGCAATGCCCTGCATCGGATCTCGCCCGACATTGTGGTAAATGCAGCGGCCTATACCGCGGTGGATCGCGCCGAGGATGAGGAAAACCTCGCCGACCGTGCCAATCACTGGGCACTGACTGTACTTGGCGCCTGGGCTGCCCATGCAGGTGCGCTGGTGGTGCACTATTCGACCGACTACGTGTTTGATGGCAAGGGCACACGCCCGTATCGGGAAGACGATACGACCGCGCCACTGGGCGTCTACGGTCGCAGCAAGCTCGCCGGCGAGAATGCGCTGCGCGAATCAGGTTGTCATCATTTCATTTTTCGCACTGCCTGGGTGTACGCGGCGCGAGGCCATAACTTCTTGCTGACGATGCTGCGTCTTGCCCGCGAGCGCGACACCGTGCGCGTCGTCGATGATCAGCGCGGCGCGCCGACGACGGCGCGCTTGATCGCGGATGCGACAGCACAAGCACTGGTGCGCTGGCTTGCGCTTGACGTGGAACAGCAGCGCGATACGTTGGGCACCTATCATCTGTGCGCAGCGGGCGAGTGCACCTGGTACGAATTCGCCAAAGCCATTTTCGCCGCCGCACACGCAGCAGGGCTGATCGAGCGCCAGATCCAGGTCGCCCCCATCACGACAGCCGACTATCCGACCAAGGCGCGGCGGCCGGCGTACTCGGTGCTCGACACGGCGAAAATCCGCGACGCGTTCGGTCTAGACTTGGCGGATTGGAAGAAGGGGCTGGATGCGGCGATAGCGGAACTGGCGGCGACGCGGGCCAGCTGAAAGAACGTGGAGTGTGTAAATGTTGATTCCAGTCATCCTCTCCGGTGGAGCCGGAACGCGCCTGTGGCCGGTGTCGCGCAGCGCCTACCCGAAGCCGTTCATGCGCATGGCCGACGGCGAGTCGCTGCTGTACAAGACGCTGGATCGCGCCCTGCGCCTGGCCGACGGCGGCCGCGTGCTCACCGTGACCGGTCGCGATTATTACTTTCTCACCCGCGACGCCTACGCCCAGCATGCCGGCGCGAACCTGGATCATCTGCCGTTCCTGCTGGAACCGGCTGGGCGCAATACCGCGCCGGCGATCGTCCTTGCGGCATTGTATATTTGTGAACACATCGGCAAGGACGCGACCCTGCTGGTGCTGCCGGCCGATCACCTGATCGCCGACGCTGACGCCTTCGTTGCCGACGCCCGGCGTGCACAGGAACTGGCCCAGGACGGACGCCTGGTCACGTTCGGCATCCGGCCCACGCAGCCGGAGACCGGATTCGGCTACATCCGCATGGGCGCGCCGATCGCGCACAGTGACGGCCGGCAGATCGCGGCCTTCGTGGAAAAACCGGACCGCGGCACGGCGCAGGCGTACCTGGATTCGGGCGACTACGTGTGGAATTCCGGCATGTTCTGTTTCCGCGCCGATGCGCTGATCGCTGCCGCGGAGCAGACGTGTTCGGACGTACTGGCAGCAGCAAGAACGTGCTACGCCAGCGCGGTCAGCGCGGAAAGCCCGGTCGAGTTCTCACGCGAAGCGTTCCTGGCGATGCCGGATATATCCATCGACTATGCAGTGATGGAGCGTGCGGAAAACTGCGCAGTGGTTCCGGCGACGTTCGACTGGAGCGACATCGGTTCGTGGAAAACGGTCAGCGAGCTGGAAGCCGGTAGCGAACCGGATGCGGCGGGCAATCGCGTGGTCGGCTCGGCGATCATCATCGAAAGCCGCAACTGCTACATCCAGGGCGACAAGCGCGTGGTGGCTGCCGTCGGTGTCGACGACCTGATCATCATCGACACCGGCGACGCCGTGCTGGTGGCCGATCGCGAACGCGCGCAGCAGGTCAAGCAGGTCGTCGAGCAGCTGCGCGAAACCGATCATTCCGCGGCGCGCTTCCACCAGACCGTGCATCGGCCGTGGGGCAGTTTCACCGTGCTCGAAGACGGTAGCGACTGCAAGGTAAAGCGCCTGACGGTGAAGCCCGGTCAGGTATTGAGCCTGCAAAAACATCACCGCCGCAGCGAACACTGGACCGTGGTGCAGGGTACGGCCAAGGTGCGCGTGGGCGACCGCGAGTTCCTGCTTCAGCGCAACGAATCCACATTTATACCGATGGGCGAGCTGCATCGGCTGGAGAATCCCGGCGGCGAGGATATCCATCTCATCGAAGTGCAATGCGGCGACTATTTCGGCGAAGACGACATCGTGCGTCTGGAAGACCGCTACGGACGGGTCTGATCTGCCTTGACGGGCAGGTTTGACGAGATGATCAGATCCAGCAAAACCTGCGCGTTTACGCTGGTCGACGACTAGCTGACTGGTAGAACGCGCCAGACCGCGGGATTTCATTCAGGTCGCGCGCGCAGGAAGCCGATACACTACGTCATTCCGTGATGAATTGTGATTGGGGTCACAATAAGGCACGGATTATGCCGCAATCGCTTCAAAACTCTTGATCCAAAGACCGCCAATCGTTGCAACCGTAAGGGTGAAATTACAATGCGAGATGTCGATTCCTGCTGGCTCGGCCAGGGGGTTTGCTTGTTTGTGGGACGGACAATCAGGGCCACGCGCCGCTGTCTGCTGATCACAGCAATCGCCTTGCTCACCACCCTGCCGACAGGCGCATGGGCTCAGGTTTGCGCAAACCCGAGCAGCCTGGGATCCGGGACGCTCAGCGGCATCGTCAACACTTATTTTCAGGGTAATGGCAACCTGATCTTAGGCGCGACAACGTTGGTACTGGGTACGCGCGACACGCGCGGCGCCAGTGACAATATCGTTGCTGGCGATCTGCTGCTGATCATGCAGATGCAGGACGGCACGATCAATTCCGCCAACGACAATACCTACGGTGACGGCAGCGGCAGCGGCCACGGTACGACCAGTGTCGGTGAGTCGGGACTGCATGAATTTGTCGCGGTGACCGCAACCACCGGCACCGGTGCGGGGGCCACCGTCACGTTCGCTCCGGCGCTGACCAACTTCTACACGCAGGCGAATGCGATCGCGACGTCAGGCCAAAAGCGTTATCAGGTCATTCGCGTGCCCCAGTACAGCTCGGCGACTGCAGCAGGCGTAACCGCCCCGGCGTGGGGCTTGGGAGTAGGCGCCACGGGCGAGACCGGTGGCGTCGCCGCGGTTGATGTCCGCGATACCTTGACGCTGGGCAGTGGCACGGTCGAGGGACAGACGAATCGCGCCTTCTTCATCGCCGGCAAAGGCTTCCGCGGCGGCGCCGGTGACGGCAGCGCAGCGAACAATGGATCGAACGCGGACTGGATGGCGTCGGCCTCCAGCACCAGCCTGCCGACGGCTCCTGCCTATCTGGCGCATGGCGGCAAGGGCGAGGGTATCGCCGGCACGCCGCGCTTTTTCGTGGTCAAGGACCAGTGGGGTTTTCAGTCCACCAATGCGGTGACCACGGCGGCGAATCTCGCGCAGACCGACTATGGCGTCGAGGGATACCCCGGGGGATCACACGCGCGTGGCGCACCCGGCAACGCCGGCGGCGGCGGCACGGACGGACGCAATCCCGACATCAGCAATGACGAGAATGCCGGCGGCGGTGGCGGCAGCAATTTCGCACCCGGTGGCATTGGCGGACGTCCCTGGAACGCTCCGCTGGTCGACAGCGATGGCCGTGGTGGCGCGAGCTATGCGGGGACGATCGCCTTCAACCGGGTGTTTCTCGGCGGCGGCGGCGGCTCCGGCAGTACCAACAATTCCACAGCCGACGCTGGTACGTATGCCAATCAAGCGATGTCGTGCAACCGGGGCGCGGGCATCTGTTCTTCTGGTGCCGCGGGCGGCGGCATTGTCATCGTGCGCACTGGCGCAATTACTGGCAACGGCCTGATCGACGTACGTGGCGCGCACGCCTACAACATTCTCAACGATGCGGCCGGCGGCGGTGGTGCCGGTGGCTCAGTGGTGATCTATTCCATCAATGGCGGGACCGCGACGACAGATGCATCCGGCGGCGACGGCGGCAACGCCTGGGCCGGGAACCAGTCCGGAACCGGCAACAGGCATGGTCCGGGCGGCGGCGGCGGCGGCGGTTTTGTCGCCTATTCACCGTTGTCGCTGGCGCTGAATGCAACGCTGGCAGGCGGCTCGCCCGGCATTACCACCAACGGCACCGACACGTATACCGCCGATGGCTTCAACGGCGGCTTGAGCACGTTTTTGATACCTAACACGCCCGGTCCGCTGCCTGGTGCACTCTGTTCTCCCAATCTGCATTTGGGCAAGAGCGACGGCACTACCGCAATCACTTCCGGTGGAACCACTACTTACACGTTGACTGCTTCCAACGCCGGCAATGTTTCCACCAACGCTGCAATTACGGTCGTCGATGTCTTGCCGGTCGAGTTGAGCATTGCCGACGGCCCGGTAACCTTGACCGGTGCGCAGGCGGCGGATTGGACCTGCAACGCGCTGGCCAATGTGGTGACTTGCACCTCATCGATTGCGATTGCCGGAAGCGGCAGCAGTGCGTTCGCGTTTACCGTCAACGTGATTGGCAGTGGCAATACATCGGTGACCAACCAGGCGGCGATCGGCGGCGGCGGCGATCCGAACAAACCGGCACCAAGTTCGGGAACCGCGACGGCATGCACGGCGAACGATGTTCCCGCCGGCTGTGCAGTGGATCAAGACACAATCACGGCACCGGCACTCGCGCTGACAAAGAGTGACGGGACCAATACAGTGATAGCCGGTTCGACTACGACCTATGCACTCGGTGTGACCAACAACGGCTCGGTGGGCACGGATACAAGCAAGCCGATCCAGATCGTGGATGTCTTGCCGACCGGTCTCAGTGTTGCCAACGGTGCGGTTGCTCTCGGCGGCGCACAGGCAGCGAATTGGACCTGCACGGCCGCGAGCAATGTCATCACCTGCACTTCCTCGATACAAATTGTCGCAGGGGGCACCAGCGTCTTCTCCTTCGTCGCCACTATTGCTGCTGTCGCTCCCGGCGCGGTAACCAATCTCGCGCAGATCGGCGGCGGCGGCGATCCCGGCAAATCGACGTTGCCAACTGCCGCATCCGCGGGCAGCTGCCCCGCACCGACGCCGCCGGCGACGACAAATTCGGACCCGGCCTCCGGCTGCGCCGGTGATACCGACAACGTCAAGCACGTAAATCTGACCCTGACCAAGGATGACGGCGCGTCTTTCGTCTACGTCGGCGGACAGACGACCTACACCTTCACGGTTTCCAACGGCGGCGATGCTGCCTCCGTGGGCACCATCAATTTCCGCGACGAGTTGCCGGCCGGGTTGACCTGGCCCGCCATCTTGACGGTTGGCGGAGTCAATGCGGCGGACTGGTCGTGCGCCCTGGTCGGCGCAACCGACACGCAAGGCGTGACATGTTCTTCCAGCGTGACGATACCTGCCGGCTCGGTGAGCAAGTTCAGCTTGATTGTGAGCGCAGCTGGAGTGACAAACGGCAGCCAGTACATCAATAAGGCACGAATCGGCGGCGGTTTGGATCCTGAGCTTTTGCCGGGTGCGCTTGCCAGCACGGATGTCACCGGCTGCGTCAGCGACAACAATCCGGCGGGATGCGCACTTGATCTGGACACTGCATCGCAAGCGACGATTCGTCTGGCCAAATCCCATCCGAATCCGCAGGCTCACAGTCCCGGCGATACGTTTGCGTTCACTCTGGCGGTGACCAACAGCGGCGGCCTGGCATCGGGTGGAGCGGGCACCGTGCGCGCCATCGACGTGTTGCCGGCAAGCCTGAGCTACAGCGGCGCGACGCCGTTCGCTTCGGGCCTGTTCAACTGCACGGTTGCCGGGCAGACGATTACCTGCGACAACACCGCAGCGATCGCCGCGGGTACCACGGCGAACATCACGTTCAACGTCATCGTGGCAGCGGTCGTCAGCAACACCATCATCAATCCGGCGAAAGTGGGAACAACCGGAGCGGATCCAAGCAACTCGCCTCTGCCGACTGCAGCGTCGGCCGGCGCCTGTACCGGCACCAATACCCCGACCGTGGGTTGCGCGATAGATACCGTGCCGCTCAATACCGATCTGCAAATTGCCAAGACCGACGGGATTGGCACCTATGTGCCTGGCACCTCGACGAGCTACACCATCGTGGTGACGAATGCCGGACCGAGCAATGTCATTGGTGCTACGGTCGCAGACATCCTGCCTGCCGACGTAACCGGCGACACGTGGACTGCAGTCTACGCAGGCGGTGGAACGGGTCCGGCGAGTGGCGCCGGCAACATCAACGCGACCGTGAATCTGCCGGTGAACGCGACGGCCACCTTCACTGTGACGGCGAATATCAGCGCGGCTGCGACCGGCAATCTGGTGAACACGGCGACGATCACGGCGCCCGCAAGCGTGACGGATACGAACCCCGGCAACAACTCGGCGACGGACACCGACACGCCGAACCCGAAGGCAGACCTGGTCGTAACCAAGGTCGCCAGTCCGGTAGGGACGTACATACCGGGCCAGAGCCTGAACTACACGATCACGGTGACGAACAGCGGCCCGAGCGATGTGACGGGCGCGAGCGTGGCGGATACAGTCCCGGCGACGGTGACGGTGGGTAGCTGGACGTGCGTGGCGAGCGGAGCCGGTGCGGACTGCGATACGACGGCGGCAGGCACCGGCGCGAGC